>NC_013532.1:0-301701 GCF_000024505.1 Anaplasma centrale str. Israel
GTGGGGGGGTTTATGCCTTTAGAACAGCAGACTACTGATAACTCCAATCCTGGGTTGAAAAAAAACTCACATGCCAAGGGCGCCAGAGAGCCAAACGATGAGCGTTGGACCACAAACGATAAGGATAAGGTAACAGCTCCGGGTGGCAACCCCGATCCGGATGATAATTCCGAAGAAAATCTCTCCGAACTCAAAAGCCGCATTGCTGTCTTACACAGGGAATTGGTAAACTTGGAAGCCAAGCTTGCAACATGCCAGGACGAACAACATGAGGCATTTAACCACTATGTGACGCTGGCATACAAGACCAGAAAAGTCACAGCATGTGTGGCACTATGTGTAATGGTGCTGCTGCTCTGCGTATCTACTGCGATACTCATCAAAAATGCGCTGCAAATTTCCAAGGCTTTTGCTCCTGGCTTTCTCCGTGGGGTGAAAGCGATTCTTTCTGGCCCGTATCCGCCAGCACTTAAAGTTGCATTCGGCGCGGCCCTACCGCTGCTAATTGGGGTAATTGTCCTAGGATTGTACGTAACGCTTGGCGGGCACAGCCGCAAGAAAGCCCACGCAGCCGCGATAGATGCTTTGGTCGAGAAGCACGAAGCATGCTACAAGGTCCAAGCAAAGATTGCACACGGCAGGCTTGCCTTACAGTCCGCTGTGGTGTCTGTTGCGGATGCCAGCATGCAACAACTCCAGTTCGTGCAGCAAGGAATTCTCATGTGTGTCGGAGAGCTCGACGATATGCAGAAGTTCCGGACCCGACTGGATAATGAAATCAGTGCCATCAACCAGCGAATTCCCAGCATTGTCGAGGAGGTAAGAAAACACACCGACGATGCGCTTGAGTGGAATCTTGCTAGAACCAAGAACATTTTAGAGGGCACTGAAGAGCGCCTGAAGGATATGGGCAATGAGTTGGTGCGCTACCTAGACGATGCTCGCGCCCTCATTGAAAATGCACGTATAGCTGCAGGATCAATGCAACACCTCGTTGGTGATGAGGTGAGAAAGCAGCTTGCTGAGGTTCTAGTAAAAGTTGCAGAAGTAAGTAATGGCTTTATTGCGCTTAAGAAGAGTGTATCTGGCTATTTGGAAAAAAGCAGTGGACTTGTTGCTAGGGAAGTTAGGGCAATCCTGGATGACCGCATGCGAAGCCTGCGGACCATGTACAAAATGTGGGATGCAGAACAAAACTCCGTAGTCAGCGTGTGTACCACGCTCCAAAAGGCAAGCATGGAGGCTGCCGCGGTAGCAAGTGCAACATCAGCCAATGCGTACAGGAAAATTGCCGAGTCGCTCTCATACGAAATTGCTGACAGCAGTGGCAAAAAAAATAAGTTTTATGTACACCAGAAAATAGAGCTCATGAGCAAGGCTATCAAGGAGATTCTTGATAATGCAACATGTAAGCAACCCTATGATAGCAACAACAAACAGCATGTTACAGCGTGTAGAGACGTGCTACGCAACCTAGATTGCAAGCTATTTGGTAACAAAGCGGTGTTTGCGGACGAAGTTGAGTATGCTGCCTTTATACGTAAGGCAAGCGAAGCTGTATCCGCTGCCGAGGCCGAGGGTACACCACTGCCAGACAACATGCGAAGGGTGAAGTCGTTCATTGAACACCACGACGGATTTTTTCTGTACCTCCCGTACCTCATGACCTCCGCCATGGCCATCGATCATATGAGAAGCTCCGTCGATCAGATGACCGAGGTGTGTACGCGACTGACGTCTATAGTAGAGGAAGTGTCATTCGATGTGCGCAACAGTGGCGCACCTTCCGCTAGTACGCCTCCACCGAGTTCCAAAGTCACTAATGCGACTGCGCACAGCGGCAGCACAAGGGCGCTCAGTGCGGCATAGGTGGTGGTCCTGGCCGAGTACTGCACGCACCCGGGCCATGCACAGTTTGCATACCGAAAGCGCAAAGCTCCCCAACTGGGGAGACTAGCCTTCACTTTCAAAAGGGGACACTTTAACCGCGGATGCAAGCTTTGCTCGCCACTCCACGAGCCTGCGCTGCACGTCAGCATTGCTCAACCCTAGTATGGATGCCGCAAATACTGCGGCATTCGCGGCCCCCGCAGCCCCTATAGACATTGTGGCAACGGGGGTACCCTTGGGCATTTGTACGATGGACAACAAACTGTCTAGACCATTCAGGTGTTCGCTCCTTATGGGTACACCCACAACTGGAACGCTTGCCAGCGCAGCTACCATACCCGGTAAGTGCGCCGCCCCACCTGCACCAGCTATTATTACCTTAATGCCCCTTGTATGAGCAGTTTTCGCGAAGTCATACAGTCTTTCCGGCGTCCTGTGAGCCGAGACCACCATTACTTCGAACTCAATGCGCAATTCATCCAAAGTTAACGTTGCGGCACTCATGGTGGGAAAGTCAGACTTACTGCCCATTACCACCGATACCTGCACGCCGAGCCCACTCACTGTTGAGTCTTCGCCGAGGTTATGGAATCCATAACCGCCCGCAGCGCCCGTGAGCTAGTTATATTCCCGGCAGGGGGGCTACCCTCACTGAGTACGGCTATATACGGTATACGCCCATCAAAATACACGCCCTTACCCGCCAATGCGTAGGCGAGTTTGCTGTGATACGCCGGGGACACATTGTACGGGACGAAATTTACCTGCTTTTGAGACAGCAAAAAGCCGGCAAGCTTTTCTCTGTTTGTATCTAGCGAGATAACTACCGGTTCCACATCCTTGTACGCACCAATGATGCTTATAACTTCTGGCATCTTTTCCACGCAGTTGCTGCACCACGACGTGTATAGCACCAGAAGTGTGGGGCCCGCCCCTATTTTTGACACCAGCCCATATAGTGCCTCATCCGAGTTTATTTCCTGAATTTTGATCGAAGACCGTTCCAGTTCTAGCTCATAGTTATTCATGCTACCGATGAGTATGAACGACGCAACCGCGAGTACACAAAACACGGCTATGAAACACTTGTTGTATAGCACTCTGGGAACCATAAGCGCACCCCGGACAAGACCCTCACCTGCCACAATTATGGACTTCAAGGGGGCAACTCACAAGGTTTTTATCAGTTTGAACATAGCACCGGACCATGGGTCATTATTTTGGAGATATAACAAACTGAGGTTTTGTGCTATACCACTGTGGGTGTGGCGAGTGGGTTGCTTGCGTAACGCTGAGGGTGTGTGATGTCCAAGATACGTGTCTTACTGCTACTGGACGTGGCTATACTGCTGCTTGTCGGATTTGGAATCCAATACTCTTCCGCTGGCGGGCATTGGTATCCGTTTGCTAGGCACCACTTGTGTGTCTGCGCGGTGTGCATACCCTTGTCTATCGCGGCATCGTTTGTTAGCGTGAAATCATACATGCGGTACTCATATCTCGCATATGCTGGGGTGTTTTGTCTACTGCTGATGGTGCACGTTTTCGGGTATGCGGCCATGGGCGCAACCAGGTGGCTAAAAATAGGCGCCTTTAGCGCTCAACCTTCGGAATTTGCCAAGGTTTCCCTGATCCTGGCTCTGGCCAGATATTTTCATGACAGAAACCCGCATCGGTCCCTGAGCCTGCGCAACTTCACCGGGGGCATAATCATCACCCTGCCGCTTGTGCTTTCTGTGTATAAGCAACCCAATTTGGGTACTGCAGGCATTATGTTTCTCATGGCCATGCTCATCATGTTCGTCGCCGTGGTAGATAGGCGATATATGGTATTGTTTCTTTCCCTGCTGTGTGTAATGTCCCCCATGGTGTGGGGAATGCTACATCGTTACCAAAAAAACAGATTGCTCTCCTTTTGGGATCCTGGGCGTGATCCTCTGGGTATGGGGTATAATTCTTTGCAGTCACAGATAGCCATAGGCTCTGGTGGTATATACGGCAAAGGCTTTGCACGCGGCAGCCAGGCCAGACTAGGCTTTCTGCCGGAAAGGCAGACTGACTTCGTTTTTTCCGTCTTTAGCGAAGAGCGCGGATTTGTAGGTGTGGTTTTGCTGTTGATCCTATACAGCGTGTTAGTTTACACCAGCCTGTATATTGCGTTTTGCGCGCGTTGCCACTTCAGCAGGTTAGTAGCGGTTGGAATTTCAGTATTTTTCATGTTACACCTCTTCATAAATGTTGGCATGGTCGCTGGCATTTTACCAATAGTTGGCATCCCTCTGCCGTTTCTGTCATACGGAGGGAGTATTATGCTAACAAGCATGGTGTTGGTGAGCATACTTATGGCTATTGACCGTGAAACCCGTTTCACCAGGCGTAGCTAATATGGGCTTGATACTTTCTTTCCATGATGTAGACTTGTCCAGTCTGTTGTACTTGGTGCTAAATTATGGCTCAGACGCTTACGAGGGCCCAGCTTGCCGACACTATTAACAGAGAAATCGGCATATCGCGCGAGGATGCACTGGTGCTTGTGGGGGAGATGCTTGATGAGATGGTATCCTCCCTGGTCAGGGACGGCCTACTGAAGATATCATCGTTTGGCACGTTCAAGGTGATACGCAAGAAAGAGCGCGTTTGCAGAAATCCTAAAACTTTGGAGCAGTTCATAGTTAAAGAGCACAACACTGTGACGTTCTGCCCGTCTGTAACGATGAAGCGCCTTATCAACGGTGAAGAGTCGTGACTGCTGACCTGCAAACCCAGTGTGAAGCGGACGAGGTCCACGAAAGGGTTTTCTGGACAATTAGTGACGTGGCAAAGGAAGTTGGCGTGGAGCAATACGTACTCAGGTTTTGGGAAAGCAAATTTCCACAAATTAACCCAATAAAAAGGCGTGGGAGAAGGCTGTACGACAAGCACAATGTTGCCGCCATTAAAAAAATCAAGCACATGCTGTATGATAGGGGGTACACCATAAGGGGTGCGCAGCTGGAGCTCAAGCGAAGAAAGAGCACGCCAGAAGTTGCGGCGGAAGAGCGTGATGGCCTAGTTCAGCTATTGAACCATATGACCAACATGCGGGATGTGTTGCTCAAAAAACTAAACGGAATGTAGCGCAGCCAGGTTAGCGCGTCAGTCTGGGGGACTGGAGGTCGTGGGTTCGAATCCCGCCATTCCGACCAATATAGATTTGCTCTGTACACTGCGCGTGCTGCGGTCGCGGTAAAGCCGTCATAGCCACTTTGCCTGCAAATTATGTGGTCCACATAGTGCTGTGCTTTGCGGTATGCTTTACACAGGCGCAAGTCTGAGCCAGGCTCCCTCCTCAGTTGTGTGTACTCCGTAGAATACAGCGGACGAGAGCCCGGTCTTTAGCATGTGTTTTCAGATTTAATAGGACTTTAAGAAGCGTTTACACCCAACTGAAGACGTTAACAGCCGCTTCAAGTGCAGATTCCGGTTGTGCCGAAGTTTCATCAGCTTGCTCATCTGCCGCATAGGTTTCAGCATCTAAGTCTGCTAAATCCTCCACCATCGGGGATAAACCCCCCTGCATTTGCTCATCCTCACTGCCATTATCGTCGCCAGTGGTCATCGCAGTTTCAGGACTCACAACAGGTTGCCCAGCTTCAGATCCATCTACGCTTTCCGGAAGTTGGCCCTGGGTGGTTGCGGTGGAGGGTTCACCAGATGCCAATGTCTGTTGCACATCTGCTGCTCGCACGGAATCTTCAGCCTCAGCTGGCACTGAAACTTCTATGATGGGGGCATCGATCACTTCCCGCTGTGATGCTGATGTCCGCACCACAACGTCGTCTTCATCCACACTTTCGGCTGTAACACCGTCCACAGCTTTTCCTTGCTGCTGCACCGGTGCCTTGCCGGTTTCTTGTGCACGTGTGCTATCTTCTGCTGATTGTTGAGGGTGTTTATCTAGGATTACAGACCCCGCATATCCTGAGTTTTCCTTCGCGGGCAATAGCTGGCCGTCACATCCTAATAGTTCTAATAATGGAGGAATGTCAAAGGCTATAGTTGCTGATTTTTGGTCAAAGTTCAGCGTCAGTTCATGAGCGTGCGTTCCAAAAAAACTGGCTACTGTAGAGCCATCTCCACTGACAAAAACCACTTCACTGTATTTGGGAAAGCCCTCGACAACGTGGGAATAAACCTGCAAATCTTTACCGTGTATGGAAAAGTCGTCACCAGAGAGTGACACATTGTCATGTACGTCTATACCTGAAAAAGTCACAACAGCCGTACTTCCATTAAGCGCGTCGTATACATAATCGAACATTGTGATACCTTAAAATTGAATGGGTTTTAGCGTCTGCACAGTCACCTAGGTGATGCAACACTGTAGTCTAGAACAGTCTCTAAGCCGGGATACTGCCACCATTACAGATCTGTGTCATCGGAGGGGGATGGAACCGCTTGGGAGTACACCTGCACTTGAACTCCAGGGTACATTTGGCTCATCATTGGAAGGGCCTGGAGAGGATTGATGGAAAAGTGCACCTCAAGTGATTTCTTGTCTGCAGTTGTGTTTAGCGTGACGCCCGTCAACGCGGAGTTATATATGTCGGCTGTTACTTCACCTTCCTTTCCCAGCATTACATGGCTTTTACAATAACTCATTGGTTCCTGCGTAGGTGTGTTGCAGTACTGTAGCGGGTTATGGCTAGCGAAAACCTCACCATTAGTAACGACCACATGCCCGTCACTAACCGTGAAATTATGAGACAGATCAGCGTCATCCACGCGAAGCGCCAGATCGTAAGTATTACCGAGATCAAACATAATGTGTTGGCCTTTAATTTATTAAAACCGCGGGGATTCTAGGGAGAAGGGGTTAACCTTGAGTTAACAGCGCTTTTTACGTATATGACGCGGCTTTGCTGCGGGATAGCCGCAACTTATACGCGCGGGACACGCACCCATTCAACCGCTGACACACGATTGCATGCTTAGCTGTATTGTGTTAAAAGTGACGCGGACGGATGGCCGAGCGGTTGAAGGCACCAGTCTTGAAAACTGACGTACGTTAGCGCGTACCGTGGGTTCGAATCCCACTCCGTCCGCTTGCTGAACTGCTTCTGCTGGCTTGGGGGTGTAGTTTGTGACGGACTCTTTCGGATTTGGTCCTGGTAGCGTGCTACACTTCATAGGCATAGGAGGCATTGGGATGAGCGCGCTGGCGATGGTCGCCCACAACTGTGGTTATAAGGTCCAAGGAAGTGACACATGCATGTCCCCAACAGTGCGGACCTTGTTAGACATGGGTATCCCAGTAATGCTAAACCATGGAGTGGACAATGTGCGGAATGCGGATGTCGTGGTATATTCCAACGCAATTAAGGATAATAACATTGAGTTGCAGTGTGCGATTGCCGCGGGCAAGCCCGTTTTGCGCAGAACGGAGCTGCTATCCAAGGCGTTGGGTACAAGGCGCACTATAGTTGTTGCTGGTTCGCACGGCAAAACTTCAACAACCGGGATGATTGCCTCCATCATGGAGCATGCCGGAATGGATCCCACGGTTTTCATTGGCGGAATTGCCTTTAGCTATAACAACAATTACAAAATGGGAAGTGGGGAGTGGGCCGTAGTTGAGGCGGATGAGTCAGATTCCAGTTTTACTGCGCTGCCCTGCGAGGTAGCCGTAGTGACAAATCTCGAGTGGGAGCACCCTGATAAGTATGCATGCTTAGAAACCCTGAAAGGGGTATTTTCGGATTTCTTGTGCAACGTAAAAGCCGGCGGGGCTGCTGTGGTGCCAAGCGGATTGTCTTCCGTACTGGGCAACAATGCAGTGTGTGGTAAAACCACCTATGGTCTCACAGAGGGTGATCTGCTCGTGTCCAACATCACATATGCGAGCGATGCTACGGTGTTTGACATTGTAGATGGCACTGAGGTTTGTCATGGTGTGCGGCTGCCGGTGCCGGGGCGCCATAATGTGGAAAATGCACTAGCGGCAGTCGCGGCAGTCAAGCGTCTTGGTGTCGATTGCAGTTGTATAAAATCTGGTCTGGAAAACTTCATGGGCGTAAGAAGAAGGTTTGAAGTTATTTCCAGTGTTAGGGGAGTCACATTCGTCGACGATTACGCACACCACCCTACTGAGATAGACGCCACCAGAAACACGGCAAAATTATTCGCAGCTGGAGGTCGGGTAATTGGCATACTACAGCCGCATCGGTTCACCCGAGTTCAGCACTTTTTTAATGACTTCACAGCTGCAGTGTCCAAGTTTGATCATATGATCTTAACTGACGTATATCCGGCTGGTGAGGAGGTAATATCGGGCTGTGAGAGCTTGGATATTGTACGTGCGGTTAAAAACCTTGGGTTTGACCGTATCGTGCACGCGAGCGACGTTCACACCATCACAGACGTCATTTCCGCTGTTGCTGGGCCGGGAGATGTGGTAGTGGCAATGGGGGCTGGCAGCATAACGAGCATCATACGCTCTGTTGTCAACGAATATGCTTCTCAACCCAATACGTACCACGCGGCAGCGCAGAACCACGTGTAGCTTGGCTACATACTTTAGAGTTTACCAGCTGCTTTATTGCGTCAACCCCACAATCCTTTTAACTTCCGCAATATGTTTGCTGGCCAACGCCCTCGCCGCATCGCTTCCCGCAGCCATCACTTTGTTCATGTAGGGAGTATCACATACCAGTTCCCTTATTCTTTCTCTTATGGGAGAAATCTCCCGCACCAGCAGGTCTGCCAACGCTTCCTTGAACTCCTTGGTACTACTGGTTGCAAACTCGCTACAAACTTCTTTTTTAGTCATTCCAGCAAGCGCCGCAAATATATTAACTAGGTTGCGCATCTCTGGCCTTTCATCAAGACTTGCTAGAGATAGTCCGTGTATGCTATCCGTAGTTGCACGCCTGATCTTCTGAGCTATGCTGTCATCATCATCATCAAGATTGATGCGCGAAGCATCAGATGCATCAGATTTACTCATCTTCTTCTGGCTGTCCCTGAGGCTCATAATTCTTGCTGAATCGTCAAGGCTAAGTGCCCTAGGAATGGGGAAATAATCCACCGCGTACGCCGCATTGAACGCCTTGGCAATATCTTGGGTAAGCTCAATATGCTGCATTTGGTCATTACCCACAGGCACAGTGTCCGCCTTATACAAGAGTATGTCCGCTGCCATGAGTACCGGATACCCGTACAGCCCCATGTTTGGCGTGCATCCACTCCGGCTCTTGTCCTTAAACTGAGTCATACGATTAAGCCACCCCATGGGGGTAACACACCCAAGTATCCAGCAGAGCTCAGAATGCTCGGGCACCGAAGACTGCACAAATAACACAGATTTTTCCGGATCAATGCCGCACGCTATATACGTGGCCAGTAAACTAACCGCCCGTAGGTGCAACGCATCCGTAGTTGCATTCCCCGCAGTGAGTGCGTGAAGATCCACCACACAGAAAAGGCATTGATCTGAGCCTTGCAAGCCTACCCACCTGCGTATCGCACCCAAATAGTTGCCTAAGTGTGGTACACCACCACTGGGCTGGATGCCAGAAAATATCACCCCTGCTCGCTCGACGTTGTTGACACTATAACCAGTGCCGGTCGCAAAACCTTCGTTTGGATGATATACCCGGCCTGTATAACTTCCAAAACCGTACCGGCGGGCTTATTATCATCAACAGCTTGGGTTACTGCTTTGTGAA
Organism: Anaplasma centrale str. Israel; assembly: GCF_000024505.1. NCBI lineage: Bacteria > Pseudomonadati > Pseudomonadota > Alphaproteobacteria > Rickettsiales > Anaplasmataceae > Anaplasma > Anaplasma centrale. Next base: position 9,597 of record NC_013532.1, read on the forward strand.
ATCTTGGGTCAAACTGCTCACCCAACGGGGAAACCCTGGTCACACCATGGCTGCTTAGCGTGCTTATGAGGCCATCCCACGTCATCCTCACGCCAGCGTGCACGTTGTCATCATCACTGAGGTTTTTTAAGGACGCCTCCAGATTGTCACACGAGGAAATCAAATCGCGCACGAAGTCAGAGATGGAAAGTGTTCTCGCCTCCTCCACTTCCTTCTGAGCCAAACGCTTTAGGTTCTTGCTATCCGCAACTGCCAGGCGCAGCTGATCGCGCAAGTGCTCAACCTCAGCCCTAAGCTTCTCCAGCTCCAAAACATCAGCAGCCACCCTCTGCTGCACCTTACCGCCCGCACCAGCCGCAACCTTGCCCGCAAAACCTTGCCTCTTCCCCACAGCTGGGTCGGGATCCCCGCTCTTTGGTGGGGGTGCCGCAGCATCTGACCCGGATGGTGTAGCGCCCCCTTGCTTATGTCCCGGATCAACGCGTCTCTCTTCAGCCATAGCTCAAAAACTTTTACACACGAACCTGAGGAGTATATAGTAGCTTTGCAAGCACATTTCAAGAGTAAAAGCAACGCCCGATGTTCAACGACGAGAGATTCATGTCCATTGCGCTTAGGCTGGCACGTAGGGGGCTAGGCAACACATACCCCAACCCAACTGTGGGGTGCGTGATAACCAACGGTGCCGGAAGTATTGTTGGTAGGGGTTGGACAGCCATGGGAGGCAGGCCCCACGCCGAAGTCGTGGCCCTAAGGCACGCTGGGGAGGCAGCAGCGGGGTCCACAGCGTATGTCACGCTAGAGCCATGTTGCCACCGTGGGCAAACCGGGCCTTGCACCGCTGCACTCATTAATGCGGGGGTACGCAGGGTAGTAATAGCCGCACTGGACCCCGATGAGCGCGTGTCCGGCAAAGGGGCCAAGTCTCTCTCAGAGGCCGGCGTGGAAGTCAAGCTTGGGGTGCTACAACAGCAGGCTGAAGAGCTAAATGCGGGGTTCTTTTACAGCAAGACCAGGAGTAGGCCGTTCGTTACCGTAAAGCTGGCAACTACACTCGATGGTAAGATTTCCCTGCCAAGTGGTGATGAGCGGTGGATCACTAATGAACTAACGAGAAAGTGGGTACACAAACAAAGAGCCATGCATGACGGGATCATGGTGGGTAGCAATACTGTGGTCGCTGATGATCCCATGCTAGATTGCAGGCTTCCAGGCTTGGAAGAGCATTCTCCGATCAGGATAGTAATAGATCGCTCCGGCAAATTGCGTGCACACCACAAAGTTGTTGCGACATCTGATGTGGTACCAACATACATTGCTACCGACAATGACAACCATGAGACGTTGTGTGCCGCAAGATACCTAAAAGTGGGCGGAAAGGGTGACTTTCTCGCAAGAACCATGAGCGCACTTACCGAAGAGTTGGGAATAACCAGGTTGTTCGTTGAGGGCGGAGGCGTGCTTGTTACTGAGCTGCTCAAAAGAAGATTGGTGGATCAGTTTATTTGGTGTAGAGCCGCCAAAGTTTGCGGTACGGGGGCAGCTGAATCTATACTGAGCCTTGATGCACGCTGCCACTTCTCCAGAGTAAAAACCCTGACGTTTATGGGAGATACCGTAGAGGTTTTTCGTGTCTCATTTGCTGATGAGCAAGGTGGCGCTATAGCACAAACCTAGTTTTATGGAGTGGGCCACTACTCCGTGTTTGGTTGGACCAGGCGGTAATACGCTGGAGGTTACTGCCAACTGTGGAACGTATCGCGGGCGGCATCGCCTTGCGCCAAACTTCGTTAGAAGATCCGCAAGCAATATGCAGTTCATCTGGGCGCGAAGCCAGGCTTGATTGCGTGCAAAACTTTGTCGGAGCCGCCGGGCAGCCATGTGGACATCGATGGATGCACGCGGAAACGCGAACGCTTAGAATTCAAGAACCGAACCCTACCGGATGGCCCCAGCCACACACCGCCAGATGCCCCAGCTGTTATACATGTTACGATTGTTACGATACAACTCTGCTGCCCGGAAGCATAGCGGCAGCTGATGCCGACTTGTGCGCCAGCCTGCATTGCTTTACCTGCAGAATACTCTGCACGAAGGATGTAAACAATGGATGGGACGCAAATGGGCTAGACTTAAACTCCGGATGAAACTGCACGCCCACAAACCATGGGTGTGATTGCAATTCCAACACCTCAATCAACCCGCGCGAGCACGCTGATATACCGGTAAAAGACAACCCGTGCTCCTCCAAGATGCCCCGATACTGGGGATTAATGCCATAGCGATGCCGGCACCGCTCGCTGATTGCTTCCTTACCGTATATGGACGCAATCCTGGAATTTGCGCTAAGATTGCACGTGTATGCCCCCAACCTCATGCTACCACCGAACAGATATTCCTCTTCGCCTTTTTGTAGCCCAGGCAACTCAACAACCACGGGATTCTTGCAGTTTCGGTCAAACTCTGTGGAGTTTACATCCTCAAGCTTGACTACATTAAGCGCAAACTCTATGGCAGCAAGTTGCATACCCATGCATATCCCCAGCATTGGTATGCCGTTGGTGCGCGCATAGCCTATTGCGAGGATCTTGCCGGCCACCCCATCGTCGCCGAACCCCCCGGGGATGAGCACGCCGTCTACGTCACGCAGGTCAGACTCCCTCACAGGCAGTCTGGAGTCTACCCACTTTATTTGTATTTTGATGCTGCTGTGCGTGCCCGCATGGTCCAGTGCCTCTGTAAGTGACGTGTACGCATCAAGGAATTTTGTGTATTTACCTATAATCGCTATGGTTATAACATGACGCGCGTTGCTGACCATACTGAGCACGTTTTCCCACTTGGCCAAGTCGGGCTCTGGAGCGCTTATCCCGAAGTGATTTAGTATTTGAGTATCAAGCTTATGTTCGTGGTATACGACAGGTAGCTTGTACATGCTTTCCACGTCAAGCGCGGGGATTACATTATCCGCAGAAACGTTGCAGAAATTTGCTATCTTGGCACTCTGGTATTGCGGTAGGGGCGCCGCACTGCGGTATAGTATTATATCTGGCTGTATCCCCAAAGAACTCAACTCCTTGACCGAGTGTTGCGTGGGCTTAGTTTTCAGCTCCCTAGCAGAACCCACGCAGGGTACTAGGGTGAGGTGTACAAAGATTGTGAAATTTTTGCTCAACCTGTAGCCTACCTGACGGATAGACTCAAGAAACGGCTGGCTTTCAATATCACCAACGGTGCCGCCTATTTCGCAAATTATGAAGTCAGCCCCATCTTCGTTACTGAGGATGAAGGAGATTATCAGATCCGTCACGTGGGGGATAACTTGCACCGTGTGCCCTAGATAGTCTCCACGCCTTTCCTTGGCTAGCAGCTGTTGGTATATTCTACCGGCAGTTATGTTGTCTTCCTTGGTGGTGTTGACCCCAGTAAAACGTTCATAGTTTCCTAGATCTAGATCGGTTTCGCCACCATCGTCGGTAACGAACACCTCCCCATGTTGGGCAGGGCTCATAGTACCCGGATCTACATTTAGATACGGATCAAGCTTCCTAAGGCGCACACGAAAACCACGGGCCTGAAGCAGCGCACCTATAGAGGCTGCCGCCAGCCCTTTCCCCAGCGAGGACACAACCCCACCCGTGACGAATATGAAGCGCGCGCTACACTCGTCCTTTACCGACATAAACTCCCAAGCTCACTCGAAGGGCACCTCACTGCCGTTGGACTCCTGCCCAGATACTGCCTCAGTCTTACTAACAACAGAAACCTCTCGAACACGTCTTGCATTAGTACCCACAAGTAAGATGGTATTGACTATGAAGGCAGCGGCCACAACTGCAGTAAGCTTGGCTATGAAACTAGAGGAGGAACTCTTACCAAACATCGAGCCAAGGTTACTCTGAGGGCCACCAAAACCCCCCAGGGTATCAGACTCAGGAGACTGCAGTAACACCAGCAGAACCAGCAGAAACGCCAGGAATACCTGCGCGGCCGTCAAGAACATAAGGCAAGAGACAAACGACACCTAAAGAGGCTAGGCCATTTACGCGCATCAGTCAAGAAATTGTTATATGGTGCCCCATGACCGCGGCATATGCATGTAGCAGCCTAACAAAGCCCATTGGCCTATCGCGCGGCAGACGCGTGTATACGTGTACACTCAGTTAATTGTGCTGCGCGCGCATTACGGCTCCTAATCCCTTGTTAGTTGACACAGTTGACATTGGAGTTTTTAAACTTAACATCCGTGTGTACGGTTGGTCAGAGCTCGATGAAGATAAGGCTGAGTAGGAGACGCAAGCTTGTCCTGTTTTTGGTCGGAAGCGGGCTTGCGCTGTGGTTACTGCACTACTATAGGATGCGTGAAGGCGCTAGGATGCTATCCGCAGAAGAGCGCAGAGAGATAGTGTTAGAGCTGCATGAATGATAGGCGCTGCCTGGACGTGTTTCTTGAGTATTTGGTATCTGGCAGATGCGTTTCCCCGAACACTAGCAGCAGTTATAGATCTGACTTGGAAGACTTAGCTGAGTTTTTGGGCAGACGCAACCTCAGAATGGTGGATGCAAGCGCAGCGGACTTGCGCGCATATGTTAGGAGCCTCAACAGCAGAGGCTATAGCCCAGCAACTATATCCAGAAGGGTTGCAGCAATAAGGGGGCTGTACGGCTTTTTGTATGGTGACCGAATAATTGATGGAGACCCTGCAGCTAACTTGGACTCCTGCAAACTTGGGCGCCCCCTACCCAAAGTGCTAACCGTGGACGAAGTGGACAAGTTGCTCCGTGCAGCCGGGTCTGATTTGTCTGTGGAAGGGAGGAGGACCGCAGCCATAGTTAACATACTATACTCTTCAGGTGTGAGGATTTCAGAGCTCATAAATTTGGGCTTCTACGATATAGAGTCAATGCTAAAAGAGCAGCGCTCAGATGTGGGACATTTGGTCATCAAAGGGAAGGCCGGCAGAGAGCGCCTCATTTTGCTGAATGAGGTTGCAATCGCCAGCATAGTCGCATACCTAGCGGTGAGGGACCACTTTATCGTAGGGCAGAAATCGGAATCTAGGTGGCTATTTCCCGGCGCAAAGTTTGACCAATGCATTAGTAGACAAAGAGTTGGACAGTTGTTAAAAGCACTGGCAATTGTTGCGGGGGTTGACCCAAAGCGGATATCGCCACACAAGCTCAGGCACTCGTTCGCTACACATTTGCTAAATAATGGGTCCAACGTAGTCTTCATTCAAAAGATGCTGGGGCACGCAAGCTTGTCCACAACCCAAATCTACACTTATGTCGCGAATGACAGGCTCAAGGAAGCTCTGCAAACGTTTCACCCATTTGCAAAAAGCCCTCCTAAGTAGCGCTTGCCGCCTTGCGTAGGCCATAAGTAGTTGTCCGTTTTTACATCAGCGCAGGGTAGCGTACCACCTTTCCCGCGCGGCAGTTTGCCGCAGCACTCATTAATGTGTTGGTAGATCATCCGTGCAGCATTGCGCCGTGTGTTACTATCTGGGTATTCTGCCGTACGTGCGGCCGGGTGGCGGGAGACTTTGCATTTCTATAACTCGGTTAGCATTCCCCCGCTTAGGGAGAGGACACGGTCGGTTTGCTTGGCTAGAGTGCGATCATGGGTTGCGACGAGCCCGGCAAGGTTTTTCGCTTTGACGTGTTTGTGCAGTACAGAAAATACTGCTTTGGACATTTGCGGATCTAGGCTGCCTGTGGGTTCATCTGCAAGTATTATGGTGGGGGAATTCACGATTCCCCTTGCTACCGCAACCCTCTGCCTCTCGCCACCAGACAGCTCTGAAATTCGGCACTCGGCCTTGTCTTGCAGCCCCATTTCTTCTAGTATTGCAGCCGCAACACTTTCCGCGGTGCTCGCGCCGTGGCCCAGGATTCTTTGGGGCAGCATTACGTTTTCTAGCACTGAAAACTCCTGCAGCAAATGGTGGAACTGATACACAAACCCCATGTGCTTTCTACGCATCATGGTTCTTGTCTTGTCACTTGCCGGGGCACACACCGTCCCGTTGAGCACCACAGTCCCGGAGGTTGGTACCTCAAGCAGGCTTGCTATGTGTAGTAGGGTGCTTTTACCGGAACCGGAACTTCCAATCAGAGCCGCGAACTCCCCGCGTTGTATTTTTAGGTTTATGTTTGACAGAACACATACGCGATTGCGCCTCCCGTAGCACTTGCTGACGTCGAGGATTTCTAGCACCGTAGTCATGAAAAACCGGAAGAGCCATGCAGGTAGCCAGTATACTCATTGTAGCCGCTGTATCAACTACCACAGGAAGTGTAGTCTAGTTAACGTTTGCGCGAAGGCATGCCACCTGAAAATTCGTGCTAAGTACGCACATTCCGCATTTAAACTATTTTCACATACTGCCACGGTTATGAACGGCTGCTGGCGCGTGGGTAGGCGGCTGATTTAAAAGTTGCTAGTGGGAGTAGCGAGGTGTATACCCTATCCGTTTAATGGTTAACGAGCGATTTTATGGGTGATTTTTCAGAAAGAGATAGGGAGGCGCTCGAATTTCACTGCAAAAGGAGGCCGGGTAAGGTTTCCTTGTTGCCTACTAAACCACTTATGACGCAGGGTGACCTTTCGCTGGCTTATTCCCCAGGCGTCGCCGTGCCATGCCTGAGAATCGCCTCCGATCCTGACACAGTGTATGACTACACCGCCAGGGGTAACTATGTTGCTGTGATCTCCAACGGTACCGCAGTTTTGGGGTTGGGCAACATAGGCCCTCTTGCATCCAAGCCAGTTATGGAAGGTAAGGCAGTTTTGTTCAAGCGGTTTGCTGATATTGACGCTGTTGATATAGAAGTCGACACAGAAGACGTAGAAGAGTTCATAAATGCCGTGAAGCATCTCGGCCTCAGTTGGGGCGGCATAAATTTGGAGGATATACGCGCTCCTGAGTGCTTCATCATCGAGAGGCGCCTTGGCGAGCTGATGGATATTCCCGTATTCCATGATGACCAGCATGGCACTGCCATTATAACACTCGCCGGAATCATAAACGCGCTGGACATCACTGGGAGAAATCTCAAGAGTGTTAAGATAGTCGTGAATGGCGCGGGCGCCGCGGGCATAGCGTGCGTAGAAATGCTAAAGTTTGTGGGCATCCCCAACGATAACATAGTGCTGTGTGACCAAAATGGGGTGATATACAAAGGGCGGCAGCTCGGGATGAACGAGTGGAAGCTCAAGCACGCGATCGAGACTAAAGAGAGAGATTTGAAAGACGCCATGAAGGGGGCGGATATCTTTATCGGACTGTCTGTGCGCGACGTTTTGAGCAAGGAAATGCTGCTCTCCATGAACAAAGACCCAGTGATTTTTGCGTTGGCAAACCCATATCCGGAAGTAAACCCAGAGTTTGCGCGGGAGGTGCGCCCAGATGCCATAATAGCCACTGGCCGCTCAGATTACAGCAACCAAATCAACAACGTAATGGGCTTTCCCTACATATTCCGCGGGGCTTTAGATGTGCGGGCAAAGTCTGTAAACAATGAAATGAAACTAGCTGCGGCTGAGGCTTTGGCTATGTTGGCAAGAGAAGTGGTCAGTGATGAGGTTCTGGAGGCCTATGGTGGGCGCGGAATGGGTTATGGCAAGGAATACATAATTCCAACTCCGTTTGACCCTAGATTGCTGTCTGTGGTCTCTCCCGCAGTTGCAAAGGCCGCCATAAACTCCGGAGTTGCAAGAAAAAAAATTGACGATTGGGACCGCTACGCTCTGGAATTGAACTCCAGGATTTCACCCACCTCTAACATTTTGAACCTCATGTATGGCTCAGTAAAGAGCTCTCCAAAGCGCGTGATCTTCCCTGAAGGCGAAGAGGTGCGGGTAATTAAAGCCGCGCTGCAGTGGTACGGGCAAGGTTACGGTACGCCCATACTGGTGGGAAGGGTTGATAAGATCAAAGAAAGCCTTGACCTGATAGGGGTAGATTCCCTCGAGGGTATTACCATCGCAAACGCTGCGATTTCCTCTCGCAATGACGTATACATAGACTACCTGTACAGTAAACTTCAGCGTATGGGGCGCTTGCACCGCAGCTGCGTCAGGGACGTCAAGACAGACAGGAACGTTTTTGCCGCATGTATGCTCGCATGTGGCGATGGGGATACTTTAGTCACCGGTATAACTCGAGGATACAGCGAGTCACTCTCAGACATTCGCAAGGTAATCGACGCGCGAGGGGAGGTATTTGGCCTGTCAGTTGTGGTCATGGAGGAGCGCACGCTATTCATCGCCGATACAGCCATAAACGAACTCCCCACTGCACAACAACTGGCCGATATAGCAATTAAGTCTGCCGCGGCCGCGCGGAGTATGGGGCATGAACCCAGGGTTGCTTTTGTCTCATTCGCAAATTTTGGAAGTCACTCTCAAAAGGAATCTGATCGGGTGCGGCAGTGTATGGACATTGTTGCGAGCCGTAACGTAGATTTTGAGTATGATGGTGAAATGTCGGTAGATGTTGCGCTGAAGCCCGAATCGTTGTCTATGTACCCCTTTTGTAGGTTGAGCAAACCTGCAAACGTTTTGATAATGCCCAGCCTATACAGCGCAAGCATATCTTCTAAGTTGTTGCGAGAAGTTGGCGGGACGACCGTTGTTGGGCCGATTCTCATGGGTATGGAGAAGCCGGTGCAGATCGTTCAGATGACCGCTTCGGTGTCGGAGATTCTCAACCTTGCAGTCCTCGCCACGCTTTCGCACCCTATCTAGCCGGTTTTCCGGTTGCAACGGGCTAAACTGCATGGCTCTACGCGCTGTCATGGCCTTGGTGGCGCGTGGGGCATTATGCATTCTGGCGTAGTGCTGCGTCAGATGCGTCCCAAAATGAGTGGGGAGCTTTTACTGGGACCTTTATATATTCTTAAGCTGTTTGGTGAATATAAGTGGGTGATGCTTTCGGTATACCGATGAAGTTTTTGGGGCGCTTATGTTGTTGTGTGCTAGTTGTATTTGCAGCGCTGGCGTTTGTACCCTACCTGGTGGATTGGAACGCCCACTATGGCGAGTATGTTTTTAAACAGTTGGGTGCGGCCACAGGCAGTAGTGGCGCGGTAGTTAAGGCCATAGGGAACATTGAGGGCAGTCTGCTGCTTCCAAAACTTACGGTTCGCAACCTCTACGTGGAGTGCAGTGAGGACGCCGCGGGTTGCGCTGGTACACTCTCGATCGATCGCATGGAACTCAGCGTTGACCCGTTGTCGATACTTATGGGTGAACCGAAAGTGCGCACAATTAGCCTGTACGGGCTGCGTACCAGCGTTGGGGGCCTGGTCGGCATGGTGGGCTCGCAGACCAAGAGCGGTCTCGGTCATGTGCGGATTTTTGATTCAGCAGTCGTGACAGGTGGGGTCGTTGGCGCTTCCGCATCTGCATACAATACAGTGCACGTGAAGAGTGCAACGATAAAATCAAGCGGCAGCGCGCTGTTCGGTGATGCTGTGCTCAAGATAGGTGGTACTAAATACCTCCTCTCTTCAAAGTTAGAACGCAGTGCGGCTGGTAGCACAGTCAAGGTAGAGCTGCACTCCCCTAATACAAGCATGGTACTAAGTGGCAATGGTGCCGGTCAGGGCTTGTTTGATGACTTTGGCGCCAGGTTTGAGGTCAAAACTGAAAACCTTTCTGAGTTGGCACAAACCGTGGCAGTAGTTACAAATTACAGGCTCCTAGGCTCTGTTGCCTCCGCTGAGGAGATGGTACTGTCTGCAGGAATCAAGGCTGCGAAGGGCAGCGGATTCGAAGTGAAAGACCTTACCATGAAGAGCAAAAGCATTTCCGGAACCCTGGAATTGGCGTGCACCTATGCGCCTTTCTGTACAACGTCCCTGAATTTCTCCTCCATTGATCTAGACGCCCTGTTCCCCGAGGGTCTAGGCACCGAACAGGATGCTTATTATGCAGATTTCCAAAGTGCGGAACGCTTCTCCGTCGTGCCATCGTGGTTGGATGCTACAGTCGGGCTGGATGTGAGAGAGATAAACTACAGAGGCGGCGTATCGAGAAATCTTGTGGCTGCGGTTTCGGTCAGGCAGGGCAGGATCGCAGTTGATCGATTGTTGCTCGATCTGCCGGGTAAAAACAACCGTCTGAGCGTTAGTGGAGTAACTTCAGAAGATGCGGGCAGCATAGTGCCCCGGTTTGTCGGCACTCTTAGCGCTCAGGGGGATGATGCCGACACAATCGTATCCTGGTTACTGCCGCTACGTGCAGATGCGCACAGGGCACAGGGTAAGAAGTTTGCTCTCACGGGTAGCCTGTATGTGGCCCCTCGTATTTTCTCTCTGTTGGGCGCAAGAATGTACGCAGGTGGTGCCCACGCATACGGGAATTTGAAATACAAATATGGCAAGAGGGGTGGTGAGGTCATAGGTGATGTCACCGTAAGCAATTTCAGCGTTGGTGGCTACAGCTTTGATGAAGACTTCGACGTCAAGCGCGATGTCATGGACTTCACGTGGCTGAGAAGCGTCAGTTGTCCGGTCAAGCTTGCGGTGAGGCTGCAGAATTTTGCGGTGAACTCTGGGTTTGTCAAGGAGCTGAGCTTCCTGGCAGACCTATCGCAGCACAAAGTGAGCGTCGAGAAGATCAGCATGCGTGCGGTTGATGAACACGACAGTCCGTCTGACTTGGAAGGACGTGCAAGCGTTGCTCTCAGCAGCCGTGGTATGCGCCCGAAGGTATTTGTGAGCCTCAAAAGCGCTAGGTACAGCGATGCCTTCTTGCGGCTTCCCAAGTTTGTGGAGCGCACCGGGGCAGATGTGCATGCTGATACCGCAAGCAACTCTCCCCGGGGAGAGAAATCGGAGAAATTTTTGTGGTCAAATAGGCCCATAGATCTCGCCAGCTTTGAGGGCTTAGATGGCAGCATCGAGGTACATGTTAAGGAATTGTTTTTCGGCGGCCGGATGCTATCGAATTTTACATGGCTTTCCACCCTGAAAGAGGGCGTGATGTCCATGGACAAGCTGCACTTTGCCCAGGGGAAGAGCGGCACGGTGGATATAAGCGGTAATATCGGTATGGGAGAGGTCTCTTCCCTGTCCCTGGTCGTTTCTGCATCGGACGTCTCGATCGGGGATGTAGAACAGCAAACAAACTCGTCACAAACTTCGAAGGTGAGCGGGCACGTTAGCGTAAGTGGCAGCATTCAAACGCAAGGAAGGAGCATGCTCGAACTTGCCAATGCCCTAAAGGGCAAGATAAAATTCGCGGCTAGGGGGCTGGACATTGGTGGTGTAGACTTAAACGGGTTTATTGAGGATTTGTTCGCAGCTGAGAGCAAATCTGAGGTCGCATCTCTTGCGCGCGTACATCTTTACAGAGGCAGCACACTCTTTGAGACGCTGGATGGGGAATCCCAAATCGATAGAGGCTCTCTTACCTCATCCCTGCAATTTAAAATAGGCAACGCAGCTGGCTCCGCATCAGTCAACCTTTCGGTGCCGCAACTCGCTGTCATTGCGCTTTTTAGGTTCTTCTTTATTCCTCCGGAGAGCGAGTCTCCCGTACATATGGACATGAACTTACAAGGGTATGTGTGGCAGCCAAACCCCACGTTTGACATAGATAGTCTGTACGAACTTGTAAGGGCCAACAGGTAGTAGCTGCCTCTCTGGCCCTCTCAAGCCCAATACTGCTCACTACAGGAATGTGGAGTTGGTGCGTTGGGCGTTCGTTATGGAGTAAGCTGGCACTTGCAACGTCGCCGAAGCAAGTACACGACGCGTGATTACCGCTCCCATGCGGTTTTTCAAAGTATATATTGTAAATGCCACACTTTTGGTATAAGGATGCAAGGTGCCTTTGGATGAAAGGGAAATCGCGTGATTGGCGCCTTAAAGGAGCATCTGGTTATTTTGCAGGTGATTGTGCCGCTACTGTCGGCCGTTGTGTGCTCTTTGCTGCGCAGTAGGGTTGCATGGGCGCAAGCTATATCCTGCGGCGCGGTTGCTTTGTCCTTCTTTACAGCCCTAGCGCTGTTCGTTCAGATTAGCAATAGTGGCCCAGTTGTGTACCAAGTGGGCGGATGGGGCCCTCCTTACGGGATAGAGCTGCGGGTTGATTTGCTAAGCGCGACCATGCTGCTCTTGGTTGGGTTTATCGGCATCATGAGTGTGATTTATGGTGTATATCCCAGCCGCAGGGAACTTCCTGCAAACATGGTCCCCAGGTTTTACGCCGCGTTCCTGCTGGCGTTTGGGGGCATGCTCGGCATACTAGTCTCGCATGACGTGTTCAATGTTTACGTATTCTTGGAGGTCGCATCCATATCTTCTTACGTCTTGGTTGCTGTAGGGAACGACAAGCGCGCGGTTGCCTCCGCATTTGAGTATCTGATCATGGGCACGGTGGGCGCAACATTTTACCTAATAGGTATTGGGTTCTTGTACGCTGCCACTGGCACACTGAATATGAGTGATATGTTCACAATATTGCAGGACGCACCGATAAACAAAGCCATACAGGCGGGGGTTTTGTTCGTGACTTTAGGCCTGGTTGTGAAGGCTGCACTGTTTCCCTTTCATGGCTGGATGATCAAAGCTTATTCAACCTCACCCGCATTTGTGACCGTGTTTCTGTCGGGCACAGCCACGAAGGTGATGGTATACTTAATCATCAGAGTGGTGCACAATGTTTTCGGCACCCGGTTGATGTTTACTGAGCTACCCTTTGGCACCGCTTTGTTAGTCCTTGCTGCGGTTGCTACAGTGCTTACTTCCGTCATCGCGGCCTTGAGCAGGGATATGCGAGATGTGCTCGCATACTCTAGCGCCTCAAACATTGGTTGCATAATTCTCGCAGTTTGCATAAACACATACTCGGGGCTTGCCGCCGCTGTAGCTTATATGGTCAATCACAGTATCGTCAAATCCGCACTATTTATGGTTTCTGGGGGCATTGCCTACCACTTTGACAGATGCAAAACCAGCAGCCAGTACCTTAACCTCAGCAGGGCCTTGCCTCATGTCACTTCCGCTTTTGTGCTGCTGGCACTCAGCCTGGTTGGCATGCCGCCTACCGTGGGGTTTGTGGCAAAATGGCACATGCTCAGCTCGTTTATGGACGCGCGCGCCTTCACTGGGTTGGTAGTTCTGTCGGTTGGTTCCGTATGCTCCGTAATTTACACCTGGCGCGTGGTGGAACACCTGTATTTTTCTTCCGCCGCCGGCACGGCCGAGAGCTGCGCCAATGACACAGCCTTGAAGACGCCCAGGGCCATGACCCTTTGCATTTGGATCATGGCGTTTTTCGGGTTTATAGCCGGAGCTTACCCACTGCCGCTCACTTCAATTTCTGAGCAAATAGCGGCAGACTTGTTCTTCCATCCCAGCAACCCTCTGTAGCAAGTTCAGAGGCAGTCTTACCTGCCCCTCCCCCTGTCGGGTGATACAAAAACCTGGGACACGCCATCCACCCCGATGACACTCTTTGGGAGCACAGTGCTGTGTCCAACGTACGGCGAAACCTGCCGCTGAGGGGGCTTCGCACTACTGCTGGCCTTTGAGTATGTTTGACCGGCATCTCTCCAAGATGCACTAGTCTTCTTTCTTGAATTTCTATTCCGTCTTCCTACCCAAGCGGTGAACTGGTTCACTGCGTAGGTCAACACGACATACAGGGTTATCCCGAAAACGGCAAGAAACAACAAACCTGTAACACTGGGCATAACAACACAACCACTAAAACAACACACAATGCTGCGGGGCAACGCCCGCCAAGCTTTTCATGGCATAACCACCACCGGGACATTGTACAGTAACAGTGGGCGAAAGTAAATCCACCCTTGCCGTTGGGCTCTACAGGCGGCAACCACACTTAAGATGTGGTTATACCCTGTGTGCCCTCCCCCTTTCGGCCCACCCAATGTGGCCCTTTCACCACTCACATACTTGCAGTCCCCGGCACTACCGCCACACCTACCCTCGGGTTGCCCTACTCTTTACTAGTCCAACATACCTAACTACCGACACACCTGCCACCCAAGTCCCTACTTCTTATCTAACCACCATCCCTGCACTCGAAGTTCTTAGCATCACCTGTATCACCCAGGTCCCTTACCTAACCACCAGCCCCCGGGGGCACCACCGCTACCAGTCCCTGCAGGTACACCATGTAAGATACTACAGAATGCGCACCTCTCTTCCACTAGCCCATCTACCCATTGCACCATTAATGATATGAGTCTATGGGAGAACAGGAGGAAATAACCTGGCATCCTTGGCAGCCTGAGTAGGAGCCTCAGCCCCACTGGGTGCTACCACAGCTCCCTGCATAATCCAGGCTCCTGTCTCCCAGCCTCTTGTACTTCAACACACTTGAAGTCCTTTACATCACCTACACCCAGCCCAGCATACCTAACTACCATCCTCTGACCACACACTGACCAGAATCACCCACACCTAACCACACTCTACAGGTTTGGGCTCACCCAATGTTGTCTTCCCAACCACACAAGCCTCTGCCCACACCTTCACCTAGTCCCTACCTCCGTGTACTACTCTTACCCAATCTCCACCATCCCTGCACACAAACTAACCAGCATCACCTGTATATCACCCAGGTCTCTCTAACTATTACCACTCACTGCCCTGCCACCATCCTTGCAGTCAAACTTACTGGCCGCATCACCATTAACTCCAGCAGCAAACTTAGCCATTAGCTTACCGGCACCAAAGAATATAGCTGTGAATACAACTAACATTACAATTGCAGGCCATGCTAGTTTACCGAATATAGCCATGATGCTGGAACCTAATATCACTCCTGTCATGATTGGTAGTCCAAGCTTCTGTACAAACCCTATAACATTACATATAACCTTAGTCGCTGTATCATCAGCTGCATCACCAGTACCAGTAGCAGCACTAGCCCCAGCAGGTACACCATGGAGGATACTCCATGTGAAGACTCACTGCTTCCCATATCAACATCCTACCTATTCAGGCTCATGTTGATACTGCACAGTTGGGTATTCCATAGCTCATCCCACTCTAGTATTGCTACCATCTGAACAACATTAGGTGGTACAGGTGATTGATATACAACAGCCTTTCCCTCCTTATCGAGGCTATTGATGTTGTTCGCCATCCCCTGCACGTCGATGGTGGGTTTGTTACTCTCAGCAGAGAGTTGTGTCGCATCTTCAGTAAACACCACACTAATCTTGTTGCCATTGTTAGCGCCGTCAGTGTTCTTACCACAGGTGCCAGTGCTACCACCACTAGTACCATTGGCACCACACACCTTCTGGCTCACTGTTTGACCATTAGTGGCAGCCTCTACTGCAGTACCCCACCTCTTGGCATCACTCTTAGTTATCTTACCTAAATGAGTAGTAAGACGCTCTACCTGACCTCTAGCTGTATCATATGCTAACTCCTTTCCTAATAAGAATACTGAAGCTGTATCCTCATTAGACTTCTTACCTCCCTTAATAACAAACCTCTCATACCCTACTTCAACTTCAACCCTGGCTCCTCCAATACTATACCCAATGCTTCCTTCTGCAGCAGTGGCGCTATACTAGAGCGCTCTTGTTGCACCACTATTCCTACCACATGTGTTACTAGTGCAACTGCCCCGACTCTCTGGTACGTTGATGGTGGTGATGCCACAGTGGGATTAGAATCCGAGTCTGATGCCCACCTCCACACCTGTGTGCAAACCCTGACCTTCTCTTTTGTTTTCCTCATTGAACTTACATCATCGTCCATACAATGGGCAGGTGTGTGTTCCAGAGGTTAAGTACGAATAAGAGACGAGACCTTGGAGTGAGTGCAGGGAACTGTGGATGCGGCAAGCATGTAGGTAGTAGCACGAGGTAGAGGACCCCCAGAGTTGGGTGCGCTCAGTTGGTGGTGCAGATAGTCCCAATTGGGAAGACCTAGGTATTGAGTCCCGGATACAGGTGAGTCTTCACATGGAGTATCCTCCATGGTGTACCTGCTGGGGCTGTTGGTGATACTGCTGAAGCTGATGATACAGCGACTAAGGTTATATGTAATGTTATAGGGTTTGTACAGAAGCTTGGACTACCAATCATGACAGGAGTGATATTAGGTTCCAGCATCATGGCTATATTCGGTAAACTAGCATGGCCTGCAATTGTAATGTTAGTTGTATTCACAGCTATATTCTTTGGTGCCGGTAAGCTAATGGCTAAGTTTGCTGCTGGTCTGAATAGTGACGGTGTGAATGCACAGAGCTTCAAGTGTGAGGATGGTGGACGGGCCTCATTGGGTAGTTAGGTGTGGATGAGAACTTTGACTGTGCCAAGAAAGCTGGTAGTGCGAGTAAGAAGTAGGAGGATCTGGGTAGTGACACAGGTGTAGATGATGGCGAGAGCTTCAAGTGTGTAGATGGAGGTTGGGTAGTTAGGTGTGCTGGGCTGGGTGGTACGAGTTAGGAATGGCCTGGGTGCAGTTGGTGGGTGTACCAAGTTGTGGGGACGAAGTCAAGTGATGTGCTGTATAGGTAACCAGTTGATATGGGAAAGCAGTGAGTGGTGCCGGTAAGAAGTGTAGGGGTAAGTAAAGGGGTGCGGATGGTGGCACGGGTAGTACGTAGGAAGGACCTGAGGGTAGATGCTTGGTGGGCTGCGGCGGCTTGCTATGCGCAGCTGATTGCTTATAAGTGGTACTGCTGGACTTTCCTCCATCAGGTGTTGTCGTAGTTTGTGCCTAGTGCTTTGCTGGCAGTGCCTCCAATGAATGCCGTAAGGTTGCGTGCGATGTTGTAGTTTACACCAGCCTTCAACCTACAGGTAAGTTGTGGTTGGAATCGTTGGGCAGTCAGTCCTACAGCCAGTCCCTGTATACGTCTTCCTTCCTGATTCTTGTAAGTGCGACTAGTGCAACCAGTGCCCAGAATATTATGCAAAGCCCAGGGGCAATGCGCCAGCCCGTTGTCTTAACTAGCCAGGTGCAGAGTGCAGGGGCAATCCCTCCACCAATTGCTGAGGAAACATTCCTCGCTATGCCAAACCCTGTGTACCTTACCTTGGTGGGGAATAATTCAGACATTGCGGCACTGGATGGCCCCAGCGCAGCTGCAAAAGGCACTACAAATATCAAGTACCCAAGCCCAATGTATAGCGCACTCCCCTGACTCAGCATCCAGAATACAGGCATGCTGACCAGCAGAAACGTCACCGCTGCGCCTCCAATAACTTTTTTCCTCCCAAGGACATCAGAAAGTGCACCGAAGGCAACCGTCAATACCCCTGCGAGCATAACGCTGACCATTTCTATCGCCTCACTTATCTGTGGGCTGATGATCACAGCGGGTGAAAAGTCCCTCACGTAACTGATGAAAAATACCATCAGAATGTGAAACGAGCAGTTCTCTATGCCATCTATGCAGATGGCCAATAACAGCGCCCTCTTGTAGTGCCGAAATAGGTGCCTGACAGGAGATTCGTCAGTGAGCACATCGCCCCCCTCTTGCTTGGCTTGTGCTTCATACGCTGGGCTTTCACCAGTCTTTGCTCTGGTATAAATGCTGATGATGCCCACAACAAACCCGATCACGAAGGGTATGCGCCACCCCCACACCCCGAAGTTGTCCCCAGTAAAATGCCTGACCGCAATTTTTACCGCAAAAGCAAATACGGAGCCGAGTACTGCACTCAATACTTCAAAGCTCCCAAACAGCCCAGTGTTGCTCTTCTTGGAGTGCTCTATGAGGAACGTTGCGTTGCCTGCCTCCCCCCCCAAGGATATGCCCTGCACCAGCCTACATATTACAAGCAGCACCGGAGCAAGTATACCTACACTCTCGTAGGTGGGGATGACGGCCATGAACCCTACCGGTACAGATACACCAAATATGGAGAGGATGAGTGCTACTTTTCTGCCATATTTGTCCCCTATGTGGCCAAATACACTTGCACCAAAAGGGCGCATGCAAAACCCAACTGCAACCACGCAGAAGCTGCTCAACAGCAACGAGTACCTGTCTTCCTGCGGAAAGAACAGTTCACCGATGGTGCCAGCAAGGCTACCGAAAAGTATGAAGTCATACCAAACCAGTGTATTACACGCTATAGTGGACAGTACGGCGTTCGTCACCTTCCTGCTATCCATAAAACCTCCATTCACCCGGCCATTGCTAACCACGGGCACAACACGCAGCAACCTACCTAACGCTTCCGGCTACGCCCCATACCATAAAACGCGGAGTAATCCGCTGCGCCATGACCAAGCCGGCACTAGCAGCCTTCCCCCAACACGCTCCGAGCCATATTGCTCCCAGGGGTCGCCATTATATGCCAAATGTCAGGCCTTGTCACAGTAAATGCTGCAAATTTAATTGACGCACCGTTCTGTGATGGTAGAATGGGCCCTCTCGGGTTAAAAGGGGTCCTTGGTAAGGCATGTCCGTAAAGATAAGGTTAATGAGGCTCGGTGCGAAGAAGAAACCCTTCTATAGGGTCGTGGTTTCTGACTCCAGAGTTCAGAGGGACGGTAAGTTCATCGAGCATGTGGGTTTTTATGACCCCATGGTGCCGTGTGGTGAGCCCGGGTTCCTGAAGATTGACGCAGAGAGGCTCAGCTACTGGCTGGGTGTGGGCGCCCAACCGACGGACAGGGTGTCTTGGTTCATAAAAAAGGGGTTTGTTGAGGTACGTCCCGCTGGAGCCTAGTGGGGGCTCGCGCGCTGGTGGCCAGTGCCGCGTCGTGGCGGCGTTTGTGTCGGCTTGCTCCGGGGTTGTCAGCTCGTGCAGGGTGCTGTTCTGCGTTGCTTTGTGTCTTGTTGTTGAGAGCCTCGGTGTGGGGCACTTGCAATCGGCTCTTCTCACCTTCTGGTCTTGTATTCCGGTTTTGTTGTCTGCCTGCTTCTGGCGATGCCTAGGCTTCGTGGCGGTAGATCTTCGGTAATCACGCTGCCGGCGGCTATTGCGGCGTTGTCGCCCACTTTTATTGGGGAGACTATCGTGCTGTTTGCTCCCACAAAGCAGTTGTTTCCTATGTCTGAATGCTGCTTGTTTCGGCCATCGTAGTTACATATAACCGTCCCTGCTCCCACATTCGTGTTTTTGCCTATAGTGCTGTTGCCGAGGTAGCTCAGGTGTTTCACCTTGCTCATTTCTCCCAGGCTACTTTCTTTGATCTCCACGAAGTTGCCTACTACGCAGCCCCTATCTATAGTCGAATTGCCCCTAACCCTGGCAAATGGGCCGACAATGGCTCCTTTTTTGATGTGGCAAAACTCCAAATGTGAATAGGATAGTATCTCCGCGCCTGGCTCCACAGCAACCCCCGCGCCGAAAACCACATATGGATGCACTATCACATCTTGTGCTATCTGCGTATCTATTGAGAAAAAAACTTGGTCAGGGGACGTTAAAGTCACGCCCGACTGCAAAAAGCTAGCTCTCTTCATGCACTGGAAGTATGACTCCGCTATTGCAAGATCCTCCCTTGTGTTGATGCCCATCGCCTTGCGCTCATCTGCAATTACATAGCCAACTTCCACATTCTTCTCCGCGGCAGATTGCACAATATCTGTTAGGTAAAGTTCTCCATCACGGCATGATAGCCCTCCCAGTAATCCAGAAATTACTTGCCTGTATCCCGCAATTGCCCCAGAAACTGCAAGGCCGTTTGTGTCACGCCCATGGCTGACTTCCAGTACATTCCCGGAGCTGCCCAACACAATTCTACCGTACTGGTTATTTTCAGATTTAAAGGCCACGAGAACAATTTTTGCCCCGCTTGAAAGCCTATCAAGGGCGTGGCACACTGTGGCCTTATCAAGCAGCGGTGTATCCCCGTATAGTATCAGCACAATCTCTTCTGAGGGGTTTTTGAGCGCCTGCAATGCTGAGGTGGCCGCGCCCCCTGTACCCGCAATTTCACCCTGCAGCACGGTGTTGAGGCGCAGGTTATGCTCCCCTGCCAGCGCGGCTACCGGGCCATTTACTGCAGCATTTGTCACTATGACGGCGCGCTTTGGGCGCAGTTCATCAGCAAGCTGCAGCACATGCTTTATGATTGGCGCATTCCCCAATTTGTGTAGAATCTTCGGCGTGGTGGAGCACATTCTGCTGCCACATCCTGCAGCAAGTATTACGATATCCATAACTCCTAGTTATACGTGGACTTGGGACCCCAGGATTCATCAATTTTGGAGCTTTTTCTAGGGATTTTTTTGGCGTATGCACCTAGGCTGTGCAACAACGCCAGGAAGTGCTGGGCCGGGATCTGCCCGCATAGCCGGCAAATCCGCCCAAGTGGCACCGCGCGGCAGTTATGGCAGTTATGGCGGGGCCGCAGGGCTAGTATGTATTATCTCGCCGCTGAGTGTGTTGTTACAATCAACCAAAGTTGCAACGGCATCTAGAAAGTTTTTGAGGCACGGGGCGGCATTTACATCTTCGAGTGACTTTACATTGTCTATCTCGTGGTCTGGGATCTCAGGTGGGCATATGGCATTGATCTGCAGGTTTGGTGCAAACTCTGCGGCAGCCATTATTGTGAAATCTGCCAGTGCCTTCTTTGACAAAAGATATGCAAAATATCTTGTTTGTGTCCTTGTGATGTTTGTATCGATTACGTTTATGACCTTCCCTCCGGCCGCACACATGCGCGCGAAATGTTGCGTGAGGAATGCTGGGGCCTTTATGTGTATCTTATAATTCTCTTCGAGTTCCCCCTCACTAAGCTGCCCGAGGGTGCTTTTGCGAAAAACCGAGGCATTGTTGATTAGAGTATCACAGTAAGGGAGCTCCGCAAAAGCGTACGCAACCAGGCGGCCAAGCGTTGCAAAGTCACATAAGTCAGACCGGAAAAGCAGGCACCGCTTCCCATAATCTTCCTGGATGATCCGTTGCAGATCCAGTGCCTCGCTGTGCGACCTATTGTAGTGCACTATAACATCGTAACCGTGCTGGGCCGCAAGAAATATCGCAACAGCCCGCCCAACCCTACGTGCGGCCCCAGTGATGATCACGCCTCTTTTGTGCACTACATTCCAAAGATATCTACAGAGCCACCATGCGACAGCGGCGTGGGCCACCCATGCCGAGCGTCACGCAAAAGTTTGCAACCCGGCTGTATATCCGTCAACAAAAACCACGCGGCCGCACACTGGAGGTACTCCTGTTGGCTAAGCGCGGCCTAGTATGTCAGTAAAACAAAAACCGTAGTGGTTCAGCCATTCTAGCTTATTGCTGTAAAAGTTGCGAAGGTCCGTGATGCCATACTTCAGCATGGCCATCCGCTCAACACCCATGCCGAAAGCAAAGCCACGGTATTTTTCCGGATCTATGTTCACGTTTTCCAACACGGCTGGGTGTACCATGCCACACCCCAGCACTTCAACCCACTTTTGGTGCCTGTCTTTTACGTCTATCTCCGCGGACGGCTCAGTAAACGGGAAGAAACTAGCCCTCATCCTGGTTTCCACTTTGCGCGCAAAGAATCTACTGAGAAAGTAGTTGATGCAATATTTCAGATGGCCCATAGTCACGTGTTTGTCGACAAACAGCCCCTCTACCTGGTGAAATACTGGGCTGTGCGTGGCGTCCCAGTCATTTCTATACACCCTACCCGGAGATATAATTTTGATTGGAGGGTTGGGATTGCTCTCCATGGCACGTATCTGCATTGACGACGTATGGGTCCGCAACACTACCCGCCGGCCGTTGAGCCTTTTCGTCATGTAAAAGGTGTCATTCTCCGCGCGCGCAGGGTGATGTTCTGGCGTGTTTAATGCATCAAACACATGAAATTCGTCCTCTAGCTCCGGGCCGTGAACCACGGCAAAGCCCAGCTCACTCAATATGCTGCTGATCTCCCTAATCACCCCAGAAATTGGGTGTATCTTGCCACAAGTTCTGGGCCTTGCAGGCAGAGTTACGTCAATACGTTCGCTAGCCAACCGTGAGTGCAGCTGCTCCCTAGCGAGCTGTGATTCCCTATCCTGAATTGCCAGCTTTAACGCGGCACACGCGGCATTCGCTGCAGACCCAACTGCCTTGCGCTCGTCCATATCCTGTATAGTGGAGATCTGGCGCAGCAAAGCCGTCAGGGCCCCAGCACGCCCGATATAGCGCCCCCTGACTTCATCTAACTCTTCTACAGAACTACAAGCAGCGACGCAGGCTTTCGCCTCCTCACTAAGATCACTTATCTTGCTGATTAACGGCACAAGCATACCCACAGGTACCCGCGACAGCGCTCACTACCTTCTCAAAGGCAGCCTTGTCATTCACGGCCATCTCCGCCAGCATCTTCCGGTTCAGCTCTATACCACACAAAGCCATACCCTTCATCAGCTGAGAGTATTTAATACCCCATTGCCTTGCCGCAGCGTTGATGCGCACAATCCACAGGCGCCTGAAGTCACGCTTACGATTGCGCCTATCCCGATACGCATACACCAAAGCCTTCTCCAGCCGCTGCAGCGCAGCTCTGTAGCAGTTTTTAGAGCGCCCTCTATAACCTTTGGCAAGTGCAACAACTTTCTTGTGCCTAGCCCTGGCGGTAACACCGCGTTTGACCCTAGCCATAAAATCCCCGTCCTACAACCAATTACCTAAAGACTATACGGCATGAAGGACGCGACAATACGTGCATCCGGCGCGCTCATCTGCGCGATGCCCCTACGGGTCCTAAGGCTTCTCTTGCTCCTCTTAGTCATGCCGTGGCGCTTGGTGGACTGGGCAGACATCACCCTCCCACTCGCTGTGACCTTAAACCTCTTCTTAGCGGAGGATTTGGTCTTCAACTTTGGCATAAAACTCCATGCCTGAACTCAATAACTCCCCAGAGTACATCCTTGTCTGCGTGGTGTCAAGCGGATACCATCTCGGAATGTTTGCCTGCATTCGGAACGCATCGCAGAGATATACCTGCACAGTCGTACCTAACCGGGGTGGTTGCACTTTGGGCACACTCTCCCGTACCACATACCCGCACGCGCATCTGCGGGCGAAAATCTCCGGTGTGCTGCACGTTTGGAGTTGCATAACAAAGCGTGTATTTTGCGGTGCAGACCGCAACTCAAAATGTCCTAAGATGGCTGAAAGTCCTTGACATGGAGGGTGCGTGTGGTACCATGGTCGCGCCTGAATCGGACCGTGCTCGTATGTTGTAGGGTTAACCAATTCTTAGAGGTTGTGGTCTAGTGTTGGGGTCTGTGCGGTTTCGTTAGTTTGGAGATTCTTTGGATTATGTCGTCAAGCAATGAGGGTACTCCGTTGATGCCCAGGGCCGTTGCCGTGTGGTTGGTGGATAATACAGCCCTCACTTTTGAGCAGATCGCCGAATTTTGCGGGTTGCATCTGCTTGAGGTCAGGGGTATCGCTGATGGCGAGGTTGCCAAGGGCGTTGTGGGTTGTAACCCGGTTGCTATGGGGCAAGTTACCAAAGAGGAGATAGAAGCCTGCCAGAAGGACCCTACCAGGATCCCGAAATTGGTGGTTCATAGGGGAGTAACCACTGGTAAGCTGTCAAGGAGGAGAGGTGCCAGGTATACTCCTGTAGCCAGGCGTAGAGACAAACCCGATGCGGTTTGCTGGATATTAAAATACTGTGCTGAGATGCACGATTCGCAGATAGCCAAACTTATAGGGACCACGAAGGCGACGATTGCCGCGGTGCGGAATAAGGAGCACTGGAACTCAAGCAACATTAAGCCTAGAGACCCGGTTTTGCTGGGCTTGTGCACGCAGGCGGATCTTGATGAGGCTATTATGAAGGCTCAGATGGTGGCTGAGAGAGAGAGAAGAGTCAGGAATATGAACGAGGAGATTCAGGACCAAAAGGCGTAGGTGCTGTTTCCTCTTTTTGCGCGTTTTTAGCAGTACGGCCCCCTGCCCAGCAGGCTTCCGGGGGCGCTTGCTTATACCTTCATTGTACATGAATTTAAGGTCAATCTTGTGTTCAACAAGAATAAGAGAAGGTCCAGGTCTTATTCCTCCAAGCCGGCGACCGAAAGAAGTGCGGAGCATCATCACCCCTCCGAAGGAGGGAGGGTGCTGAATCTGTGTGAACTGAAGCAAAAGAGCACGGAGGAGTTACTGGTAACAGCAGAGGAGTTGGGAGTAGTCAGCAACGGAAGGATGCTGAAGCAGGAGATAATTTTCCAGCTAATGAAGCGAGTTATCAGTGAAGGAGGCATAGCTATCGGAGGTGGAGTAGTAGAGACACTACCTGACGGGTTTGGGTTTTTAAGATCAGCCAAGGCTAACTATGCAGCAAGCAGTGATGATATCTACATATCTGCAGGCCAGATCAAGAAGTTCAATTTGAGAACAGGAGACATAGTAAGTGGTGAGATCAGAGCACCTGGGGAGAAGGAGAGATACTTCACACTGGTCAAGGCATACAGCATAAACTACACAGAGATAGGAAAGCTACAGAGGTACGTACACTTTGACGATCTGATTCCACTATACCCTGAGGAGAGGATTTTACTCGAATGCAAAGAGAGTTTTGGAGGGGAGAAGAAAGACATCAGCATGCGCGCAATAGACATCATAGCCCCACTGGGCAAAGGTCAGCGTGCACTGATTGTAGCACCACCTAGGGTGGGCAAGACGGTAATTTTGCAGCAGATTGCACACTCCATTGCCATGAATCACCCAAACATGGAGTTGATAGTCCTGCTCATAGGAGAACGGCCTGAGGAAGTTACAGACATGCTGAGGTCAGTAAAAGGAGAAGTAGTGAGCTCCACATTTGATGAACCAGCATATAGGCACGTACAACTGGCTGAAATAGTAATTGAGCGGGCTAAGAGGATGGTAGAACACAAGAAGGAAGTTGTGATACTACTAGACTCAATCACCAGGTTGGCCCGTGCGTACAATGAGGTCATGCCATCATCTGGTAAGGTACTAACTGGTGGGGTAGATTCCAACGCATTGCAAAGACCCAAGAGGTTCTTCGGAGCTGCAAGGAACATCGAGAATGGCGGGTCACTCACCATCATTGCAACAGCACTGATTGAAACTGGTTCAAAGATGGATGAAGTCATCTTTGAAGAATTCAAGGGTACAGGTAACTGTGAAATAATCCTAGACAGGAAAATCGCAGACAAGAGAATCTACCCTGCGATTGATATTTCTAAATCTGGGACTCGTAAGGAAGACATGCTGATAGAGAGTGCATTTTTGAAGAAGGTATGGCTACTCAGAAGGTTACTATCAGCAATGGGTCCAGTAGAAGCCATGGAGTTCCTGCGAGACAAGCTAAGCATCGCCAAGGACAACAATGACTTCTTTGAGATGATGAACAGCTAATTACACCCAGGCCAATACCTCGGCCTCCCCAAGCACCAACACCTGGTGCAAGGGAGGTGCAGCACTACGGTGTTGGGTATTTGGTGTACAGGTAAGAAGTCTAATGAGGATACAGCTTCAGTATTCTTATTAGGAAAGGAGTTAGCATATGATACAGCTAGAGGTCAGGTAGATCGTCTTACTACTCATTTAGGTAAGATAACTAAGAGTGATGCCAAGAGGTGGGGTACTGCAGTAGAGGCTGCCACTAATGGTCAAACAGTGAGCCAGAATGTGTGTGGCAAGGGTACTGGTACCAACAAGTGTGGTACTACTGATAGCCAGAACACCAATGGCAAGCTTGGTACTGTATTCAGTACTGAGAGTACAGACACACTACTCTCCGAGAGTAACAAGACCGACAACGCTACCATCAGTGTGTCAGGGATGGCGAACAACATCAATAACCTGGATAAGGAGGGAAAGGCTGTTGCATATCAATCACCCAATGTGGCACACCTACCTACGCACTTGAAGTTCCTGGCATCACCCATATCACTGACTCTAGCCTCAGCAGAACCTGCAGTGATGAATAACCATATAAATGTAATCATGGCTGTTACTATGTATCTTGGTCTAATACTCAATCTTCCCCACAACTTGGTACACCCACCAACTGCACCCAGGCCATTCCTAACTCGTACCACCCAGCCCAGCACACCTAACTACCCAACCTCCATCTACACAGTTGAAGCTCTTGCCATCACCTACACCTGTGTCACTACCCAGGTCTCTAACTACTTCGGCTCCCAGCCTTCTGGGCACAGTCAAAGTTCTCCGCACACCAACTACTCAGGTCTCTCTACCGACCCACATTCCCAGCACCACCCAATGTGGCACCGCCACCATCTACACACTTGAAGCTCTGTGCATTCACACCGTCACTATTCAGACCAGCAGCAAACTTAGCCATTAGCTTACCGGCACCAAAGAATATAGCTGTGAATACAACTAACATTACAATTGCAGGCCATGCTAGTTTACCGAATATAGCCATGATGCTGGAACCTAATATCACTCCTGTCATGATTGGTAGTCCAAGCTTCTGTACAAACCCTATAACATTACATATAACCTTAGTCGCTGTATCATCAGCTGCATCACCAGTACCAGTAGCAGCACTAGCCCCAGCAGGTACACCATGGAGGATACTCCATGTGAAGACTCACCTGTATCCGGGACTCAATACCTAGGTCTTCCCAATTGGGACTATCTGCACCACCAACTGAGCGCACCCAACTCTGGGGGTCCTCTACCTCGTGCTACTACCTACATGCTTGCCGCATCCACAGTTCCCTGCACTCACTCCAAGGTCTCGTCTCTTATTCGTACTTAACCTCTGGAACACACACCTGCCCATTGTATGGACGATGATGTAAGTTCAATGAGGAAAACAAAAGAGAAGGTCAGGGTTTGCACACAGGTGTGGAGGTGGGCATCAGACTCGGATTCTAATCCCACTGTGGCATCACCACCATCAACGTACCAGAGAGTCGGGGCAGTTGCACTAGTAACACATGTGGTAGGAATAGTGGTGCAACAAGAGCGCTCTAGTATAGCGCCACTGCTGCAGAAGGAAGCATTGGGTATAGTATTGGAGGAGCCAGGGTTGAAGTTGAAGTAGGGTATGAGAGGTTTGTTATTAAGGGAGGTAAGAAGTCTAATGAGGATACAGCTTCAGTATTCTTATTAGGAAAGGAGTTAGCATATGATACAGCTAGAGGTCAGGTAGAGCGTCTTACTACTCATTTAGGTAAGATAACTAAGAGTGATGCCAAGAGGTGGGGTACTGCAGTAGAGGCTGCCACTAATGGTCAAACAGTGAGCCAGAAGGTGTGTGGTGCCAATGGTACTAGTGGTGGTAGCACTGGCACCTGTGGTAAGAACACTGACGGCGCTAACAATGGCAACAAGATTAGTGTGGTGTTTACTGAAGATGCGACACAACTCTCTGCTGAGAGTAACAAACCCACCATCGACGTGCAGGGGATGGCGAACAACATCAATAGCCTCGATAAGGAGGGAAAGGCTGTTGTATATCAATCACCTGTACCACCTAATGTTGTTCAGATGGTAGCAATACTAGAGTGGGATGAGCTATGGAATACCCAACTGTGCAGTATCAACATGAGCCTGAATAGGTAGGATGTTGATATGGGAAGCAGTGAGTCTTCACATGGAGTATCCTCCATGGTGTACCTGCTGGGGCTCAGGGTGCTACTGGTACTGGTGATGCAGCTGATGATACAGCGACTAAGGTTATATGTAATGTTATAGGGTTTGTACAGAAGCTTGGACTACCAATCATGACAGGAGTGATATTAGGTTCCAGCATCATGGCTATATTCGGTAAACTAGCATGGCCTGCAATTGTAATGTTAGTTGTATTCACAGCTATATTCTTTGGTGCCGGTAAGCTAATGGCTAAGTTTGCTGCAGGGTTGGGCGATACAGGTGTAGATGCCAATAAGTTTGACTGCAAGGATGGTGGCAGGGCAGTGAGTGGTAATAGTGGTTAGGTGAGGGACCTGGGCGATACAGGTGATGCTGGTTAGTTTGTGTGCAGGGATGGTGGAGATTGGGTAAGAGTAGTACACGGAGGTAGGGACTAGGTGAAGGTGTGGGCAGAGGCTTGTGTGGTTGGGAAGACAACATTGGGTGAGCCCAAACCTGTAGAGTGTGGTTAGGTGTGGGTGATTCTGGTCAGTGTGTGGTCAGAGGATGGTAGTTAGGTATGCTGGGCTGGGTGGTACAAGTTAGGGGTGGCCTGGGTGTAGTTGATGGGTGTACCAAGTTGTGGGGAAGATTGAGTATTAGACCAAGATACATAGTAACAGCCATGATTACATTTATATGGTTATTCATCACTGCAGGTTGAAGTAAGGACTGGGTCGGCAGTGCCGAGAGCTCCAAGTGTGTAGATGGTAGTGTGGAGAGTAGGGACTTTGGTAATGGTGTGGACCTTTAACTGTACTTTAGAAACAACATTAGGTGATTATAGATGGTAGCAATACCACAGTGGGATGAGCTATGGTAATACCCAACTGTTTGTAGTATCAACATGAGCCGGGATAAGTAGGGTGAAGTGTATGCTGTGGTAGTTGGTTAGTTAACGTTGATATGGAAATGAGTTGTGAGGTGCTGGTAAGAAGTAGGGAACCCTGAGGGTAGGGTGCAGAGAACTTTGACTGTGCCAAGAAAGCTGGGAAGCCGAGTAGTATACAGAGGTAGGGGAGACCTGGGTGATGCTAAGAACTTCAAGTGTAAGGATGGTGCGGTGCCAGATTGGTACTGGCGCTGGGAATGTAGGTAGGTAGGAGAGAGGCAGGTGCCCAGAGGCACGCCTGTATCTTGTAGGTGGGGATGACGGCCATGAACCCTACCGGTACAGATACACCAAGAGAGGATGAGTGCTACTTTTCTGCCATATTTGTCCCCTATGTGGCCAAATACACTTGCATCATCAACCGCGTTGTCTTTCTCGGGGTGCTCTATGAGCAATGTTGCATTACCCGCTTGTAAGTTATAAGCCCCGGCACCGAGGGGTACCGTGCGTGTGGCAACGCTAATCGCCGAGTATTGTACGCATGAACAGTATTTCTGAGCCACAATAGGATTTGCGGCTTAGCAATTCGCAGCACTGGGGAATCGAAACCTCCGTCCCCCTGTTCACGCGCAGCACTACAATGCTGCCGGCCCTGCACCAACGCATGCCAAGCATTGCGTTCAGCGACACGTCTATCAGCGATGCTTCCTCATACGGGGGGTCAACAAACGCTAGGTCATAACTGCGATCTGCCGGTGGGAGTTTGTGTACGTCACAGCATAAAATGGTCGTTTTGTGTCCAACGCCTAAACTATCGGCTGTCCTCTTGACGAGCTGCAAGTTGGGCAAGTGTATATCTACAAGGCAGGCGTGTTCCGCGCCCCTGGATAGGGCTTCGAAAGCAAAAGCACCGCTGCCGCAGCATATGTCGCATACGTTCACCCCCTCTACAGGCATGTGTGCGCGCAAAACGTTGAATACTGACTCTCGCACTACAGAAATGGCCGGTCGTGCTTTAAGGGCGTTACCGGTGAAGACCCTCCTACCGCGGTAAACACCTGCTGTAACTCTGATCATACCCGCAGTCCGCCGTAAAAACCAGCAATCAAAACCTCTTGGTGAAATGGCGATTCCTGATGGACTCCATGAGCCTTCCACTGGCAGAGACAAGCTTTTCTGTATACACTGCCCGCTTGATTTTATAGACCTCCTCGGCCGTTGGCCCACCGCTCCGCGAAATTCCGCATAGTACAATCAGGTCGACCTTTTCCTTTTCACCCTCACTGCCACCATTGCTAGAGTCAGAAGTGGAGCTTAACACCTCCCCGGGGGTGGCATTGCTTAACATGAACTGAAGCTTAGAAGCAAGATCACCGATGCGCACATCAAGACCCGTCACCTCCAGCCCCATATTCTTGGCAATGCTGTCAAAGTTGTCACAGTTGGCGCCACGCCCCTTCATGACCCGCAAAACATTTTCGTGGTCGCCCTTCGTAACAGAAGTGCGTTTTATGCTCGCTGAGCTGTTTAGGAACCCCTTGCCTACCTTGACTTTGCTCAGCAGTTTCAACACCAAGTAGCCACGATCGATTCTCACCGGGCCAATCACTTGGCCGACTTTAGCTCTTACCAACGAGGCTTTCACGTCAGGCAAAAAGGCGCTAGCAGTCACCCCCACGGCACGGTCGGCATATACCGCGTGCTCTCTATATCTGGCAGCTATTTTGTCGAGCGCTACACCCTTGTTGAGCTCGCTAAGCACAGAGTCTAAAACGCGCCCCGCCTTGAATGGTACGAAGACCTGTTCCATATCCAGCACAGTCTCGAGCCCAGCGGACTTGGCCTCGTCAACGTAATTTTCGACGTCGCTATCAGAAACCGCAAGAAAAGGCGCAACCCGCGCGGCTAACATCTTGCTCCATATGACTCTAGATCTGAGGTGATTTTCCACAGATTTGTAGTCCAATCCGTTCTGTGCGGCACACTCTCCAATATCCAGCTCGTCGCACACTCCCAATACTGAGAACAGCTTACCGGCCTCTGCCTCTAACTCGTGTTTGCTTACGGACATGCCCAGCTCTTTAGCTTCAAGCTCTAGCATAGACTCATCAACCAGAGACTGTAATACCTCATTCCGGTCGCTTCCAGCGTGGGCAGTTTTGTAGAAAAACGCGTTCGCTTGTGCACGCCTGGATACATCAAGGCTAGTTATGGCCTTCCCATCAACAACAGCTTTTATGCGCACAGAAGAGGCGTAGCAATTGTGCGACACAAGAACAACACACAGGGTGCAGCAGTACACCAAGTAACGCAACATATGACCGAACTACAACAAACGTAGAAGCGAAATTCTAATACGAAACCATCGCAAGTCAAAGACCTATTTACAGCAATCGCAGCCGGGCCCGCACGGCTAGACGTTTTGCTGCCCGCACGCGGGCGAGCGACCAGGATCGAACTGGCGACCTCCAGTGCCACAAACTGATGCTCTACCGACTGAGCTACGCCCGCCACAGGGACAATCAACTATCATATCTGGCTTGCAGGAGTCAAGTACCATATGCTGGGAAAGGCCGCGCACAACCCGGCAGAGCGCACAGCCAACTCTACACACCTGGCAGGAATGCTGGATGTCAGCATAGAATGTTGCAACACGCACAACGGATGAGCACCGCTAACCCAAGAAAACCGCCACAGCCCCGCGCATGGTGGCTATGCACCACGCAGCCTCCGTAGTATTTCCGCCCTACCAATCAGGGGCAGTAACTTTGCAAATTCTGGGCCCTTAGGCACCCCTGTTAGTGCAAGCCTGAGTGGCAGGAGAATATCACGGGTGCCACAACTAGTACGTTCTTTGATCTTCTGCAGCCAAGTTTTCCACGTACCACCATGCGGCTCCCCTTCGGGCAGGAGATCACTCGCCAGTTGCAGCAACTGCCGGTTTAAGTCATCCACCACGGGGGTGACTCCGGAACCGCAGACATCCGCCCACTCTCTTACGTCTGAAATAACATCTATATTATCACGCACCGCGTACCAGAAACTCTCCGAACACTCTATACCGCATGCTGCCAATCTATCTCGCGCTTTCTCGAATGGCAGCCTCTGTAGCAACCGCACATTCAGCTTGGATATATCTTCCAGCACAAACTTAATTGGGGCCTGGTTGAATGATGTAATATCAAACGAATCTACAAGCGACTGCATATCTGTGTGCGGCTCCACGGGAAGAGACGTGCCCATTCTTGCCACGTAGCTGTTAATCGCCATGGGTTCGAGGCCCATTTCCCGCATTTTGCATATCTCGGTTCCACCCACCCGTTTTGACATTTTTGATTCTCCCATGCGTAGCAGCGGGAGATGGACAAATGACGGCGGTCTTACGCCGAGCACGTCCATGATATGCACTTGCACTGCCGTATTGCTGATGTGGTCTTCACCGCGAATGACGTGCGTCACTTCAAAATCTACATCATCAACCGTGGAAGGTAACATGTAGGTGTAACTTCCGTTAGTCCTCCTGAGGATTGGGTCACTGATATTCTTGGCCTGGAGCACCACCCTGCCTCGTATTTCGTCGTTCCAAGAAATCTCCTGGTCGCGGTCCATTTTAAGCCTGAAATACGGCCTCTTGTAGCTATGGGCTTTGCGGTCTTGCTCGGTCATATTCAAGGCACTTCTGTCGTAAATGGGTGGCAGCCCCATTTTGAGCATCATTTTCCTTTTGAGCTCCAACTCTTCCTGGGTTTCATAGCAGGGGTAGACCACGCCTTTGCCCATTAGGGAGTTGAAAACCTCGTCGTACCTTTTAATCCTGGAGCTCTGGTTGAAACACAAATCCCAATCCATGGCTAGCCACTTGAGGTCATTTTTTATCTCCTCCACGTACCTTTCTTCAGACCTTTCAAAGTCAGTATCATCTATCCTGAGCAGGAATTTACCAGAGCTTTTCCTTGCATACAGCCAGCACACCAGCGCCGTTCTCGCATTCCCTATATGCATATACCCAGTGGGGCTGGGCGCAAAACGAGTAATCATGTAGCCATACCTATCAAAGCACTCATTATGACCAACCTGCATACGTGCGCAACCATGCCAACATTACACATTGCTGGAGGAGAAGCACATTGTTTATGTTGCACGCACATGGCCTACAGATTTCGCAGACATCCATACATCAATTTCTTTACCAAGGGAACAACGCGGAGGCAACCTGAATCTTTTTGATTTACCAATTGGGGCTTTCTTCTTAGAATGGTAATCCCGGTTGTTCTTGTAATTGGCGTGCGTTTTTTTTGTGTATACACAAACGAAAAGTCAGGGCATGTTAGGTTTGTGCGCGATGGCTTTTCGTTTCTTGCGTTCGTCTTTGTGTTTTTCTTTGCTGCCTATAAGAGGTTGTGGGCGTTTACGCTCGTCTTGTTAGCGGCATCTTGCATTGCTTATATTGCGTACCATGAGAATTTTGTGACCCTTCCTTGTTATGTACTGCTTGAGCTCACGATCAAACTCTACGCAGGCCTCGCTTATCCAGATTGGCTGCGTATGAAGCTCAGACGTACAAAGCACGCTATTTCTGCAACTGTACTGGCGCACAATGCCCTGCATGCTCGGCTAAGGTTTATGGAGCAAGGGGGCAAAATACCAGGCATCACTTCGTAGTTGCTCGGTATGCCGGTACGCCTCACAACAGTGTATACTTGTAACAGCCCAGCAGCGGGGCTCCTGCGGGCTTTACCCCAACCTCAATCCCAGCCAACCGCCTAGTTACTGCTCTACTTACGCCAAAAAGGTGTATCTACAAGGGGAGTGCTCGCCACTGCGGACTCCCTTTTGCCTATCATGCCCGCTTCGTACCCAAGCCTTCCGGCCTCCACAGCATGTTTGAAGGCGTGGGCCATATTTGTAGGATCAGGAGAGCGCGCAATCGCACTATTGACTAACACCCCGTCAATTCCGGTTTCCATCACTATGGCTGCATCGGAGGGCCTACCTATGCCGGCATCCACAATGATTATTACGTCTTTATACCTGTTTCTTAGCAACTTCAGGTTATGCATGTTTAACACACCCATGCCAGAGCCTATGGGTGATGCACCGGGCATTAGCACTCTGCACCCGCAGTCTATGAGCCTGTGGCAAGCCACAAGGTCATCAGTACAATATGGGAAAACTTCAAAGCCCTGACGCACCAGCTCTTTAGCAGCTTCGCATAGCAATACAAGGTCAGGGTGTAGGGTGTAGTCATCACCAATAATTTCAAGCTTGATCCAAGAAGTAGTAAAGATTTCCCGTGCCATTTGTGCCATGCGCACGGCATCGCTCACCGTACAACAACCAGCTGTGTTTGGTAAAACTCGGCACCCGCTATCCTGGACTATGCGCCAAAAATCACCTCCCGCCCTGGCAGACGGCATCTGCCTGGAGAGCGATACGGTTACCACTTCTGTGCCGGAATTCAGTATAGCCCGTTTTAGGACCTCAGGAGATGGGTACAGAGCAGACCCCATCAGCAACCTGCTGTTTAGCTCCACTCCATACACATTCCACACGCTCTATTTCCCCACGCTATGGCAACATAGCAATCATAAAGCTACCGCCTAAGTTACAGCATCCAAGAACGCAACCACACACACTATCCACCTTGCATTGGGTACACTATGTCTATAGCATCCCCGTTTTTGAGTGCGTACTCACCGTATTGCGCCTTGGTAACAAGTACGTTGTTGACCGTCACAGCAAAAGGCGCACTAGCCCCATATTCTACTACAGCGTACTGTAGCGAGCTACCCGCAGGTATGCTCTTTTTTTCCCCGTTGATCTTGATATCTATCACATCTTCCACACAAAACGTCCAAAATTGGGGCGCAAATCCCTTCAGTATATACATCAATATTCCGCCAGCGCCAG
The DNA here is from genome assembly GCF_000024505.1 of Anaplasma centrale str. Israel. Taxonomy (NCBI): domain Bacteria; kingdom Pseudomonadati; phylum Pseudomonadota; class Alphaproteobacteria; order Rickettsiales; family Anaplasmataceae; genus Anaplasma; species Anaplasma centrale. The sequence goes on from NC_013532.1 coordinate 43,884, forward strand.
CCAATTTCCGCTCCAAGCTGTAGACGTAGGGAGGCAGTAATGTGAGATCCACCCCAAATGCAGTACAAGGCACCTTGTGGGGTGCGCTATATTATGCTAATCTTAGCATATCACACCATGATGGTAGATATTCATGCTATCACTGCAGAGAACAGGTTACCCGGCACCTGCCGCTACGAACAGCAATACTCCCCTATTCTTGACCTCGGAGTTTCAGGGTATGGCAAAACTACTAGCAGATACAAATTCTCTGCCCATGCTATCAGGGTTCCTCACAGGAGTTGTGGGAACGAACAGCGCAATGGCTGGATATCCATACGTAAGCATACTGCGGCACAACCTCAGACTTGACAGGAATGATGTTGAAAAACTTACCAATTGCAAACATGGGCACTACAACCGCACGTGGATGACTGAGGTACTGTACCGCGCGCTATTGCAGATTACGCAGGAATACAGCGTGAGCGGCCCCCAACTGAAACAGCTCGCACATTGTTGTGCGTCAAAGATACACAAATTACACAGCAAATCACCCGTATACAATTTTTCCAGTCCTGCGTCTCTTGCGTGTGTGCAGGAGCTGTCGTCATACCTACAAAGAGTGGGCATTAACAGGCACCTTGGGATAGACGTGATAACGGAGAACAGCTTAAAAGTGCTAGACGATTTGTCGCGCTACTTTGCGCTAAAAATGCGGCAGGAGTTTTGCCTGTTGCTCACTTTTTACGGCGCAAGTTATGACAAGCTACCGCATGCATGTTTATCAGCGGAGCTAGTACGACGCATACTGCACGTTAACGGGAAGGCGGTGCAGACTCCCGTCAGAAATCTCAGCGCCCAAGAATCAACAGCCAGGCAGCTGGTTTCCGAAGCTATAACAACGCATCTAGAGCGCACAAAAAAGCGTTTGGAGCATGCAGAGGTGATTGTCAATCGGCGCCACCCTTGGTATATGCTGCATCGCAAACTTGTACAATGCTTCTACGCGGTATTCACCTTGCCGAAGCTGCGTGAAGACTATATTGCCCTAAAAAGGCTTGATGCCGTTTACAAAGACAGCATAATGTACGGGGATTGCGCGAGGTTTTTCGAAAGTCTGCGCAGCATTAAGCTCCTAAATGTAGACCGCTACAAAAACCGCCCTGCGCTTGTCGTGGCTTTGCGCACAGCACAAAGTTCATACAAGGTTGCAAGCCACACGGCATATATGGCAGCAGTTAGAAGCTGTGCATCGCAGCCCCAGCCTACACCATTGCACCGTCTCACGTCGACAGGCCCTAAACGGGACGGGGTATTAGCATTTGCACATCAGAAAGTCCGCACAAAAATAAGCACTGCGTCCAGATGGTTGAAGCAGCAAGCACGCACCGCTTGGCACACATCTAGGCAAGACGTTGGCCGGCATTACCCCACAATTGAAGCGGCAAACACGTATGGGCAGTTACCGCAATCACGCGTGCATGCGCACAATAGTGCAAAGGATGACGGCGTTATTGCAGTGTCGCGCTCTTGTCCCAGTAATGATAACTTCCGCCCGCGGGTCAGTGCCCTACTTGCACATCTTCTGAAGCTACTTAGCAGGAAGCGTCAGTGTCGGACTAGCAGCCTTGTGGCACTCAACTCGTGCTACACAAATGGCGTCGAGCACATGCTTGCCAGAACCCCAAAAACGTCCGCAAATCGTAAAGTGCGCCGTCCGGTAGGCACATATACATCTAGGTACCTGCGGGAGAATCAAAAAACACATACTCTGCTAGGCGCCGGGGGACCGCGCAATTTGTATGCCGCATGCACCAATAGGGTGCCTGGTCACGACGGAGCGCCCACAAGCACCAACCACGCACACAAACATAAATTCCGAGCAGTTTTGCCGGTATGCTCTAGCACAAGAAGATACAGCCCCAGGCATATAGGCAATCTTGAACACCGCTTTGGTGATGATAGGCGCTTTGCAGTATCTAACCCGGAGGGCAAGTGCGGACTGTACCAGGGTGGTGACGCCCGCAAAACCGATAATGTGTCGGCCCCGACAGTAGCAACTAAACTATCGCAAACTGGCTGCAGCCACAAAAAGTGCGGTGCGGGCAATACCTCAAAGCGGTGCATGTTACCCCTAAAACCCGAAACCGCTGCGTCTATAAACACACTTTCAAGCAATGATAACTGCGTTTCCGAATCGGACACCGCATCATCCGTGCAGTGGCGGCATGGAAAGGCAAAACGTGGGGTCGTACGCGCACTTAAGAAGCGTCTTCTCCGGGCCGCCTTATGTGTAACGCGAGCCGGTGAAGCGGAGCTGTCGGGGAGTGACACACACTCAAAAGCACATGAATACCTCTCCCATTATGTTGCCCGGAAGAGCAGAGCATGTGAAGGATCCGACCTCAGCCTCCACTCATCCAGACCGAGCCTGCCACCCACTGCCAACAAAGTGGGAACATGCGCCACATTATGTTGCATGCGCGGCGCAACATCAGAATATGAGAGCACGGATTCATCGTGTAGTTTGACCTCCCTTGACGATGAACATGCTAGCCCCCGTAATTTTGACAGGTAGAGGCGTTGGAGATTTGGGCCTTAGAGATGGTGACTAACAGGATCGGTGAAGACTGCAGCGGCTCAGGTACAACTCCGCAGGGTCATCTTGGTGTATGCACAACGCAGGTATTGGCTACCAAACCCTGTGTTCCGTCCTTCCATAGGAGCTGGGGCATACAACAAATGGATGTTGGAACAAACGATAGCACTTTGCTCCCTGGGCTCAGGGAAAACTTGCCCGTGGGCGCACACGTGCCCATACCTATGGTTGCACGATTGCACATCCAATCATTCATGGTTGTTGCAAAGATTTGCCTTGATTTACTCTTTGGTTCCCATATCATATGACCCGGTGCCTGGATAATGGTTGCAGTATGAGGGTGGTAGGGGTGCTGCTGTGCGCCCTGGTGTTGGGTCTGGGCATAGGCTTTTTGTACGACAGATATCAGTCTGACCGGGGCGAGGTGGTGAATGTGTACTCTTCCCGTAAGGAAGAGCTGCTGCGTGACCTGTTCAGGAAGTTCACCGCAGAAACTGGGATTAAAGTTCGATACATAAATGACGAAGCAGCCCAGCTGATCGCTCGTATGGAAAGCGAGGGTGTTTACAGCAAGGCTGACGTCTTTCTCACGGCCGACGCGGTAAATCTCATATTGGCAAAAAAGCGGGGGTTGCTGCAGACAGTGCGCTCTGACGTCCTTGAGCAGGTTATTCCCGCTAGGTACAGGGATGTAGAGGGGTACTGGTTTGGGCTCACAAAGCGTGCCCGGGTAGTGGTCTACAACAAAGCATTGGTAAACGTAGAAGATCTGAGCACTTATGAGGATCTCGCGGATCCCAAGTGGCGGGGCAAGATTTTGGTCAGGTCCTCAAGCAGCCCGTACAACCAGTCGCTGATAGCGTTTATGGTGGCAAACAATGGGTCAGCAGCGACGCGGGCGTGGGTTAGAGGTTTGGTAGCAAACTTTGCGCGCAAGCCCAGCGGGGGCGATACCGACCAGATTTATGCAGCCGCTGCTGGCGAGGGTGGCATAGCGATAGTGAATAGCTACTATTGGGGCAGAGTTAGCGCTTCTGGCAGTAAAGCAGACCAGGAGGCTGCATCCAAGCTTGCTGTGTTTTTTCCCAACCAAAAGGAGGGGGAAGGTGCAATGGTTAACATTAGCGGCGGGGCCGTAGCCAAACATGCAAAGCACTTCGGTAACGCGGTGAAGTTGTTGGAGTTTTTGTCCAGCGCGGAAGCGCAGAAAATATATGCGGATGTCAATCAGGAGTACCCTATAGTGCGGGGGGTCGAATGCTCCAGTGTCTTACAGTCTTGGGGAGAATTTCGAGAAAGTGAGCTGCCGCTGCAGGGTCTTGAGGAGCATCTCGCGGAAGCCGTTTTGATTGCAGACGAGGAGGGGTGGAAGTAGTTGTTGGATAGGAGATTGCTAGAAGTTTTGGTGTGCCCGTTGACTGGCGGCGAGTTGTATTACGACGCTGCTAGTTGTGAGCTGGTAAGTAAAAATGCTGGGCTCGCGTTTCCCGTTCGGGACGGAATTCCTGTCATGCTTGTGGATGAAGCGCGCAAGCTTGAGCCTGACACCAAGTAGGGCTCTACTGTGAGTCTATGAACGTTGCATCGTTCGCTTGTTATGGCGGCAGGGTTACGCGGCCCTCGGTACCTTAGCCTTTTCCAGTTGTGTTCTGTATGTGGTCATTGTGTTCTCGGCGAGGCTCCGAGATATGCCATAAGGTTTGGTGGAGCAGCAGGCGCGTCACGCGCTGTGGCACGTGACGGTAGCCTGAAGCTATGCCCCCGAAGAGGCGCGCTTGCGCCCCCGGGGAAGTATGCGTGCCTACTATAGCGGCAGTAGGTTATGCTCGTGTATGTGACACTGAGTGCCCCCGTTGCAGTGTGTGTTCCACGCCACACTGTCAATAAGTGCATCGTCGGTGTGATCCCGATGGGGCGTACCACCGCGCACTCCCACATTGGCTATGTGTGGATCTGTGTGGGGGAATGTGGAGCTTGATAACATGCTACTCTCCATCTCGACATCATCCTGACTGCGTGTGGTGCGCTGTACTTTCACAACGTTGCTACCATCCGCGCGCATGCTGTCGTGCCTAGCCCTCAGGAAGTCGTCTAATGCGTCATCATGAGCGCTACGTGTACTTACCACACCAGACTCTGCAGTGCCATGCACGCCGTGGTCGACTGCCCCGGTAGGTTCCCCTCTGATGCCTAACGCAACTTTGCCAACCAGCAGGTGTGGATGTTTGGATAGCACCCCTACCTCGCTTCCGTGCTTATCAAACAAGTGTACAGTTTCGGAGTAGCCATCTCCAGTTGCACCTATGCCGGCGTAAGATATGTTTCCGCTGTCACGAATCTCCAGCAGAGTGCCATCTTCGTACTTATTCAAGTCAGTCAGAAGCACATTGGTCACGGGAATTCTCGGCGTGTGGTCGGTTACCGCGTTCTCATGCACAAGAACAGAGCTGATGTATCTATGCTCACCCAAATCTTGAGGCATGCCCTTGGGGTTTTCCAACCCATCTGCAGTAGAAGGAACTAGGTGCTTTTGTCCATTGTGGGTCACCACTTTCAGGTGTGTAATTGCCCGTGGCAACTGGAAGTAACTCCCCTCATTTATGTTAGCAATGAAAAAATCATGCTCGTGCACCTTTTGGCCGTTCACAACCCTATCACTGGCCAGCAAGTACAACATCGCACCACGCAGTTGTTGCAAATCGTGCTGGCTTGCATCGACTTTTGACATTTGCGCAGCATTTATTGCAGCTTGATCTGCTGAGGCATCTTCCACTATTCCAGCACGTCTGTGTATTTCTTGCACCAATTCCGGGCTGTCACCCTGTTGGCGTTGCATGAAAGAGTAGTAGTCGCTAAACCCGCTGTCGGTGCCCAGGTCTCCCTTGCCAGTCAATGATACGCGTTGCGTGCCATTGCCACCATTTTGTAGTTCGACTTCCTGTTCATGCAAAGAGGAAACGAAGTCACTGTGGCTGTAGTTAGGGTCAAATGCAAGGAAGATATCTCCTTGGAAGAAGCTGGGAGCACTGGAAAGCTCACCAATCTTTACGTTTTCTGGCTCGTAAACGAGCTCAGCTCTGGCAAAGTGCGACTGGTCATGTACCCGGATTATTTCGCCTTGTGCATTCCTGGGTAGCTGCGGATCATCCACATTCCACCGCAACTTGAACAATGTGCCATCGGCGTATCTTGTGAAATCTATGAGATCCAACTTTGCGTGCTTAGCAATCCAGTCCGCTTCGATTCTTTGATACGCGAAAATTGGGTCAATGTACGTATAACCCTTTGTGTTGTACGGCATGCCGGGCGGGTTTGTGTCCCCATCTTTCGTGCAGGGAACAAGCCTAGTGGTGCCATTTTCTGTCCTTACAAGTTTGAGGTGTGTTATACTGTCAGGAAACTGCAGCACCCTACTTGCAGCCACATCCCTGATGAAAAATGCAGGGTTGTCGATGATATCACCGTTCTCACCCCTACGCTCTTCACGCATGTAAAACTGGAGACGGGATAGTCGCTGTACGATCATCTCGTTGTTTGAGTACACAGTAGCATCGTACGTATCATCGCTTGTTCTGTCTGTACCTCTATCATCAACAGCAGTGCCTTTCCTCGCCACTGTGCCGGAACTAGCTTCTGAAGCGTCAACAGCAGGTTCTATCTTAACCCCTTGAGACACCGTAAGCTTATCATCCCCGCTGAGTGCTAGGATTTTAGGATCCAAGAATTTATTCAAGCTAACCACAACACTCGACTCCCCATCAGACGCTACTGTACCGCGCACAAATTGGGAAACCTTGTTGCCATGCTCATCCAACGTTACCACCGCAACTGGAGCTTCAGAGTACGTGGTGTATACAGATTTGAGCCCGTCACCTGTAATAAAGTTTCTGAATCCTGAGTGCATGTCTTCGTACACAACAAAAGCCTCGCTATCACTCGGCAGCTCAGCTACCTTTTTGCCCCCTGGCAGGAACACAGATACACCGCTCACATCTCCTTTACCGGTTGCTTCCAGAGATAAAACAGTACCGCTTGGATATTGCCATAGTTCCTTAAGCGTGGACGGGTCAGCGCTCCTCATCCTTATAGGATCAATGTACACAAGGTGCCGTAGAGCTTTGCTAATCATCAACGACTCTGCCGAATTTACGTAGCCCGCCGCGAGTGCGTACGCATGCTTGGTAACATATTCTGCATATGCCGCCCCCAGCATTTTTGTTCGCACATCCAACTTGATACCCCGGTTTTCGTACTCTGTACCAGCAATTGTCACAAAGTCCATGTGGGGTATGCTGTCAGGAATGCTGTTTAGCCCCCTGTCTAGCATGACGGATGCATGCTCTATGGCCTCACGCAGAGCGTGTTCTGAATGCGCATCCTGCGCCTGCACGTATTGGTCATATGCCTTCTCCGCCCTAACAACGGCCTCGCGTATCTCAGCAGTCTCACGGTCATACTTGGTCATAATTCTAGAGATATTGCTGACATTTTTGTAATACTTACCCAGCAGATAATCTTCACCTTGCGCATTACAATATGTATATTTACGCACCCCCTCCACGATCACAGGCTTCAAAAAGTGGTAGTCATACTGTATGTTAAGTGCGTCCCCAGAATATGGGTTGATTGCGCATATCGTATCGTGTACTCCAATGTGCCCAACCGGGGAAAGGGTTGTTACCATCCCTCCTCGGCTGTTTTCAAGGTGCGCATCAAAAACCTTGACCTGCTTGACTTCGCCGTCAATTATCTTGTCTTCAAACCCAATTAGCGAATGTCTGCGCACAAACAATGCATTGTGTCGGTTTGCAAATTGCTCTGTGGCATTCTCGTTCAGCCACTTTTCAAACCCGGTTGGTAAGTGCATCAAGAGGTTGAACGGATCTATAGTTACCATTGCGGATACCAGTTGATCAGTGTACTCACCATGCGGATTGTAAGGTGCGGTTGCAGAATTCCTGAAGCTTTCCCGCAACGCATAAGGGTTATGCGTTTGCAGATAGTGAATGAGTGTTGCGCCTAAATCGTACTTTAAAGTTGTGTACCTATAGTCTTGCTTTTCTGGCTCGGCTTGCGTTGTGTGCTCATCGATGATGGCCATGATGCCGTCCAGATTTTTTGTACTGCTCAGTTGAGGATCATCCTTAAACATCTGCAATACACGATCTGCCCTTCTCATAAGGTCTAAGTCTACCCCGTGGCCGTGTTCTACAATGTGCTGTATATACTCACCCACACCCTCGTTTAGGATGTCCACCCCGATGTGGGATCCGTAGCGACTGGAAATAGCGTAGTCAAACAGAAGGTGGCTTAGTTCGTGAGGTAAGTTCGCAACCCTATTTTTCCCTTCCTTGTATACGTAAATCCTATTGTCAGAGGGCCATGCTATGCCACCTATGTTCCTATGGATGCCTAAGCTCCTTAGTGCAGCATCAAATTCCCGCTTATGCTCAAATACATATATATTAAGCTCTTGCGGAGTATTATGCGGCTCCAACGCGAAGTTTGCATGGAACACCTCAAGCGTAGTCTTGAGTGTGCGATCTACATATTGCTTCGTTGCATCTGCAAGCGGGTCCGTACTGTGTACGGCAAGCTTGAGCTGCAACTGCTCCAGAAGTTCAGACTGTACATTGAACTTATTGTGAAAACCCCTCTCTACTTCAGCAAACGACGAAACCGCTTTACCGCCCGCAGCAGCGACGGGGCAGGCCGGGTTACACGTTCTAACGGTCTGCGGAGGCTGGGGGGAGCCCCTCAAAGGGCATCGCTCTGACGTTCTCATAAAAACCCCTAAGAATAAAAAAGAGGGGGAGTAGAGCACAATTTTTTAGAAGAGTCAATAGAAAATAATTTCTTAACCTATGCAATGTGCGTACTGTAGCGGTTTTCCCCGCGCCAGCATGGCTAGGCTACTATATGTGGTGTTTTGGCGTGGCAGAGACCGATTTAAAGGCCCCCTTCGCTAGAGGCTCCTGGCAGATGGGTCACAATCGCGCTTCACTCATTTTTAATGTGAATTCCCTATCAATTCCCGGCTTTTGGTTCTTACCCTTATTGAGGATAGCATGACAATTATCGGGCAACGAGATACAGATCAGGACATTCGCATAATACCTGGGAGGCTCATATCCTCCAAAAATGGGTCAGAGTTGTACTCTGTGGCTGCAATAGACGATGAACACCCGGTCTTGTTCCCTACATCACGGTATTATTACTTGGGTACGCACAACATAATATACGAAAATCACGGCTACGCGCTGTCGATTCCGCCCAAGTACCAATTTTTAAAAGTGGTTCAAGATGCGGGCAAGCACGTGCTGCGTTTTTGTGATCGGAACGGAAAATTGCTCACTGTTAAGGATTTCAATCCCCTAGAAGGTAAGGACGTGCGTGACACGTCACGTATTTTAAGTGCCCTGGAACGTGCAAATACTCCTACAGTCACCAGTATGGAAAGACTTGCCGCTGATAACAGCGCGCTCGATAACATAGAATACGTCGCTTCACAAGATTTAAAGGACTTGGTGCAACCAGACGGGAACCAACCCTCATTCGCGCTTGGCCGTCTTGGTGAAGACGTATCTGCAGCGCACATGTTTCCCCTGAAACCGTTTGAACCATTGCCTGCGATGACTCCAGAAACTACAGTGGGCGCGCTGAACAGCGAGTACGCGTCGCTAATGCTGGACCATGGCAGCGGCTCCGTAACCTTCTCGTACTTTTCGCCGGCACTGCAATACCCTGCATATGTACGGATAGAGCCCGCAAAGTATCAGCAGGAAACCATAAGCGCGGTAAAGTCGGCATTGCTTGAACACCCATTATATCTTGTGGTGGAAGGCAGGGCGTTCAGCATATCAAGGAACACGGAAGGTGCCATAATGGTCCGGAATGACCAGCAGGCTAGGAGACTCTTACAGCAAGCGAATCTTCTGCCAGATGATGGAGAAACAGATGAACCCGCATTTGATATTCTTGGAGGAAGGTACGCACTGCGGATAACTGTGGGCGATACGCTGTTGTCTCCAGAGGAGGTGCAGCATGAGTTTGAGAATCTGCCAGGTATACTGAGCAATGTTGCAGTGTCGGTTCAGGGAGCTGAAATACCGCTGCCTGCGCGTACACACGGCGGGGACTTGCTGCTGTTTCGCGACTTCACGCTCGAGCATATTGCCGCGGGAAAGACTGATGGCAGTGGTGTACCAGAGTTTAGGGAGGATCTCACCAAACTTGCATTTGAGGCGCTGATAAAAAACAACTTCGCGCTTCGCATCCCTGCAACAGATAGCGGAGAACTCCCTTACATAAATGTCAATGGGCAGCCTATTGCGGGCAGAGCCTATCCTCTGCAAGCATTGACGCGCAGTGCGGAATACCCCGCCGGTGCAGGGGATTCCAGAACTGAGACGGGTAGCACACCCACAGATACCCCACAAACTCCACAGCCTGATGAGGCAGCACCCCCCAGAGTTGCGACGGAAAATGCGCCTGGAAATGCAGGAGATTCCAAGAATGGAACAGGCAGCACATCCACAGATAGCCCACAGACTCCGCAGCCTGGTGTGGAAGAGCACAAAGTCAGCACGGGAGGTGTGGTGGGCTCCGACCCAGATGCCGCATTCGTTGGTGACGACCCGAGAGCGTACCAGCAGAATGAACAGAAATGGAGTGTAATAGGTACGATTGCTCCTAGAGAGATACTGTTCGACGCGCAGACAGGAATGCGAAAACACTCGGTAGTGCTCGAGCTTCATAACGGTGATGAGCACGCACTGCCAACGCGCAGCTACCGCTTTGGACAAGACGAACAATTGATAGCTCGTGACATTTGGGGGCATAAAGTAGTTATTCCGGAGGAATATCGTTACCTAAAAGTCGTATCGCACGAGATTAACGGGCAGCCGCAATATAGGCTGTCATTTTGTAACGAATCGGGCAAAACACCAGACGCGCAGGACTTAGCGCGTTATTATCAGGGTAGCAACTCTCTGCCAGATGACCTACGAGCATTGCTAAATCGGGGCGTGGTGCCGGATATTATTGCAAACCCACAGTTCGTCACCAGTGATGTACAGGGAATATCGCTCAAAGACCTGTATGACGCACAAGGCCACAGCCCGGCAATTGCATTAGTCAGGCACCCGGGTGTTAGCTCCGTTCTTGGCCATAAATTTACAGAGGACGCGCACGCAATTGTAGGTAAACTCGCCTCGAGTCTGGCCTATTTCGATTTCTCTGCCCATCCATACTATACCCACCTGTTTCACTACGATGACAACACAGTAGAAGTACCCCCAGCAAACCCCGGGGTTATCCCGGATGCCGCTGCTCTGGCTTCTCAAAATATGTTGCTGGTACTAGGGCAAGAAGGCTTTTTCTACGTGTCTGGTCGGGACCCGAGTGCGGGCAATGCGCGACTCGTGGATTCTCCAGGAGAATACTTGAACTTTTTAACTCAAGCTGCCTTGGTACTGAATGGGAAGCCGGCAGAGATTTCTCAGCCCCTAGCACTGAAATTTCAAGTGGGCCAGGCAATTACAGATTCGCGTAATGACCTGGGTGGGCTGTACCCAGTGTACGCCCTTGTGGGAGAAAAAGTATACTACTTAGAGATAAATGATGGTAATGTGCTTTTTTCGAGAAATATGCTGGAGCTCGCCTACATTCCAAAGGCGGGATCTCCCTCGCTACTGTGCGCAGATAGCATGCTTGGGCAGGAGGTTATACGCAAAGCACTGCATGAGCCCATCTCGTTTGCAGAAGAAAAGACCAGCCACAACCCGCACTTTCAAACCCACATGATTGTGCACGGAAATAAGGTTGTGGTGCGCAATGCCGCCGATGCGTTATTCAAGGTACTTCCGCAGGGTGTAGACACTGCAACACACCATGAGGATGAACCCATTAGTAGGACGCCTGAGCCAGCGCCAGTAGATGATCTCCAGCCGCCACACACAGCTGGTGGTGACGCCAATAGGGATGGAGGGGAACGCTCTAGTACTGGCACGCAGCATACCCCTCCAAGTGAAGTATCCACCAATAAAACTGGGGATACTTCAACAGATGATGCTGAACATGGATCTGAGATGCTCTCGCTTCCCTTTGGGTTAGGGGCAAGCATTGAAGACGGTAAAGGCCGGCGCTATGAGACGTTTCAGGTTGTGTTGCGTGTGCAAAAAGACGCATCTGGAGCTGAAAACCCGGCCTTACCCAGGTCAGGATACATATCTAAGGGCGGAGAGATAATTCACATAAACAAGCTAGGCGGATACGCTTTCGCCTTGATACCGGAACACAGGTTTTTGAAAGTGGTTAAGGTGTTCGAAAACAGAGAAGAGAAATATAAATTAGCTCTCTGCGATGCAACAGGGCGGCCGTTGACACAGTACGATTTTGCCGAACAGAGCGCCACAAGCATGACAGAGGGTGCTCCGGCAGCGGGTTTTTCACGCGTTTTCGGAGACTACACAAACTTCCTTCAAGATAATGACGCGCTGTATAACACTGGGCAGATAATTGCGGTCGGTGCCAACGGCATTGAAGTTGCGGTAGACTTGGAAGATGTGTACAACACCCAGGGCTACTTACCATACTTCAAGCTTGAAGCGTCAGAATCCGGACGTGTTCTGGTGAAACACAATGGGTATGATACCCTCTCAGACCGCCCCATGTTTTTGAGCGGGGAATACGCACTGTTTGAATTTGACCCAGTGTCGTATGCCTGCACTCTATCGTTGAGCAATAAACACTCGGCGAGCAGTGCAGGGCCCGCTATTCAGGATATTGAGCTTACACTCACACCCGCTGACCAGCAATATTCTAGTGAAATGGCATGGGCTAGGACTCAGTCTTTGGAGCGCAAGCCGCTGTATGCAAGCGTTGACGGTACGTCGCTAAAATTTACCGCGACGCCTGCAGCTCGGGTGGTTGAAGACCCTTGGGTAGTGGAGCAATTCATGCGACGCATTTCAGACCCGAATTATCATGATGACCATAGCTACTCCGTGAGGATTGTTGCCCTGGATAAATACGATGCAGGATTGCAAGGCATGGGCATTAGGATAGGGTCACAGACAGTAGAAATTCCTATCACGCGTGAAGACGGCAGTAGAATAGGCTTTCCTCTGAACGCCCCAATCAAGATTGCACATACAGACAGCCACGGCAAAAAATCCACACAAAGTGTACCGGACTTGCAGCACGATGTCCTAAGTGAATTTTTGTCGCGGCAAGTTTCACTTGTAGTCGGTCCCAGTGGGCGCGAGCGCATAGTAGCACCAACCGGGACGCTGCTTGCAAGTGATGGCACAAATGCGCAAGGTGAGTTTTTATCTTCGCTGATTGCGCACAACATGAATGAAATTGTGGGTAGGAGCGTCAACGAGTTTGTTGCAAAAGTCAGAAATGTGCGCCACGCCGGCGTTGGTGGGGAGCACGGGACAGACGACCTTTCGCCAACCCAGAAGGTACCTGATACCAAAGATATGCACCCACACGACGTAGACGAACCCAACGGGCGCGTAGTTGAGACTCTTCGGCTATATCTTGATCGCGATGCGCAGCAAGCTCCCTTCCTATTCGGAGTCGCCGCACGGTATGATGATGACCCACGCGTTGCACCAAAGGTGTCGTATTCTTTCACAAGACAAGGAGAGCTAATAGCCTACATGGGCCCGTCTCTCTTCAAAGTGCTTGATGCAAGGTACGTAAAAGTTGTTCAGTTGCAAGATGACGAATACGCCCTGCGGCTATGCGATGCTGAGGGCCAAGACCTCGACAGGGAGTACAGCAACGTTGACGCACCCGTTGTGATACCAGACAGTAACATAGATTGGGAATTGGACGAAATATATGAAAGCACCGAGGGAAAACCTGCTTTCACGCTGCACATGGGCCATGCCGGGCCTTCCGGGCATGCACCAGTAGTCCTAGTGCCCACACCTGAGAACCACCTGAGCGAGGATTACCACAACACGCCTGTTGCACATCTGAGCACCGGGTTTATGGTGTTCATTGTTGGCAGCAACCAAGTTACACTCCTTCACCGCTCAGTTGTGGATAGCGCGCGGGCAAATGCACTTGTTTGGGATTTGCAGGATGATGAAACAGGTGCAGTGCATAACACCTTGCTGCAGCGTGCATCGGATGCACATCCGCTATATCTGGTAGTGCGGGCAGGTGAGGTCGCTTGGACCCTGGACAAGGACGCTACTGATCTGGAATTCACGTACGATCCACGCGTTATGCAGTGGTTGCGGAAAACATGGCTGGGGAACCTTGATCAGGCTACGCTAAAACTTACCATTGTAGACAATAAAGAAGACCCGGACTCGCTGAGGCTACATGTGCTCGTCCTTGGTGACACGCCAGAAGCGCTCGAGCAGCCGGAAGGTGAGGGATTATATTTTGACAAGACAACATACAGCGTGCGAGTGCGCGATGGAGGCACCATGTACGGGGTACACACGGATGCAGTGATGGGTCTATGGCGCACACAAATGCTGGCTGCAGTGGTGCCCGAGGTATTCTCCCTTGAGGTACGTAGTAACGATGATAAAGATAGTACCACGTATCATGTTGTAAGGAATGCAGACGAACGCGAGGCCAGTTATATCGCACAGGGTTTTTCCCCCGAAAATTGGCATATGGGCCAGCCCTCGCTGCTACAGGCCATTCAAGAACGTGACGCACTGTTACTGGAGCCAGGGCCGCGGGTGGGTGAACACGGACCTGATGCCCATACACCCACCGATGATGCTGATGAAGAGGGTAGCGCTGGGAGCGGCTATGCCGACACAGGAGCACGCGGAATGTCCGCATTTGACGCTAAGCAGTGGGGACCCAACACCCAACGCTTAGTCTTTGTAGAAGAATCTACTGCCCGGGATCACAGAGGCGACCACACACTGTGGATCAATGTTGAGTATGAAAATATGGTGCGGTTTCACGCGAATGTGAACGCAAAATATCGCTCTGGGGAGTATACGTATGAGGAGGCAATGGAGCTGTATAATTCCATCACCACAGAAGCGTGCAGACATCAGAGCCACACTTTTCCAGTCATAAGTGGGGGTGTGGACCCGAACGGGCAGGTCACCGTGGGAGAATACAGCTTTGGCAGCATCGAAGCTCTGCACAAGATGTTTGAGCTTACGTAACGAGCAGCAAGGTCACAGCGGCCCCGCGTGGAGGCAAGCGGGGTCGAACCGCTGACCTTCTGTGTGCAAAACAGATGCTCTACCAACTGAGCTATGCCCCCGAAATCAGCGCTCAGGCTAACATAAGAGCACCTCCAATTCAAGAGAATTCTCCGGAGCATTCACCCCGACTAGACAACCTCCTGCACGCGCTCTACTATGCCGCTAAAGTCGTTTACATCGCTAAAGTTCATATACACAGAAGCGAACCTGATATATGAAACTTTGTCCAGCGCAAACAGGCTCTCCATTACCATGCCTCCTATGACCCCGCTGGGGACGACGCTCCCCTTGATTGCCTCTAGTTTGTAGAACATGTTGCTGACTACCATATCGATCTGGTCGCGAGTAACTGGACGCTTCTTCGTGGCCAAAATAATTGACGTTAGCAACTTCTGCCTGTCAAATGCCTCCACACTGCCATCCTTCTTTAGCACCTTCACTGGTTTGAGCAGAAGCTCTTCCACAGTGGTAAATCTGGAATTACAACTGTCGCAAGACCGACGCCTCCTTACAGACATTTTGCAGTCTGAAGGTCTAGAGTTTTTCACGCTGGTGTTAACGCTATTACAAAACGGACATCTCATAAAAATTCAACTTTTTCCTAAGAAACCCTTGCCAACCGTCGAAAACCCAAGTTAGCGATTGTTTTTCATACCACAGACCTTATAATTAGGCAATGCGGAAGGGGTAATTTTGTGGCTGGTGGCTTGTTGTTCCCTCTGGGATTTGGCTTTTTGACCAAGCGGTGCGTGCATGTTGATGGCTTCGGAAACCGTTATTATTCGGCCGTGGTCAGGGGCAGGGAACGCAGGTGGGTTGTCTATGGAGGGAAGGCAGACCCTTCCACTGTGGCGGCACGGTTCCATTTGTGGCTGCATTATACGAGTGAAGATCTCCCGCCTGCGAAGGGAAATAGGCAGCACATCCCGAACTTGACTGGCACTCCAGATGCCTACCATCCACACCATGGGCCACATAGTAAGGGGTCCCGGGGTGCGCGCTCATAGCCTAGAACGCATCTGGCACCCAGCCGAGCGGTTGCTGGCCCGTGTTGACGCGTGGCTGGATGTGCTGCTCAATGTCCTTCCGTGATAGGGTCTCGTAAGTGAGTGGTTGGTATGTCGCGGTATAGTATTACGGAAGTTGTTGTCGGCATTCTTGTCTCTGCTGCAGTGGTTATGATGGGAGTATACGTCACCAACAGGTTGTCACACGAAATGCAGTTCTACAAGGGATGTTACACGATTCACGCATACTTTGCTGACGTTGACGGGCTCAAGGTAGGCAGCGAGGTAAGGATATCTGGGGTGAATGTCGGGTCGGTGACGGCGCTGCATTTGGACCAAAATAATATACCAGTTGTCAAGATGTGCATACAGAAAGGATTGAGCCTCCCGATTGACAGCTCCGCAACGGTTACTTATGCGGATTTGCTCGGCAAGAAGTATGTTGATGTTATGCCCGGGTCTGACGAGGCAGCTATAGCTGAAGGCGGCCTTCTGCGGCACACAAGCACTGCTGCAACCCTGCGCATGATTCTGGAAGGGATAGTGAATTCAGTGCTGAGCAAGTAAGGGTGGTGCTGGCTGTGTTGGCGGCAAAATTCGTGCAGAAGTTGTCAGGACACTGGCACTACACATCTGGTGCACGCCGCTTAACTGGCCAGTCTGGGACTTTTGGCCTCTTACTAATTACAGTTGCTGATTCCTCAAAGATGCAACTTGTCTTAAGACCTTTTTAACGGTTGTATAGCACTGTCGTGCAGGGGGTGGCGTTTAGCCTCCCGTTGGTTGTCTGTGTCATTGGGTGTGTCATGAAGCCCGTAGTATGTGTGGCTGCTGTGCTGCTGTGTGCGTTCGGTTATCTAGCTCCAACAAAGTCCCACGGGGCGGATGATCGCGGGGATTTTTACGTAAGCCTCGGGTACGGGCCTACGATAGGAACAATAGGCGGATTGAGGCTGGATGCTGCGAAGGAAACGGTGGCGGTACTGCCCTATATCGGGAAGTTGGGTTCTGCTGAGCTCTCCTCCGCCAACTACGACTGGGCAGGAGAGTCCATGGAGAGTCCGGTTATAGGGTTCGAGAACAGCAGTCTATTGGGCCTCCAGGGGGGGGTAGGCTGTGTAGTGCGCGGCACGAGGCTCGAAATGGAGTTCGGGTATGAGCGGTACGATCTTCGGTCGCAAAAGTACGCCCTGCTAAGCGACGGGAGCGCGACTTTTGCCCTAGTCAAGAGGATATCCGCAAGTGCAACGCGTGATCCTGAGGGTTTTCGCGTTGCGTTACAGAAGGAGTTGTCCAAACCGGTCTTGGAGTCCATCAAGAAGCGCCTGGAGGACATCAAAGAGCATGACGCGGTGCGGAGCAGCAGAGCGTTTGCTGACAAGGCTATAGGGAAGTTGAGCCAGCTCATAACATCTATAGAGGGGAGTCCTACCAGCGCTGATGGTGCTGGTGCGCCCGCCGGAGGAGGCGGTGCCGGCGGTGGTGCTGCCCCTACCCAGGATAAGCGCGCTGCAGCTGTGGCAGCGGTTGTTGAGCTTTCACCGGGCGAGAGGGGAGTCATTGGCCGGGCGATCGCCACAAGCACAGAGGGCATGGAGATTGTGGAAGTGAGCGCCGTGAGGGCGATTTCAACCGTCATGAGTGTGTGCTACGATTTTCCCCAGGTGGGGTTACTGGTTAACTGGAAAATGTCTCCTTACGCTTGTGCCGGGCTAGGTGCCAGCTTTGTTGGGCTGACCGACCGGCAATTCCAGCCACAGCTTACCTGCAGGCTTAAGGCTGGTATAAACTACAACATCGCACGCAACCTTACAGCATTCATTGGAGGCACCTTTGGCAAGGTTCTGGGCACAGACTATAAAGACACCCCTGCCCATCGTGCGGTTGATGATGCAAGTCCATTAGGTAGGACAAAAGAGAAAGTACTGGCATCCTTCGGGTTGCAGCACACAGGTGTAGAGGTGGGCATCAGACTCGGATTCTAATCCCACTGTGGCATCTCCACCATCAATGTACCAGAGAGAGTCGGGGCAGTTGCACTAGTAACACATGTGGTGAGAATAATTGCAATAAGAGCACCAATATGCACACCTGCAGTTCCCGGCACTGCTGCCACACCTCCAATGTATTAATATACTGTGTCAGCTTTCTTATTTTCTCAGCAGCAATCAGTTCTTTAACAGCATCACTCTTCTTACCTGAATCAACTTTATTTAAGTAATCAGTCCAACCCCTATTCTTTGTAATCTCCATAGCACTAGTCAATGCAGCCTTCATCACTGTAGCTACTCCACGTTTCTCAGCAATCTCTGTAAGTTCTTCTAGTGCTTTGATCTTGGATAGTTCATCTAGTTTATTCTTGAGATTCTTGAGCTCCTTGGTCTGCCCCTTCTTCTCCAGCTTATGCACCACATCCAACTTCCCTTTGATTGCCATCTCCTTCTTCTGGAGCTCTCCCCTAACTGCCTCTAGTTGCTTGGAGTCCCCCAGCTTCTTTACCAGCTTCTCTAGACTCTCTTTCTCCTTCTCCCACTCCTGCTTTACCTCCTCCAGTGTCTTGCCTTCAGCTCCAAATCCTGCCAGCCATTCCCACTCTGCACCCACATCACTGTTGCGTTTCACCTCATCCTTCGTAACCTCTGTCTTCAGTTCCCTTATCTTCATCTCCTTGAGTCGCTTCAGCGCAGCCTTCACCTCAGCTAATGTCTGAGATCTCTCCCCAGACGCTAACCTTCCTAGTATCCCCAACTTCTCGGCTAGTCCACCATCTGTATTCTCTCCCAGTCTTCTAGCTTCTAACCTCCCTAGACCTCCTACTATACCTACGCTTAATGCTCTGATCTTCTCAGTCAGTTGCAATCCCCCTTGCACATCTAATTCCCCAGCTTTCTGCCTCTCAGCCAATCTCTTAACTTCCTTAACCTCAGCTAATTCCCTCAATCTCTCTTCCAATCCCAATTCCTTCAGTTCCCTTATTGCAGCTAGTTCTTCTAGTGTGTCCTTGAGTGCCTCGAGCTTTTCTTTACTGTATGGCCCCAACTTCCCCTCAAGCCTTTTCACCAGCTCACCCAGGCTCTTCTCCTCTACTCCTTCCGCTTTTTCTATCGCCGCTCCCAAGTCTCCCAGCGCCTTTATCCCCTGCGACCCTACCTGTGTCACCACTCCCTCCTTTGCCGTCTTCACCTCTGCTATCTTCTTAGCTTCTAGCAGATCTAGGTCTCCTGGCTCCTTGATTTTCTCTATATCATCCTTAAGTCTCTCCCCCACTCCCTTTATTGTTTCTAGTTCTTCTAGTTTGCTCTTGAGATCCTTCACCCCCTGCACCAGCTTCTTTAGCTTTACTGCCACCTTCTCCCACTCCTTCTTTGCTTGCTCCACCTCCTCCTTTGCCTCCTCTATCTTCTTGGTCTCTGCAATCACCTTCTCTGCTGCCAGCTCCTCTGCACCCTCCAGCTCCCCAAGCTTCTTCTCCAGTTTCTCGACCTTATCCTTCACTTCCTTTATCTTCTCCACCTCCTTAACCAACTCCCCTATCTTATCCTTCACCTTTGCCTTAAGCTCCTCCACCTTTATCTTCTCCAACGCCTCCTTCACCTTTTCCGGCTCTTTGCTCCATAGCTTCTCTCCCACCTCCTTCTTCACCGCAGCCTCCAGTCCCAACTCGTTGAACCCCACCTTCATCACAACTTCCTTCATCTTCTCAGCTGCTAGCTTCTCCAAGTCCCCTTTTATCTCCTCTATCTCCTTCTCAAACTCCCCCTTCGCCGTCTCCACCTCCCTTATCTTCTCTTTCTCCATCTCCCCTATGCTGTCCTTCACCTTCTGGATCTCCTCAGCCTGCAGCTTCTCAAGTTCTCCTAACCACTTAAGTTCTCCAAGTTCAGCTAATTTACTTACTTGCTTTTCTAATTCATGTTGTAACTTCACTAACTCATCAGCTCTACTTAGTTCTTGAATAACTAGTCCCTCATCAACTCCTACCATCTCTCCCATCAGGAATGTATCACCATCAGCACTAGGTACTGCACTACCAAGTACTGCACTACTAAATACAGCCCTTACAGGACTAGCTGTTCCTGCTCCTATACTATCTACTACTTCCTTCCTAAACCTCTTCACATCCCCCATAGACATCCTACCCAATGCACTGGATAGTAACTGACCCCTCACTGTATCTAATGTTAGATCTCTACCTAGAAGGGGACTAGGTGGTAATGTAGGTGTGTTGGCAATGCAACACCAAGAAAGTTGGGAGTGCGAGTAGTACACAGAGGTGGTGTGGGAGAGTAGGGACTTGGGTGGTGCCAGAGGGTAGTGACACAGCTGGGAGTGCGAGTAAGAAGTAAGGAGACCTGAGGGTAATGACACAGGTGTGGGCAGGGCCCATCAAGGTTTTGGTGGCGCGGATGTGCTGTGTTTGGTCGCGCGGTGAGTGGCTTGCGACAAGTCTGTGCAAAATTCCTTTGTATACGGCGAGTATTGTTATATGCTTGACTCTCGCTTTTCGTGGCCAGGGTTTTGAGAGGAGTTGGGTTATGAGTCATGGGGATACTATAAGGGTAGATGCGTCTGTGCGCGCAAAGTGTGGCACAGGAAGTGCGCGCGCTCTCAGGGCAGCGGGGTTGATACCCGCAGTGGTGTACGGAAAGAATCGCGACGCTGTTAACATCTCCCTGTCGCACGCAGATTTTTTGAAGAAGTGTCGCACGCTCCCTATATTCTCGCAGCTCATAAAACTCTGCATAGACGGGAAAGAGGAGTTCGCCCTCACTAAGGAGATCCAGAAGCACCCGGTAAGTGGCGCCGTGTCACATGTGGATTTCCAGTTTGTAGATCGAGGCGCAGAAATCAAGGTAGAAGTTCCCTTGGTGTTCTTGAATGAGCAAAAATGCGCCGGGGTTAAGCTTGGCGGGGCGCTTAACATTTTGCATCGCTCCCTGCTCATCCGCTGCGCTCCCGATGCAATTCCTCAAAGCTTAGAGGTGGACTTGCTAGATCTGGCTATCGGGCACTCTATACATGTGAGTGACCTAGCGCTGCCTGAAACAATGCAAGTTGCGATGAAGGAGGAGAATCCCGTAATTGCATCAGTCTCCGCTACGGCTGCGGTGGAGGAAGCGAAAGAAGACGGGGCTCCGGAGGAGTCTGCGCAGGGACAAGGAGCTGCGGAAGCTCAGGAAACAAACAAGTAGCGCCGTGCTGTTGCTGGTCGGGCTCGGCAATCCTGGCAAGCAGTACGAGTTTACGCGGCACAATGTAGGGTTTGTTGTTGCAGACACTGTGGCGCGAGACTTCAATTTTCCAGAGTTTTCTAGCAAGTATGACGCACTTGTGTCTGTAGGTAACGTCGGCTTGCATAGGGCTATGATCGTAAAACCCGCAACGTTCATGAATAGGTCTGGTGCCGCCGTGCTTAAGGCTGCTAGCATGCACAAGATACCAGCCGAACAGATAACAGTGTTTCATGACGATGCAGATCTCCAGCATGGCGTTGTGAAGGTCAAACAAGGAGGGGGCAATGCCGGGCATAATGGCCTCCGTTCCATCGACGCCGCAATTGGTTGTCAATATTGGAGAGTTAGGTTAGGTGTAGGCAGACCAGATGCAGGTAGCTTATCTGGGCACGTGCTGTCTGACTTCCATGACTTTGACTCGGTGCAGCAGCTGGCGCACAAAATCTCCGCCAACCTCACAGAGCTACTGGATGGCAATGTAAACGGGTTCATATCCAAAATACGCTGTGACCACGCGCAGTGATACCAGCACACTTCCCCGGTATTTGGCCCCATGTCCCCACCGCAAGTAGGCACACATCGCGCAGAGTAAGCCAGCATGGCAGGGCGAGAATTGCGAGATTAGTGCTAGAGTGATATTCGCTGCGGTGGTAAGATGTTACACTAAGTGATTTGGTGCAGAATCGTATGCCACTGGCAAGCGTACACGAAGAATGCGGGATTTTTGCAATCCAGAACCACAGCGACGCGGCTAAGAAGTGCCTGATGGGCCTTCATGCGCTGCAGCACCGCGGTCAGGAGTCATTTGGCATTGTTACATCGTCTAACAATGGGGAGTTCGCTGTGTATCACAGCAGTGAACACGTGAGTAGCATATTCGAAAAGCCGGAGGCACACTCGTTACGGGGCAATCTGTCAGTCGGGCATGTAAGATATTCCACCAGCGGCAGTAAACCGGGAGCGCAGCCAATAGTGGTAGACTGCAAGTTCGGCAAATTGGCGATCGCACACAACGGGAACCTAACTAACGCCGATAGCCTGCGTAGGCAGTTAGTCGACAAGGGGTGCATGTTTTTGTCAGACATCGATACGGAGGTCATTGCCCACTTAATAGCAACAAGCCCGTCTGATTCTTTTATCGATTGCGTCATCTCCGCCGTGAAAGAGGTTAAGGGCGCGTATTCTCTGGTCATGATGACAAACAACACCCTGGTCGGGGTGAGAGACGCTGCCGGTATACGGCCGTTGGTGCTTGGCATTGTGGATGGGGCATATGTCATGGCATCAGAAACTTGCGCACTTGACATAGTAAAGGCAGAGTTTGTCAGAGATATACAACCCGGAGAACTGGTGGTAATCAGCCAGTCAAATGAGTTGACCAGCATGTATCCGTTTCCGCCGTTGAAGCGCAGTTTCTGCATTTTTGAGTATATATATTTTGCCAGGCCGGATAGTGTCGTGGACAACATACCAGTTTATGAGGCACGTAAAAATATCGGGGCAGAGCTTGCAGTAGAAAGCCCTCCTCCCGACAATGTAGATATGGTGGTGCCCGTACCAGATTCTGGTATCCCAGCAGCTATGGGGTACGCGGCAAAGTCTGGCGTGCCTTTTGAGTTTGGGATAGTAAGGAATCACTATGTGGGGCGCACTTTCATCCAGCCAACCGATGGCGGGCGGCGCATGGGGGTTGAGCTGAAGCACAACGCGAACTCCTCAGTTTTGCGCGGGAAAAACATAGTTCTGGTTGACGACAGCATAGTGCGTGGCACCACCCTGCGAGAAGTAATAGAGCTGCTTAGAAGGGCTGGAACAAAAGCCATACACCTCCGGATTTCTAGCCCGCCAACACTGCACTCATGCTTTTATGGTATCGATACGCCGGAGCGGTCCAAGTTGGTGGCAAACAGGCTCTCTCTACAAGAACTGAACACGATGCTGCAGTGCGATAGCATAGCATTTATCAGCATAGATGGTCTGTACAAAGCAGTGTGCGGGTCCCCCCGCAACAACTCCTCTCCACAATATTGTGACGCATGCTTCACCGGCATGTACCCGGTAGGCGAAATGGAACAGCACTGAACGCACAGTCCGCCGTTGCATTAAGGCACAACAACATCGAGAAGTACCTGCCATATATGGTCAAGCCACCGTACGGTGCGACCCACCTTGCACCCAGTTACTCCATTATCCAATTCTCAACCAAGGCACGCCGCACGCTTAAGCGCAAGAGTCCCCCCCGCGTTTTTTGTATATTTCTAGGCAACCTGGCATAATATCCTCGATGGACTGGGCCATCACCCGCACGTCACTACCAGCAGTGCTGTCAGCAACAATGCTATATTTCAGTAGCGCTAGCTGGTCGGTAGTCAATATGGGTTCACCATCCCCAGTTAGAGGCTTGAGCAAAAAGGATACTAGTCGCAACTCGCAGAGCGCAGCAACTACCCTAGCAAGCACTGTGGGTAGCTCCAGCACGGGCTTGTCTCTGGCGGTCGTTTGCAAAATGAATTGCATAAGTTCCCGCATTGAGTAGGTTTTGGGCCCACATACTTCGAGTGTCTTTCCGGTTTCTTGACCCTCGACTATCGCGGAGGTGAGCTCGGCTACTTCGCCCACATACACAGGCTGTACCATGCTATTACCGCATACAACAGGCAGAAATGGAAGCACCCTGGCGAGTTTTGCAAATTTACTGAAAAAATGGTCCTCATCCCCAAACACCAGGTTGGGTTTTACTATAACCGCATCCTTGCAGACGCTTCTAACGGTATTTTCTCCTTCAAGCTTGCTGGTAGCGTAGAAAGAGCTCGAGGCAACGTCGCTACTCATCGTAGAAAAATGCACAAGCATTTTGCCGTGTTGCCCCGCAAATTTCGCAATGTTGCCGGGCACAGTAACGTGTAGATACCGTAGCACATCCCTACGTGGGCTCATGCTGCCAACAAGGTTTACGATCACGTCACATTCCGCAAGCAGCTTCTCGATCAACAGCGCGTTAGACAGGTCACCAGGTACTATTTGCACCTGCCCTAAGTTGCCGATCAACTTGAGCCGTGCGGCTTTCTCCGGATGACGAGTAAATACGCTTACGGTATACCCTCGTAGGACAAGGCTGCTTACCACATGCCTGCCTATGAACCCGCTACCACCGAACACAACCACTTTTTTCATCACGCCACCGTCACTTTGAGCCTCCACATTATCTACGCTTTCAAAACACCGCGCAATCCAATAACAGTAATCACCGCAACTTGCACCGGGTGTAGCATCCTACACCAACACAGCTACATCAGCCACAGCGGCGTTGTGCGTTGTACCTTCAGAAGCAATGCGCTGGCAACCACAGTTTGTAATATTACATTCCACGTAAAGTAAGAGTATTAGTAATGTACTTCTGGCAAGGAGTATCCAAATATCTCCATTAGCCTGCAGGCCGTAGCCCTGCCCTCAGCGGTTTTGAGCATGCTCCAGGCGTCAGAACGCGCATTCAATACAGTCTGGACGTCAAAGGGGTCCGCAAATCTGAATTCCACAGCGCCAGACTGTTTGTACCCAAGAATATCACCACCACCACGCAATAGTAGGTCTTGTTCCGCGATGAAAAAACCATCTTGGGAGCTGCGTAGCACGCTTAGCTTACGGTACGCAATTCTGCCAATGTCCCCATGCAGTAGTATGCAGAAAGACTGTTTGCTGCTGCGGCCTACTCTTCCTCTAAGCTGGTGTAGTTGCGATAAGCCAAACTTTTCTGGGTTTTCAATGACAATTATCGTAGCATCCGGCACATCAATACCTACCTCGATGACCGTGGTTGCCACGAGTATTTTTATGTCCCCGGCATGAAATGCCCTAATTGCTTCATCCTTGTCAACTTGCGGCAATGCACCGTGCGCTATGCCAACAAGATTGCCAAATATTTTCCTCAAAGCTAGAAATCTACCCTCTGCTGAGGTCATTTCAGAGGTTTCGGAATGCACGATACGGGGGCATATCCAATACGCTTTGTGCCCTTCCGATATGGCATTTTGCAGACGATGGCACACCTCATCTATTCTGCCAATTTGTATCATGCTGGTATGCACTGGGCGCCTACCTTGCGGCCGCCCGAAAAGCGTTACCCTATCGATGTTGCCGTACAGAATTTGCTCCAAAGTGCGGGGAATCGGCGTGGCGCTGATGAACAGCACATCCGTAGACTCCCCCTTTTCTGCCAAGCGCATTCTCTGCAAAACACCAAACCTTTGCTGCTCATCTATGACTACAAGTCGCAAATTGCGAAACCGTACTGACTCCTGAAACAGGGCATGCGTCCCAATTAGTATGCATATATCCCCGGCAAGCAGCCTATCTTTGAGCAGCTGTTTGTTTTTTGTGCTACCAGTTAACAACTCAGTGCAAATATTCAAGCCCGATAGTGCATTACTGATCCGTGCATAGTGCTGCTCAGCCAGTATCTCTGTGGGCACCATCAGTGCAACCTGGCCACCACTTTCTACTGCGTTGAGTATGGCAAACAACGCAACTACCGTTTTGCCGCTGCCTACATCACCCTGAAGTAGCATGGTCATCTGCTTTTCGGATGCTTGGTCGCTCGTTATGGCCTCAATTGCAGATTTTTGCCCATCAGTGAGTTCAAATCCCAAATTTCTTTCTACCAATTTGCGGTATACCCCACAGCTTTTGACCGAAACACCCTTGGCTGCACGGCTTTGCTTCGCAAAGTACATGGCTGCGTGGTAGCTTAGCAACTCGTCGTAGGCCAATCTACCTTTGTAAAGATGTACCTCGCGCACGCTGTCCGGGTCGTGCATACCCTCCACGCTTTTTTTCCAGCTGCACCATGAATTCTGCGATAGTACATCTGGTCTGATCCATTCTTGCCAGTCAGGCAACAACGGCACAAAAGCCTTTATGAGTTTGTGCACTGCTTTGGATTGAAAACCCTTGACCACAGAATATAATGGCTCCAGAGTGCAGATTTCTTGCAGTTGATCAAGCTTGGAGGTTACGTAGTCTGGATGCACAATCTGCAGCGCACCACGGTGCGTTTCAAGCTTGCCGCTCACCACGCATTGGTGCCCAACCTTTAGCGTATTGCTCAAGCGCCCCCTTGAATGGTTGAAAAAGATTAGCGATACAGGACCAACTTCGGATTCCAGCAAAATCTTATAGGGCGCGCGATGAGCCCTCCTGCCGGGTGGAGGTGGCATATGCTGCTTGACCAGGGCGGTAAAAGTCACCACACGGCCTACTGAGTCCTCCGCTAACGACTTATTCGTCCTGTCTACGTATCCATAAGGGGCATACAGCAAAATATCTATCAATCTGTGCCCGCCGCATAGCCTTTCCAGTATCTCGCCTTTCTTATTGTCCATGTTCGGCATATCGTATATGCTCGAGAATATCCCGATTCCCGCCCTTTGCGTGGTAGCCTTATCATCTGAGTGTAGACCAATCGCGGGCCTCGGCGTCTTGATCATAGGTCACACATGAACATACTGCTCATAATATCCGGCAGCGTTGCTGCGTACAAGTCGCTAGACGTTGCAAGGGAGCTGAAAAGGCGGAACCATAACTTGTTGTGTGTTCTGAGTAAGTGCGGAGAAAAATTCGTCACTCCTTTATCCGTCACATCGTTAGTCGGGCACCATACCTACACGGAGAGCGATTTCTTCTCTCTGCAGGCGAGTATGAAGCATATTTCGCTATCACGCAACTCCGATCTCATACTTGTCGCGCCGGCAAGTGCCAACATAATGGCAAAGGCCGCGCATGGCATCTGCGATGACCTGCCATCAACAATTCTAATATGCGCGAGGGTGCCAATCGTCATGGCGCCTGCAATGAACACCGCAATGTGGGAAGCGAAACCAACATTGCGTAATCTGGAAATCCTAAAGCGCGATAATGTGCAGATCATAGAGCCGGAGACCGGCATATTGGCGTGCGGGGAAGAGGGCTACGGGAAAATGGCAAGCGTGGAAACCATAATCTCATACGTGGAGAACATGCAAAATAGCGCCGGCAAGCCACCCATGGAGGATTGACGGCACCCCCTCCCATAGTCACAAACTCGGACAGATGCGCCCCACTCTATGGTGCAGAGCTTCCCCCACCAGGACAAATGGCCTCAACCCACGCCAAAATTGCAAGGGTGCATATGCTGCCCGTACGTCCTTAGCAACCCGCGCACATTAAACTTGGGCTACTTTCCAATGCAGAATCTCTTGAAGATGTTATCCAAAATATCATCCCCATAAACCGCACCAGTAACCTTACCTATCTCCTTGGTAGCCAGCCTGAGATACTCAGCAACAATCTCAGCGGGCATCTCGTCTGTAATATCGGAAATCACTTTAGCAGCGCTTTGTAGGTGGCCTCTGTGCCTTTGTGATGTTATTAATACGTCCCCGGACTTTGGGAACCCGTCTATTGCCCTCTCCTTGAGCGCTGATAATAGGCTATCTACCCCAAGGTTGGTGTGCACAGATACCAGGTAAAACTGCTTTCCCTCTATAATTCTGGTTTCTCCCTCCTTTGCGTTATCAGCCTTGCTCAGCACATAAATGGTTTTACCATCATCCCCCCCTTCAATTGCCTCATGCGCACCCAGGTTGTCTGCTTCGCTGTGGGGAAATAACATTATCCTGATGTCAGCAGTTGCCGCCTCTGATTTTGCACGCATGATGCCTTCACGCTCTACAAAATCTGTGCTTTCACGTATACCTGCGGTATCCACAATTATAAACGGATAGCCACCGATGTCCACGTGCGCTTCAAGCACATCGCGTGTGGTGCCGGGATATTCCGAAACAATCGCCATGTCTCTGCGTGCAAGGTGATTAAACAGCGTAGACTTGCCAACGTTCGGCTTACCGAGAATTGCAACCCTCATGCCATGCCGCAATCTCTCCCCACGGTGGCCGTCATCAAGATGCCGCTCAAGGGAGTTATGCAGCTCTTTTACTCTGTCATGCACACTGCGCAGTATCTGTGGTGAGACATCATCGGGAAAATCGATGTAAGCCTCTAGGTCAGACAGTATATCAACAAGGCTGCTACGCCACTCTTCATACAACCGCTCCAAGAAACCTGAGGATTGGGCAAATGCCTGGCGCAGTTGCGCTTCTGTCTCAGAGTTTACAAGATCAGCAATTCCTTCAGCTCTGGTGAGATCGATTTTACCATTCAAAAACGCCCTGAGTGAGAATTCCCCCGGCTCTGCAATGCGAAACACCGTTTGCAACTCTTCGAAGAGCAACCTTATAACTGCCAGGCTGCCGTGCACTTGCAGCTCCACAACATCTTCACCAGTAAAGCTTCCGGGCCCAGGGAAATACAGTACTACAGCTTGGTCTATCGGCTGCCGCTTTTTGTCATACAGGGTTTTGCAAGTAGCAACTCTGGGACGCACAGGCTCTTTTACACCTAACAGTTGCATAGACTTCAAGGCGTTATGCCCGGATATTCTGATTACCGCAACCCCAGATTTACCCATGGGCGTTGATAAGGCGAAGATCGTGTCTGCGCGTGACACCTAATACACCCCTCTGAGGATCTCGTTGATTGCGGTCCGGCTCCTGGTACGATTACACACCTTTTTCACAATTACAGCGCAATACAGAGATGCACCACCTGATGTGGGAGCGCACCCCGGAACCACTACGGAATAGGGAGGCACTCTACCGAAGGTGACTTCCCCAGTTTCTCTGTCAATAATCTTGGTTGAGGACCCGATATACGTGCCCATTGCGAGTACTGACCCTTCCCCTATTATAACTCCATCTACAACTTCGCTCCTAGCACCGATAAAGCACCCGTCCTCAATAACAGTCGGCCCGTTACCGACTGGTTCTAGCACGCCCCCTATTCCCACGCCACCAGATATGTGGCAATTCTCCCCAATTTGCGCACAGCTGCCTACAGTGGCCCATGTGTCGATCATGGTCCCCGCACCCACATGGGCAGCAACGTTAACAAAACTCGGCATTAATACCACTCCGGCCCCAATGTATGCGGACTTCCTTACATACGCGCCAGGCACCGCTCTAATGCTCGCACTTGCAAACTGTGCGGCATCCCACCCAGCAAACTTTGCGGGGATTTTATCACACCAGCTACACCAATCTGACCCTGGAATGCCCATGAAGTTGATGTCATGCGTACGGAAAAAAGCCAGTACAGCTTTTTGCACCCAGCTATTGATCACCCAATCTCCGGAGGCCGATTTTACGCAGGCCCGGATTTTGCCTATATCCAAAAGTTCCAAAGCCGTCTCGCTCGCTCGGCGCAGCTCGTCCTGCGAGCAATTCTCTGCCTCAAAAACACCTTGTAGATATTCAAAATCAGCCTCAGAGTCCACAGATTCATCCACCTTGGCACACTCGCCACCCTAACATACATCCATGCTCCATACAACGGTCTCAAGCCGAGCAGAAGTTTCCAAAATTGCAAGGCGCGCACCAGGTTTAGTGTCGGCAAACAGATACGAAACCGCCTTCCATTTGGTCAATCATCAGTTCATAACAATGGACACACAGAGAATAATGCGCTATAGTGCACCCGTTGTTACGCGTTACCGGCGCCGATGCGATGAAGATAGAGTGCAAAAACTGCCACGCAACTTACAGCGTAGCTCGCGACAAGATGCCTGCCAAAGGAAAAAAAGTCAAGTGCACAAACTGCGGGCATGTGTGGTTTTTTTCTGCCGAGGAAGGCACAGCTAAATCTTCCAGCACACCCGCTGTAAAGCTCGGCGGCGCAACTAGACGTAGCAGAGGGCGTGAGCCTTTCACTTGGAAGGATTGCGTGCTCATTATCATGATGTTTCCGCTCATATTTTTCTTCTCTTCCACATTTCAGAAGAAAATTCCTTACAGGTTCAGAAAGGCATACCGCTTTGCCGAAATTTATGACACCTCTCACGTCAGGCTCAGGGAATCTCAAGTCAAAATCCTCAGTGTCGACGGAGAGGAGATGGCAGTGAAGATAAGTTGGGCGATAGAAAATACAGCGGGTGATGAGCGCTTCATTCCCGGCGTGCATCTTGTTTTTTACGACAAAAGTTCCAAGGAGGTATTCTCCCGCAAAGTTGAGGTAAACAAGTATGGGCTAATACCCGGCAATACAAGGCTGCAGTTCGAAAAAACTGTTAGTGGTGTGCCCAGCAATGTAGAAACTCTGAAGGTGAAAGTTGGAAATGCCTTTGAGGTTTTGTTCTACTGAGATGATCCCAGAATTCACGGTAACAGAGGTTACTGATCTCGTGCAGCGCGTGATGCATGATACGTTCTACTGCATCAAAATTCGTGGAGAGATAAGCGGCTTATCGAGGCCGAGCTCTGGGCATGTATATCTGTCACTTAAAGACGATAATTCTGTCATCAGTGCTGTATGTTGGAACGGCACCAGGCTTGATGTACAGTTCGAAAATGGGTTGGAGGTCATATGCACGGGGCATCTTAGTACCTACCAATCGAGATACCAATTGGTGATTGAAGGCATGGTGCTTGCCGGCCAGGGGAAGTTGGCGGCCATGCTTGAAGAACGCCGCAAGAAACTGGAGAAAGAAGGGTTGTTTGACCAGGCACGTAAAAAGCCGCTGCCCCTTTTACCGCTTAAAATTGGAGTAATAACATCACCAACTGGGGCGGTAATTCGTGACATACTAAACCGCGTGAAGCACAGGTTCCCCTCACACATCATAGTATGGCCGGTACAGGTGCAGGGTTCACAAGCGAGTGCGATGGTTGTGCAAGCGATTTTGGGGTTTAACAACTTGGAAGAGCCACCTGATGTGATAATTGTGGCAAGAGGTGGGGGTAGCATAGAAGACTTGTGGCCGTTTAACGACGAGGAGCTGGCGCGAACAACCGCCGCATCGAAGATACCCATAGTCTCCGCTATTGGGCACGAAACAGATTTTACAATAATTGACTATGCTGCAGATGTACGGGCTCCGACTCCCACAGCAGCTGTCGAAATCGTACTGCCGGAAAGACAACAGCTTGTGAGCGACATTACACACAGGTTTTTAAAGATCAGGAGTGCCGTTAGAAATGCGCTGAGCGCCAAAGAGCATAGGTTGCTCCAGCTATATGGCGTACTCACCGAGGCTAGACACAGAATAAGCGAGGTTGGGAGAAGCGCACTCGCACAACGGGCAAGAACCGGGCTCCTGTTGAGGACAGCTTTGCTCAAAAAACAACAGCACCTGGACAATTTGATTGGCAGAATAGGCCGTTACAACAAAAAGCACATCCTATCGGTAGGTTACGCAATTGTATATGATGGCGCGGGTCAGCACGTGAGCTCCGCAAATGCTTTGGCTGCCAACGAAACTGTAGTCATAGAGTGGGAGGACGGGAAGCGGAGCGCAGCTATACTGACTTGAACGCCAGCATGCCTTTTGCTGCCGGAACAGACGTATAGCATCTGCCCAATAGCGGACCGTTGCAGCCCACAGCATGGTAAAGCGCCTGCACAAGCGGTAACGAAATCCTGGCACTACTGGCAGCAGCGCATTCAGGCGGCATCCTAGCTAAATTCCGCGCAGGAGTGTACGCTCCCTTTCAACTGCCAGACCCGGTACACACAAGCCTTACGCAACGCTCAAAAATTGCAACAGGGCACCACCCCCGGTGGAAATGTATGAAAAGTCTTCCGCAGAATAGCCAGACGCTTTTATGGCAAATATGCTGTCGCCTCCCCCCACAATTGTGCTCACCCCCTTTTCTTTCTTGAGGCACACCAAGTTCCGAATCAGGTCTGAGGTGCCTGTGGCGAAAGCCGCGCGCTCAAAAACCCCCATGGGGCCGTTCCAGAACACGGTTTTACATTTACCCAAAACCTCCGCCACCTCAGCAGAGGTTTGCGTGCCAATATCAAAAATGCAGTCTTCCTCCCCTACGTCTTTGTTTTGCTTCGTTTGTGCACTGCAGTCTAGATTGCGCGCAACAACGTGATCTCTTGGGACGATCACGCCGCAATTGCTCTTGCGTGCGGATTCCAAAACCGCATGTACGGCATCGTCACAAGGTTCGTAGACCGAACTACCGATCTTGTGGCCACTTGCACGCAAAAAACTGTTTGATAGCCCCCCACCGAGCACTAAAAAATCAACTTTCTGGGCCAAGTTACGCAACATTGGTATCTTAGAAGACGTCTTCGCGCCCCCAATGACCGCGGCAACTGGATGCTCGCTCACTATGTTACCCAGGTAGTGCAGTTCATCTTGCAAATTAAGGCCCGCAGCAGCAGGGAGAAATTTGGTGATCGCGTCAATTGAGGCGTGCATTCTGTGTGAGCAGGAAAATGCATCATTAACATACAAATCTGCCATGGAAGCCAACTGCTTTGCAAAAGCAGGATCGTTCTTCTCCTCCCCCGCATGGAACCTAAGGTTCTCCAATAGGACCACAGACCCCCAAGGCAATGCATTCACAACGGTGCACACCCTTTCACCAAAGCAGTCGCCTACAAAAGTAACGGGTACGCCCAAAACCTCGCTTATGGTGCCAACTAGCGGTTCAAGCGAGAAATCTGCGTCCACACAGCTCGGGCGCCCAAAGTGAGACACCATAATAACCTTGGCCCCAGCTTTGACTAGATAGTCTACCGTAGGCGCAACCCTTTCGATCCTTGTTCTGTCACGCACCTGGCCATGTTCTACCGGAACGTTAAAGTCAACCCTCAGCAGAACCCTACATCCCCGCACACTGGAATTTTGCACCCAGGGCAACGTTCTGATGCTTTCCATCACCACATCCAACACGAAGCTGCCGCAGATCCGCACAGCGAGGCACGGGTCCCGGAGCACCACGGAAGTGTACACGCGTACAGCCCGTAAGACAAGCACTATTGCGCCGTCAGGCACGAAACAATTATTGTGAAATCCGCCATATGGTGGCCAGCAATACACAGCTGCACGCATACACCGCATGTATCCGGGCACGCACCTCCAGACGGGCGTAACTGGCCCCCTTGTGTTGGGGCATTAAACGCTACAGAAGCCACCTACACCGTGGTAGGGCCAAACGCAGAGCTCTGCACATGTGTGTTCTACAGCTGAAAACGGGGATGCACACATGGCACGGTTTACGCTTCTCCCCCGTGCCGTGCAATCACCTAGGCCAAGTAAACGTGTTTTGCGCCATCATTGGCACTGTAATCTCACTATTATGCATTATTTAACTATGGAAAGTGTATGCTCTTGCGGTGAGCAAAGTTCAATTTTAGGTGTAGCCGTATGCAGCAAGGTGTACCTGCAGGTACCCCAGGGCACCCTGGTTCTTTGAGGGTGCAGTGGGAAGTAGTAAAACATCAAAAATACAGCAATGGCAGCTTGTCTCAGGTATCATGTCTGTACACCATAAAGGTGTACAATATCGAAGGTATGTTTGCCTTTAGCGCAGAACCTGTGAGGAGCGCGTTGCTCAGAATTAACCCCTCTATAGATTGCGTACTTCTTAACAAGGCAGTTAGCATAGAGGTGCTGGACGGAGTCATATTCCGCAAATTTGCCAGCAAAAAGCGAAACTACATCTCTCGTTTGCAAGACTTGTCCAAGTACTTCGAGGATGATTTAGGTATCACTCTTCCAGAAAGTATACGTAAGAGTTTCGTTAAGGAGTTCGGTGAGGCAGCAAAGCTGCTGAAGGGCTCTTTCAGCGTGTAAGCCGGCGGCAAAGCAGTTATCGGACATTTAATGGTTCGCGTGTGGTAGCCCCTGGTTCACGCGCATTAACCCTTAAGAAATTAGGGTAGATTATAAATTTTTTATCTAATTCGCCTTACCAATTTCACAATCAGGAACACGCGTGTACGCCGCAGCTGTCGCGCAGCTTCTGCAGCAGCACCAGGTAGTGCTTGTTGCGCTCGTGCTATTTGTAATCTTTTTCACAGCGGCGAGGCCAGTACGGGGCGCCTCCAGGGGGCGGCATGCGCACACAGCGTCGCGCGGGAGGTCTGCACGCGGTCAGGCAGCATCAGCAGCACCTGCACAGCACAACCAGGTAGAGGCCGTCACCGTTTTTAGTGGCACCGAGGTTTCGGAGCTGACTCCTGAGCGCGAACTCCATGCAAGCGGACAAAGTGATACAACCGCAACTCTACCCCAAGCAGTGCCACCAACGCCCTGCGTAATGCGCGGTGGTACCTGCGGCACTCACTCTACACAGCAACCCCCGGTAGGCCATATTCCCACATTATCACGTGGATGTTCTGCAAAACCCATCACAGATCCAAGCACTGAGTGCGTGCATGCATTATGTCCCTTAGAGACGGAATCCAGCCACTATTTGCCAGCAGAGTGCACAGAAGAAGAAGCAGCAGATGTGGTGGATATCGTGGGTGAACAGTACGCGGGTGTTGGTGAGCCTGAGCTCGACGAAGTCCTGCTTTGCATTGACGAACAAGAGGCGAGCGTAGTGGACCTGGAGGAACTACCCCCCACAAAAGAAGAGCCAGAGCAACTGGCAAGCACCGTAATGTACTGTATCGCGGTGGACCAGGTATTCCCTCACTCGATTGCAAGAACGCTCCAGCACGGGTAGAATTCACCCTGCACGTCTGAGCACGTCATGTTAGGTGGGCAGTGAATTTTATTAAGATGCACAGCAACGCAAACGATTTTGTCATCATTGACCGCAGAAATACTGGGGATGCAGCCATAGACTATGCGGCTATCGCCCACAGAAAGACCGGCGTTGGTTGCGACCAGGTAGTGACTATAGACAGATCAGACGGCAGCACCGATTGCACAATTACCATCCACAACCCAGACGGCAGCCAGGCGGCAATGTGCGGCAACGCCGCAATGTGCGTGGGCAAGCTACTCATGGACGAGTTGGGCACTATTAGCACCTCCATCACAATTGGTGACCGCACAGTAGTTGCGGAAAAGGTCCCAACCGGCAGGATAAGGGTAAATTTGGGTAGCCCAAAACTGGCCTGGCAAGACATACCCATAGCCAGAGAGTGCGACACGCTGCAGATTCCGCTGTCAATCCCAGGATACCCACAGCCCGTAGGGGTAAACATGGGCAACCCGCACGTAGTGTTTTTCGTCGCGTCAGTCAAGGACTGCAAGTTAGAAGAGCTGGGGCCGTTGGTGGAACACGATTCCATGTTCCCACAGCGTACCAACGTATGCGTAGCGGAAGTAGTCACTAGAAACCAGATCACCCTGAGGGTGTGGGAAAGGGGTACTGGCGAGACGTGTTCCTGTGGTAGTGGATCCTGCGCTGCACTCATCGCGGGTGTAAGACTAGGAGCCACAGAAAGAAAGTGCGTGATCACCATGCCCGGGGGAAGCCTGTTAACAGAATGGCAAGAAAGTGGTGATACCGTGGTCAGTAGTGGAGTTACCGAGTCTTTCCGCGGCGTTCTGTAGGCGGCTTGTAAGTTTTCTAATTACAAATGCGGCCTGTGTGCGTTATAATCAGGGGTGTAGTGTGGAGCTTGTGTTATGCAGGAACTTTCTTCTGTGGACAGGGTGGCAGCGTCAATGTGCGTGGTGCCGGCCTTTGTGTGTGTTTCCGTGGCGTGCGTGGCTGCAGTGGTGATAAAGACGCTGGGTACTGAGTCCGGAGACTGTCCGCTTGAGTGCCCGTTGGCGGGGTTTTCTGCATTGGCAGCGCTGACGGTGGTGACATTGCTATTCTTCACACTTCAGGCGCTAGAGCGCGCTTGGTATGTCGCATCCATCGTTGCCACTAAGTACAGGAGCTTTGCCGCAGTCATAGCGTGGTGGCTGTCCCTAGAGAGAAACAGGACAAAAGTGGCTTCAGAGGATGGGCACGTCATTCCTGTGGGTTGTACTGACGGCAGCTTCCATCGCAGTATAGACCCAAAGGAACCCGATCCTCGTCCCTGCAAGGGTAATAGCAGATTAAGGGTTGGCAGCATGCTCTGGTTGCTCGATGTCACCGATTCTGTGGCGCACCAAAGAGAGCTTTGCAAAAACTCAATTTTGTCTTAGAACTTACCGGCGGCGTTCGCAGTTTTTTTTGGTGTGGAGAGTTTTGTCTTACCGATTAGGTGGAGTATGAGAAGAATCCTTTCTTTCTTCGGTGATGGCCTAGGGTCGTTGTGCTCGAGGATTTTTTGTTCACTCCCGGGCACAGGAGAGGTTGCTGAACTCGTAAGAAGCGGCCGCGCGTCTGCCATGGAGGGCGTTGCCTCCTTGCGGGATAAGTCTCGAAGCCTACTCTCTACGAATATGGACCTGGGGTTGTACCACTTTTACAGGGGTAACGTACAAGATGCAAAAGCAAGGTTCTGGCTCATCAGTTTAGTAAGGCCAAGGCTCCCGGATGCCTACTACAACATAGGTAGGTGTTATCTGGTCCTTCATGATATGGGCAAGGCAGTAAAAAACTTCGAGAAGGCGCTATCGCTAGATGGGTCACATCAGGAGTCTATGTATTACCTACAAAAAATCGAGGCTCCCGAGAAGGTGGCGGAGGTTCCGGAAGGCATCATAAGGCAGCACTTCAACTATACAAGCGAATACTTTGTGGAGCACTGGCTGGTTGCACAGAACTACAGGGGGCATGAGTACGTGCGGTCTTTGGTTATGAATTTTCTAGGAAGCAGGGTTGCCGAGCTGGACATCCTAGATCTGGGGTGCGGCACTGGTATCTGTGGGCAGTTTCTGAAGATGAAGGGAATAGGTCGCCACATAACCGGGGTTGATATATCCCGCAGGATGCTGGACATTGCCAGAAAGTGCTTCGTAAATGGGAGGCAGGCGTACAACGAGTTGCTTTGTATGAACATGCACGAATTCCTGCAAGACAACAGCAGGGAGTATGACGTCATCATCCTGACAGAGGTGCTACATTACGCCGGAAAGCGCTTGGGTGAGACTCTCAAGACGGTCAGCAAGGCTTTGGCCAAGGGGGGCATCATCATAGCGCTTGTGCGCGAAGGTACCGGGCAGGGGTACAGATTTGTCAAAGAGGGAGATTTCTTTTGCCACTCGGGTGCGTATGTTCAGCAGCAAGTGGAAAAGCTAGGCCTGCGTTTGAGTTATGTCAACCGTTGCAAGATATACGGAGACAGGGTTGATGGGTTGCTGTTTGCAATATCGCATGACAACCCTGCCGCACCGGTTATGGAAGGCTCTCCTTCGCAGTAAGCGGGGAGTGGGTGCTATCGGCACTGGCAGCTGTAGTTATTGACATCTGAGCTTGTTTTTCATTATATTCGGGTGTTTGTCGCGGTTGTGGTGGAAATGGTAGACACGCAGCGTTGAGGTCGCTGTGGCTATAACAGGCCTTGGAAGTTCGAGTCTTCTTAACCGCACCATCTCGTGGGTCTTAAGTGAATTTGATAGGCAAGGCTTTCGGCTTTGGCAACAATCTGGTAGAGAGGGCGGTACTGGAGATAAGGCGCTGCGCGCCGGTTGTCCTCCACACATGCGGCAAATATGCGCTGGTTTTCCCCAGCGAGCTGTTGGAGGAGCACTCCTTCGCTACACTTACTGAATTTTCAAGCAAGGTATACTTACTGCTAACTGGCAGGAGAATGGCTGCAGTTGCGGGCGGGCATGAGCCGTCTAGAGTGTTGGCAAGTAACCTCACTCTCACAGACATTGCAGCAGCACTGGCCACCGGCGTGAGTCTACCACCCAACGCGCAAGTCACAAGTAGCAATAACCCACTAGACAGGCATGCGGTAGACTTGATGAAACTGGCAAAGTTGCTCCCCTCCGCTCTGGTCGTGGATATGGAACTGGCCGATGATGGGGCTATGGAGCAGTGGTGCGCGCAGAATAACGTATTGTGTTTAGCGTGTGACGCATTGTCGGGTTACCGTGAGGAATACAGATTGCACGAGGTTTGCCGCTCCGATCTTTGTTTACACAGCGCACTGGTATCTAAAATACTTGTGTACAGGTCAAACTTAGGGGAGCCAGAACATTATGCAATCATCATAGGCAACCCAAGCCTTGTGAACCCCGTGGTAAGGCTGCACTCGTCGTGCTACACGGGAGATCTACTGGGCAGCATGTCGTGTGACTGCAGGGGGCAACTGCTGCACGCCATACAATTCTTGGGCAGCGGGCACGGCGGCATAGTGTTATACATCTCCCAGGAAGGGAGAGGAATAGGGCTAGCAAACAAAATACGTGCGTACAATTTACAAACGCGGAACTCGCTAGATACTGTAGATGCCAATAGGTTCCTCGGGTTTGACGACGATGAGCGAGACTTCCTGCCAGCAGCCCATATTCTCAATGCGTTGGGAGTTACAGAGTTTCAAATGCTCACCAGCAACCCCAGCAAAGTATCCGGCATGCGTGCCCATGGGTTCAATGTAACAAAAATGATACCTCTTTCGGTTGGAACTCACGAGCGCAATATTGGCTATATAAAAACAAAAATAGAACGCCTAGGCCACGTTAATTGAGGATGATTTTCCTGTTAACTTGATGTAAATAAAAGCGTTGTAGGTTGTGTTCGTGTATTATGCGGGCTTATCGTTGGGGAGGATTTCCCCTTCCTGGTTTAATTTCGGCGGGTTTGTATGGGCATATTTAGTTTCGGTAAGAAGGATGGGGGTGCCGCCGTTTCCGCGAGCACCGATGACTGGTATCATGACAGATACAGCTCGGTTGTGGTCCAACGGAACGTCCTGCTTCTCCTGGTGGTGTTGTCCGTATTCTGCATTGCAGTAAGCACCTTTGTCATTTTCAGGATAGGGAAGACGAGGACAATCGAGCCGTTTGTGGTTGAGATAGAAAAGAAGTCGGGTATTACCACGTTGGTCAACCCGATCACGGTAAAACAGTACTCCGCTGACGAGGTCTTGGGCAACTATTTCATCATCGAGTATGTGCGGGCGAGGGAGCTGTACGACCCGAATAATTTTCAGTACAACTACTACACAAAGGTGCGGCTGCTTTCCTCCCAGGAAACTTATGGTGAGTTCCGCAACTGGATACGTCCTAGCAACCCCTCCAGCCCTATGACGCTGTATTCAGACGCGGTGTCTGGTAACCTGAAGGTGCGGTCTTTGCAGCATCTGAGCACAGGAAACGTGCAGATTAGGTTTTCCCTGGAGTTTAACAACCACAATGGGTCTATCACCAAGAGGGATAGGATTGCCACTCTCTCCTTCAGGTACTCTTCGCTTGAGATGAACGACCAGGATAGGCAAGTAAACCCTCTGGGATTTCAAATTACTTACTATAGGGCAGACGATGAATTTCTATAAAAACTTGCTTGCGTTCTCGACTCTACTGGCTGTTGTGTTCACGGGAGGCGTGGCTCAGTCTGCCGTAAGCGGTGGTGCGCCTGTGTCTGTAGATAGCAGGATCAAGACCTTTGTATACAGCCCAAATGAGATATTCACGGTTGTATTCAACTATGGGTATCACTCCTTTATAGAGTTTTCTAAAGGGGAGACCATAAAAGTGATGGCTATGGGAGACACCGTTCACTGGAAGGTGAAGCCTGTGGACAATAAGCTGTTCATCATGCCACTGGAAAGGGAGGGCAAGACGAACATGCTAGTGGAAACCAACAAGGGCAGGAGCTACGCTTTTGATCTTGTTTCTAAGTCTGCTGACCCTGGTAGTGCAGAGTATAGGACAACAGCCGACGAGTTTGGCAGGGTAGATTCTCCTCTCACAGACGCAGCCTATGTAGTGCGTTTCTACTACCCAGAAACTAACAGGGAGTTTGACCTCAAGGGAGCTGGGCTGGCTGACCTGTCTGCTCCAAGCTTGGCAAAAAACCCCAACAGTGGCGAGGTTACCATACGCCCGAACGCAACCGACAAGAATTATGTGTACTCTGCAAGCAGCTCTGATGAGACAATAGTTCCTGTGAGGACTTTTGATGATGGAGCCCTTACATATTTCCAGTTCTACGACAATAACAAGGTGATACCAAAAGTGTTTTCCGTAGGGAGACATGGCAAGAAGGTGCCCTGCAGGATGTTGCTACTGAAGGGCTATGTGATAATCGAAGGAGTCCACAAGCGGCTGTACCTTGACTACGGCAAGAGTGGCGTTGAGGTGGTGAATACGGTGCTTTAATCAATAGTTGAGTTTAGGGATGTCAGACGAGACCAAGGGTAATAACTACGGCGGTGATGGCGTAGAGGAAAGCGTCAATGTGGTGGGCGTACATAAGAGCAAGAAGCTCTTTGTAGTCCTGGTGGTGTGCGCTATAACCGGAATGGCCTATTACATGTTCTTTCGTAGCAGCGGTACCACGGAGAAATCTGAGGAGCCGCAGGCTGTCATCGAGAAACAGGATGTTGACAAGTTGCTCAAGGAGTCCGAGGCTCCAGCTCAGGAGACTGCGCCAAGGATTTTGACTCCCCCACCTAAACTGCCTGACCTACCTCCTCTGGTCATGCCGACCGCTCCGGAGCTCCCAACGCTTACTAAGATCACCAAGAAAAGGAAGGAGGAGCCCGTAGCTACGGAAGAGACTAAAGAGATTTTGCCTCCCGCGGTGGAGAGTTTCTTCGAGCCCGAGTTGCAGCGCCATCCCCAAGAGGAAGACAGGATGCCGCAACACATACCTATGCCGTACCGGCCAGGGGGGGGAGGCATACCTGAACCTATGCCCTCCTTTTTGGGGTATGACAGAGAAAAGCGCGGTACGCCTATGATCGTCCTAGGAGGGGGCGGGGGCGAGAGTGGCACAAGCGAAGATGGTGGCGGCCAAGGCTCAGACAGCCGCTTCAGGACGTGGGGCACGCTGGATGGCACATCTTCACCCAGCGTCAAGGCCACACGGGTAGGAGACCCTGGGTATGTTATTCTCCAGGGGCACATGATAGACGCGGTCTTGGAGACCGCAATAAACTCAGACATTCCCGGGGTGCTGCGGGCAATAGTATCTAGAGATGTATACGCGGAAGCAGGCAATATGGTCATGATACCGAAAGGTTCTAGGCTGATAGGCAGCTACTTCTTCGACGCATCTGGCAATAATACGCGCGTGACCGTGAGTTGGGCCAGGGTCATCTTACCCCACGGTATTGACATTCAAATTAACTCTGCCGGTACTGATGAGTTAGGTAGAAACGGTAGTGCAGGGTTTGTTGACACCAAAATGGGGAGTGTCCTCACATCCACGATTCTACTTGCAGGGGTTTCCATGGGTACTGCCTTTGTGACCTCGAAAATACCTGCCCTGCAGTCTGAGATCAAGGATACCACGGAGGAGAAAGGTGGAGAGAAGAAGAAAGAGGAAAAGTCGTCTACTCTTCCGGTCAAGATAGTGTCTGACGCCGTAAAAGATTTCTCCGAATCTATGAAGTCTCTGATAAAGAAGTACGCGGATGCCAACAAGCCAACCATTTATGTTGACCAGGGAACTGTAATGAAGGTATTTGTAAACCAAGACATAGTGTTCCCCAGGGAGGCGGTGCGGAGGTAATTGGCCTGGGTCCGTGTGGGGGCGTGGTGTATTTAGTATGGAGTGTTGTGCGTACATATGACAGCGGGATATGCAGCGTTAGAGACATACTTGGAGCCCCTGCAGAGCATATTCGCGGAGGATGGGGTTAATGAAATCTCGATCAACAGGGAATGCGAGGTATGGGTAGAGAACAGGGGCGATATACGGTGTGAGAGGATTGAGAGTCTGACTCTGTCTCATCTCAAGGCACTCGGCAGGTTGGTGGCACAAGCAACTGAGCAAAAGTTGAGTGAGGAAACGCCTTTGTTGTCGGCTTCTTTGCCCAACGGTTTCCGTGTGCAGGTGGTGTTTCCCCCCGCTTGCGAGGGTGATAAAGTCGTATTCTCCATAAGAAAGCCATCGACGGTGCAGCTGTCACTCGAGGATTATGAGAAAATGGGTGCGTTCGCCCATGTAGCCCAGCAGGGCCGCAAGGCTATGGACGTGAACAAGAAGCTTAGTGAGTTTCTGAGTAGTGGGGATATCAAGTCTTTCATAGAGCTCGCGGTGCTGAGCAAAAAAAACATAATAGTCAGCGGGGGTACGTCCACTGGGAAAACTACGTTCACGAACGCGGCGCTGCGGGTTATCCCAAAGGATGAAAGGATAATAACTGTGGAAGACTCTAGAGAAATAGCGCTAGACCACCCCAATAGGGTGCATCTATTAGCATCTAAGGGCGGCCAGGGGCGCGCTAAGGTCTCTACTCAAGATCTTATAGAGGCCTGCTTGCGTCTTCGGCCAGATAGGATAATCGTGGGGGAGCTCAGGGGGGCTGAGGCGTTCAGCTTTCTCAGAGCCATAAATACAGGGCACCCGGGCTCTATCTCCACCTTGCATGCAGACACGCCTAGAATGGCTGTGGAGCAGCTGAAACTTATGGTAATGCAAGCAAGCCTGGGGTTGCCACCGGAACAAATAGTAGACTACATCACCAACATAGTAGACGTAATTATACAGCTAAAAAGGGAGTCTGGAGGAGTGCGGCACGTCTCGGAGATTATGTTCACCAAATGTTCACAAGGCAATGATTAAGCTTGGTGTAAAATCGCTGATGGCCAGGGCCTCCTTATTGTTAAGCCATGCACAGTAGCTCTAACCACATACGTAACATTTTGGTGTTCTTCTTCGGGATGTTTTTCCTCCTGGAGTTCTGTTTTTACATCTCGGGGGCACTTTTTGTTCTTTCAATGTGGGGTCTTGAGTACTTAGACTTCAACGCTCTGAACCCCAGCATATCAGACTTCCCCATGAGGTTATGGCCAACAATTTTCAATTACATCCACGGGTGGTGGGCTGATCCCAAGTTATATGGGGTGCCTAATTCGCTGAAGTTGTGGCTATCCTTCGCGGCACCGTTGTGTATAGTGGGCACTGTCTTTTGGAATCTGCGGCACATTCTCCTGGAGTGGCGACCTTTCCGAAAGAAAGAGGCCTTGCATGGTGATTCCAGATGGGCGTCGGAGCGCGATATACGTAAAATTGGCCTCAGAAGCAGGAAGGGTCTGCTTCTTGGAAAAGACCAAAGGGGGTATTTAGTAGCAGATGGCTACCAGCACGCATTGCTTTTCGCGCCTACAGGGTCAGGTAAAGGTGTGGGGTTTGTAATACCCAATCTTCTGTTCTGGGAAGACTCGCTCGTGGTGCATGACATCAAGCTGGAGAACTACGACATCACAAGTGGGTGGCGCAAGAAGATCGGGCAGGAAGTTTATGTGTGGAACCCTGCACAACCTGACGGTATCAGCCACTGTTACAATCCTTTGGACTGGATAAGCAAAAAACCCGGCCAGATGGTGGATGATGTGCAAAAAATCGCGAACCTCATTATGCCTGAGCAAGACTTTTGGTATAACGAGGCTCGCAGCCTTTTCGTCGGTGTCGTATTGTATTTACTAGCAGTTCCGGAAAAGGTCAAATCATTTGGTGAAGTTGTGCGCACAATGCGCAGTGATGATGTAGTTTATAACCTGGCTGTGGTTTTGGATACCATAGGGAAAAAAATCCATCCAGTAGCATATATGAACATTGCGGCTTTCCTCCAGAAGGCCGATAAGGAACGGTCAGGGGTGGTCTCAACAATGAACTCATCCCTGGAACTGTGGGCCAACCCCTTGATTGACACCGCAACCGCGTCTAGTGACTTCAACATTCAGGAGTTCAAGAAAAAGAAGATCACAGTATACGTGGGCCTCACCCCAGATAACCTGACCAGGCTCAGGCCTCTAATGCAGGTATTCTATCAGCAGGCGACCGAGTTTTTGTGTAGGGCGTTGCCATCGGACGATGAGCCCTATGGGGTTCTGTTCATGATGGATGAGTTCCCCACGCTAGGAAAAATGGAGCAATTCCAAACCGGTATTGCGTACTTCCGCGGTTATAGAGTTAGGCTGTTCTTGATAATACAAGATACCGAACAGCTGAAGGGTATATACGAAGAAGCGGGTATGAACTCCTTCCTCTCAAACTCTACTTATAGGATCACGTTTGCGGCAAATAATATTGAAACTGCAAACTTGATTTCTCAGCTCATAGGTAACAAAACCGTGAGCCAGGAATCGCTGAATAGGCCGAAATTTTTGGATTTGAATCCTGCATCGCGCTCCTTGCACATTTCAGATACTCAGCGGGCGCTGTTGCTTCCACAGGAAGTGATCATGCTACCGAAAGATGAGCAGATTTTATTGATCGAATCTACGTATCCGATCAAATCGAAAAAGATTAAGTACTATGAGGATAAGTTTTTCACTAAGAAGCTACTCAAGAGCACTTTTGTCCCGACGCAGGAACCTTATGATCCAGATGCGGCACGGGGAGGAGTGGACACAGTCGCTGAGGATGTGCCTACATCTGAAGAAGGAGAGCAGCAGGCTGCCATTGCTCATGAAGAAAGCGCTCAGGAGGCGCAGCAACCCCAAGAACAACATGGTGATGAGGCTGGGTACGACGAATTCGGAGATTATCCACAAGACTATGACTACAGCTCAGAAGATGATGAGTACATGGAAGGTCTGGATGACATAGAAGGAGAGGATGTACCACTAAACGGAGAGGGCCTGGACGATATAGGTGACGAAGACGGCTACCCGGAAGATCACGTTAGCGACGAAGGACATCCGGAGGAGGATGAACTCCTAGCATATGAAGAGGAGCACACTGATGGTGAGCTACAACAAGGTGATGAAGATGGGTATGGTGGCGGAGATGAAGAGCCGTATTACGAGGAAAATGACGGTGGTGAGCCGTATGAGGCAGATGAAATACGCGGTTCAGAGGGCGAGGCCACTGACGTGTATCCAGCGGAGGATGAACTCCTAGCATATGAAGAGGAGCCCACTGATGGTGAGCTGCAAGA
Source organism: Anaplasma centrale str. Israel (assembly GCF_000024505.1). Taxonomy (NCBI): domain Bacteria; kingdom Pseudomonadati; phylum Pseudomonadota; class Alphaproteobacteria; order Rickettsiales; family Anaplasmataceae; genus Anaplasma; species Anaplasma centrale. The sequence goes on from NC_013532.1 coordinate 88,690, forward strand.
TGCCGAAGACGAGTATAGCAGCGGAGATGAAGAGCCGTACTATGAAGAAAGTGGCGGCGATGAGCCGTACGGGGAAGACGAAACATACGATGACGAGGATACGCAACCCCCCCGTCGCGACGGCAAGCAGCGCGATGATGACAACCCGCAATGAGTTCTGTAGGCCAGGCTAGATCCTCCTCACTCAAAGAACTGAAGTTCAGGCTAAACATTGAGGATAACGACTATAACATTAAGCTCAACAACCTCAAAGGATTCATAGAGAAGGGGAATAAGGTTAAGGTATCTATAAGGTTTGTGGGACGTGAGCTTCAGTATAAGGAAGTGGGGTTAGGTATTCTAGATCGTTTAGTGAATGATACTGAAGGAGTTGCTAGACCAGAGTCTTCTCCTAGAATGGATGGAAATGTGATGAGTATGGTCTTTGGTAGTAAGGGGAGTGGTTCTTCCTCTTCTTCATTGCAGTAGTGTGTGTACTGCGTCCTATTATTATATAATTACGTGTTCATCAGATCTCTTAGTTCCTTCCCTACTGCTTCTATAGGATGCTTCTCTAGTTCTTTATAGTATGTACTAAGAGTTTGTTGTAGATTAGGTTCTTTACTGAGCTTCTTGAAGAATTCTCTGCTTTGGATCTCTGCTAGTGTTTCCCTCATACTCTGCTTCACCCTGCCATCTATAATCCTATCTCCAGTAATACTGGCACCATATCCCGCAACACTAGAGACATTGCTCAAGCAACCGTATATCCCCTTCCTGTGCATCAGATCAGCTATTAGCTTCACCTCATATACACAACCCAAGTATGCTACCTCTGGTGAGATTCCAGATTCAACCATAACCTCAAAAGCGCACTTGATGAGTGATGGTATCCCTCCACATAAGACTACTTGTTCAGAAAATAGGTTTGCTTCTACTTCTTGCTTGAAGGTAGTACCTATGATCAGCTTTCCGAGCATCACCGCCGCTGCATAGGCATCTGATACCGCCTTCGCTGTACCACTGCAGTCATTCATAACCGCAGTGAAGCACACCACTCCATTGCCCTCCAGATATTGGTTCCGTACCTCTGTGCCTACTGACTTTGGCGATACCATACACACGTCAACGTATCCCGGCAACTCAACCAGGCCATATAGTATGCTCAGCCCATGTGCAAATATGATTGCCTGCCCAGGCTTCAAATATGGAAATAGCGTCTCTTTACATATCTCCCGGTGTGCCTCATCAGGTGCTAGCATCACTATGACGTCAGCATGTTTTGCTGAGGAGCCTGAAGTATCAACTTCAAACCCGTCCCCCCTTGCTAAATCTATACTCCTTGATCCTGTGTGAAGGATAATCGTTATATCTCTAATTCCGCTATCGCGCAGATTCATCGCCTGGGCCTTGCCCTGGGAACCATAGCCAACGATGCAAAACTTCTTTCCGCTCAGGCAGCTACAATCACTATGTTGGTATATCTCCATCTAAACACCTCCCTCGACGAGAGGGCACATACGCGTACCAACAACACGCAGGCGGTTGCGGCGCCTGCAGTATTTGCTCTTTCGACAACAGTCAAGTATCATAAGGGTTTTAGCGGCTTAGCTTCATGACCCATTTTGTAACAGACAGGTGCATCCGGTGCAAGTATACAGACTGCGTTGAGGTGTGCCCTGTGGACTGCTTTTATGAGGGGGAGAACATGCTGGTGATCGACCCGGACCAGTGCATAGACTGCGGTGTTTGCGTACCGGAATGCCCTGTGGATGCCATAGTCAGCGACGAGTTCATAGAAGATATCATATCGTGTGATGATAGCACGCTGAATGAGCGGCAACAGAGTTTGAAGGCTTTTCACAAAATAAACGCAGAATTTTCTAAAAAATGGAAAAACATCACAGCCTCAAAACCACCTATGGAGGAGGCGGAGAGGTATAAGGATGACTTAAACAAGGCGCAGTACTTCAAAGAAAACACTTGAGGTCGGCTTCTTGAACTACCCTATGATGCGCGCATCATCGCTTCGATCGGTTTCCTTGCGCCGGAGATTATTTCTGCACTCATCGTCACTTCGGGTTGCTCATCCACAATACACTTGTAGAGCTTTTCTAAAGTATTTAGCCGCATGTATGGGCACTTACTGCATGATTCACAGCCCTTGGCAGAATTAACTACATAAAACTCGCTCCCCGGGGACGCTTTTCTCATTTGGTACACCAACCCCTCTTCGGTCAGTACAATGAACTTAGACCCAGCGTGAGCGGCAGCGTAGCGCAATAGGTGTGTGGTGGAGCCTATGCAGTGCGCATATTTTAGCAAATTACCAGGGCATTCCGGATGTGCAATAATATGGGCGTCTTTATGCCTCACAGACAAGTCAACAAGGCTGGCTTCGGAAAAGTTTTCGTGCACAACACAACTTCCATGCCACAAGAGCATATCCCTGCCCGTTTTCTGTTTGAGAAATTCTCCCAAAAACCTGTCAGGAGCGAACAATACTTTTTGGTCTTTGGGTATGCTGTTAATTATCTTAACGGCGTTGGAAGAGGTGCATATTATGTCTGAGTAGCATTTCACTTCCGCAGAAGAATTGATATACGTAATTGCAAAGTGGTCCTCATGTGCACGCCGGAAATTTTTAAAGTCTTCCCCTCTACAAGATTCTGCCAACGAGCATCCGGCATTGAGGTCTGGCATTATAACCCTTTTACCGGGATTTAGAATTTTGGCAACTTCTGCCATGAAGAACACGCCACAAAAGACGATGATCTCCGCATCTGTTGATGCTGCCCTCTTTGACAGCTCAAGGGAATCCCCAACAAAATCTGCAGTTTCTTGGACTTCATCATCCTGATAGTAGTGGGCCAGAATGATTGCGTTTTTTTTCTTCGCAATGTCCCTGATTTCGCGTGACAAATCGCGACAGTCGCTAAGCATGACGGCAAATACGCTAGGCACAGACGTTGGCGCTATGATATCAGCAAAATCGTTTTTTGATAACTAAATAAGCTATATTCCAGGAGCTTATTACCATCCCATTCTGCGAGAAGAGGTCGCTATACACACGACACACATCCGCAATACTTACCCCAGAAGTTTCAGCTGCACCACGGTGAGACTGCGCGCCAATCTTGGCGATTGAGTTCAGCAATCGCATGCACGTCTTGTGATGCAGTGTATATTTTTTGCACTGCACATATTCAATGGTGGCTCCTAGCGTGGGGACAAGCTTTTCAAAAAACGCAACGTCATGAAATTCAAATTGTCTCTTCCGGCCCATTAACCTTTCACAAACTGCAAGCTCCTCCAAGGTTCCTTGTACGGGAACGCTGATAAACAACCCCTGCCCAGTTTCATTTAGCACCCTCAGCATGCTTCGCAGGCAGGCACTAATGTTATAAGCCCAGTGTATAGCCATGGATGACGTTACCACATCGAAAAAACCGTCGGAGAACGGCATGTTTTCCATGTTGCAACTTACGGTAAGGCCGCGAATTTTCTTGTTGGCAATGCCACACATCTCTTCAGAGATATCTACCTGAAAAAGCTCGCAACGGTTGCCAATTATGGCGCCCACGTGCCCGGTGCCACACCCAACATCTAGCACTTTCTGTCCTTTAGTGCCACATACAAGCGTACATAGCTCCCTCGCGATATCGCGCTGGACGGTGGAATGCTCGTCATAAGAACTTGCTGCTTTGCCGAATGAGCCTCTAGCTCTTTCGGTGTAAGTACTACCTATACGGGACACGGGCATTTACAACAACTACCAAAAGTAAGATTCTAAACTATATCAGTAAAAATATACAGTGTCCAAATTGCTTCCGGGGCGCGGTTTGGTGCATTAGCATGAAGCATATCCGGTAAGCACAACCAATTATGCGAGAATCCTTTTTCGGCAGAAACAGCGACACAAGTGTGTCCTCGGTGTTTTTAGAATGCCGTGGAGAAGCCGTGTGGGGTGACCGCAACTATGCGAGTTTTGCTAGAAACGGGTACATTAAAAACGTTATCGCTTTTCGGTCGATCCATATGGTGGCATCCGCCGCAGGATCTGTAAACATCACGTTACACAAAACCACAAAAAGCGGCGTTTTTCAGATATTCAACCATCCTATCCTTAAGTTGTTATCGCGTCCCAACTGTATTATGACGAGGGCCGAGCTAATCGAAGGGATAGTGACATACAGGTTGATTAGCGGCAATTCATACGTCCTATCCGTAGAAAGTAGGGACATGCTCCCAAAAGAATTACACCTACTGAGGCCCGATAGGGTAGAAATTGTTACCAAAGCAGGGGGGAATGCCATAGCATACCGCTATAGCGTGAACGGACATGTGTACGAGTTTCAGGTGGACCGCGCCACCAACCGCCATGATTTGTTACACCTGAAGAACTTTCACCCCCTAAATGATTGGTACGGATTATCGACGATCGAAGCCGCATCTTACAGCATTGACCAACACAATCAGGCCGGCGCTTGGAACCAGGCAATGCTGCAGAACGGAGCCCGCCCCAGTGGCGCCCTGGTCGTGAAAACTAAAAACGAGAGGAATAGCACTCTGACTCAGGAGCAGTATCAAAGATTAAAGGCCCAGATTGAAGACTTTTACGCAGGGCCAAAGAACTCCGGTAGACCTATTTTGCTCGAAGGTGGGTTGGAATGGCGAGAAATGAGCCTGTCCCCACGGGACATGGATTTCATTGAGTCGAAAAATGTCTCTGCTCGAGAGATCGCTCTGGCTTTTGGGGTTCCACCCCAGTTGCTAGGCATCCCGGGAGACAATACTTACAGTAACCTTTCAGAAGCTAGGCTTGCGTTATGGGAGCAGACGATCATCCCGCATTTGGAGAGTATTATCGCACATCTCAACTCATGGTTGGTGCCAAGGTTTGGTAGCAACATGTTTCTGTCTTACGATAAGGAATCTATCTGCGTGCTGACTGAAAAAAGGCAACGGTTATGGCAGTATGTACAAAATGCAACGTTCATGACCGTAAATGAAAAAAGAGCCGCTTTCGGCTTACCCCCGATCGAGGGAGGCAACTCCCTCGAGGCTCAAAAGCAGTACGACAATGGTGGCGAAAATGTATATAGTCAAAAACTCAAAGAAACATGAACATGGCAGTTTTGTGGGTTACGCTAGTGTTTTCAACAAGGTAGATGCCCACAACGATGTAATAAAGCCAGGGGCATTCGCGGAGTCCCTGCAAAAGAGAAAAGTGGCCCTGCTATGGCAACATAGTATTAAGGACCCTATTGGAAAAATACTAGACGCTAGGGAAGACTCCTTTGGTTTGTTGGTGGTTGCAAAGCTAAACCTGGGGCTTCGGCTGGCACGGGAGGTCTACGCCCTGATAACAGACGGCAGCGTAAATGCCCTATCCATAGGGTATAAAGTTGTACAGTCAAGAAGGGATAGCAAATCCGGCGTTAGGATGATCTCCAAAATAGACCTCTGGGAAGTCAGCGTGGTTACATTCCCAGCAAACGAAATGGCAAAAATAAGCACAGTGAAAGCTCTGCACGTCCCTATAGCGGCCGCAGGCCGCCTTTTCCTCACCGGTTCCTGAGAACTTTACTTAGATCAATCACTACCCTATATATGCATCGATTGTCTACTTCCTTAATCAGGAATGATGCACCACTTTTGTGATTAAAAACCTCATCCACAACCGGCACCCTACCCACCATAGCAAGTATAAGCCCTCCGACTGTTACGTACTCTTCTTCCTCAGAATCTTTAAGTGAGATACCGAGCGACTGCTCCAGGGTGCGGACCAGCACTCTTGCATTCACCTCGATTTTATCGTTGGAGATATTTACAATATCGGGGATTGAGGGGACGTCATGCTCATCCTCTATATCGCCAACAATTTCCTCAATTATATCAGCCATCGTAACCAGCCCGTCGGTGCTTCCATACTCATCTAGCACAATTGCCATGTGCACACGGGAGGACTGCATCTTCACAAAAAGGTTCACGGCCTTCATCGAGTGCGGAACGTACATCACATTGTGTATTATGCTCTTCACGTTGAAGTCCAAACCCTCTTTCGAGGTGATGTCCTTAATGTGAATAAATCCGACGATGTTATCGATATTGTCTTTATACACCGGCACCCTGGTATGCTGGCTCCTCAGCACCTTAGTGAGTAGGTCACTATCATCAATCCCCAGTGCGAGTATTTCAGACCTTTGCACCATGATGTCTTTCACTGAACATTCATCCAACCTGACTAGGTTGTTCATTATGTGGGAGCTACCAAAGTGCAATGCGTTCTCTGCCATTATTCTGTTTTTAGCAAACTCCTTGAAACCAGGGAGCCTCTCCAGGACAAAGGAATAGAAGACAGACCGCGCACCGCCCCGCGTGGGGACATCGCCACCTACGCCATCTTCAGAAACTCCGTTTCCCATTGCTAACAAAACCCACATCACCTACACAGAGCTTCCAGAGTATACTCGGCAAATCCCCAGCTTTCTATACCAAAGTTGCCTGTATAACTCTGTTAATAAGTATGTAAATCACAGGTGAATAAAAAGTACTAACATAACGACACCAAGTTATTCACAGAGTTTTGAGAAATAACGCGAATTTTCACGACCAGAAAACCGCCACGCACTCGGCAGTTATCAACACAATTCACACACATTTTATAAACATAAATTTTCGTACAAAATCAAACACTTAGCTACTTTACTAACAAATTTATCCACAAAACTGCAACCGCGCTATTAAATGGGATTTTGCATAATTTGCGGTTATCCACACAATCAACAGGTATAAATAAACTATAGTTATATATAAGGAAGATTATTTATGTTTAATTCAAAAAAACAAGGTAGAGTACTCGAACGGGTTCTCATCGAAAAAAAAAGACAGGAAAAGATTCCAATATGGTTCATGAGACAAGCAGGAAGATACCTTCCCGAATATCATGAGGTCATGAACAACTTCGAAAACTTCTTAGACGCCTGCTACACCCCAGAGGTCGTTGAAAAAATAACCCTACAGCCAGTTAAAAGGTTCGACATAGACGCAGCAATAATATTTTCCGACATAATGGTTGTCCTAGACTCTTTAGGATATGAAGTCAACTTTATGAGAGGACAAGGACCACAAATAGGAAAGGTCATACACCAATACTCCATTAGTGAATCTATCACAAAGCTTCAACCAGTATTTGAAGGAATTCGTAGAGTACGAAAGTCTCTAGACATTGACAAAACCCTAATAGGATTTGCCGGATCACCTTGGACTTTGCTTACATATGCTTTAGGAAAGGAAAAAAACTTTTTTAAAATCAGGAAGGATATTTGCCTAGAAACTGCGCATAAACACCCCGAAAACAAGATTACGGAGCTAGTTAACAGAATTACTGACCTGACATCCCACTACCTAGCGAAACAAATCGAGAGCGGAGTTGATGTTATTCAATTATTTGATAGTAGTGCAAGTCTGCTTCCAGTAGAAATCTTTGAGGAATACGTTATCACCCCAACAAAGAAGATAGTAGATTTTGTACGTGTTAGGCATCCAAACTTTCCTATTATTGGATTCCCTATGGGTGCCGGTGTGATGTATAAGACATATTTAGAAAAAACCGGAATATCCGCTATTAGTGTTGACTACAGCATACCAACTTCATGGATAAAAGAACACCTTAATGGTGTGATACAAGGGAATCTAGACCCATCTCTATTGGCATACAACCAAAAAGCATCAGACAGCAAATCTATAAAAATAGTGGAGGAGTTGGGAGATAAACCACTTATTTTTAACTTAGGGCACGGCATCCTACCAGAAACCCCAATACAACATGTAGAAAGTCTTATTAGATCAGTAAGGAAGGCCTCTTGAATTTGAATAATCTTGACATATACTCTCATTAGTCTGTAACTTCCAGTTACTTTTACTGCTAAAACTCAGATGAAGAAGCACGACCACCATATACTTTCGCAAAGTCCGTGGCCGATTCTTCTCTCTTTATGCTCTTTTCTCTCCGCATTTGGGTTAGTAAAATTTATACACGGCGGCTCCTATTGGACGATATTTTTCCCGATAGGAGTACTTCTAACCATAACGGTGTTATATAAGTGGTGGTTTGACGTCATCGACGAGGCTAATAAGGATAACTGTTTCACGGAAGTTGTTAAGCGAGGGTTGAGGCTAGGCCTTGCTGTAATGATTCTTTCAGAGACTATGTTCTTTTTTGCCTTTTTTTGGTCTTTTTTTAAGGCTTGGCTTTTTCCAGTTTATAATCTAGTAGATTTTTCAGAGAAGGTGTATACCTCTTGGCCTCCAAAAGGTATAAAGACCGTTGATCCGTGGTCTATACCTTTCTTTAATACCATTACCCTTCTCCTTTCTGGTTTTACAATTACATGGTCACACCATTTTCTCTTAGGTGGGGATATGAAATCTTCATCCAGGATGCTTTTATCAACGATTATTCTAGGGGTTATTTTTTCCTCCTTCCAGTGCATTGAGTACATGCATATAGACTTCCCATTTAAAGGAGTAGGTGGTGGGGCGGTGTATTCCTCTAATTTTTATATGGCAACTGGGTTTCATGGAGTTCACGTATTACTAGGGATAGTTTTTTTGTTCATATGCTGGGCAAGGATGAAAAAGGGGAATTTTTCCTCTGAGTGCCACATTGGGTTTGAATGTGCGGCCTGGTACTGGCATTTCGTAGATGTAGTTTGGTTGTTTTTGTTTCTTTTTATGTATGTTATCAGCTCATAATCCCCGCTAATTATGTGATCACTATCGGTATAGACCCTGGGCTTGAGTTTACAGGATGGGGAGTTGTTTCTAGTTTGGATTCCCACTCTATATGCCTTCTGGATAGTGGGGTTATTTCCACTCGTGGAATTAGTAAGGAAAGTGAAAAGCTGTACAAGATTTATGTTTCTCTTCTCTCTGTTCTTGGTATGTATAGAATAGAGGAGGCATCAATCGAGAAGGTGTTTGTAAACTCTAATCCAAGGTCTTCAATGTCCTTATGTTACGCAAGGGCCGCGTCGACAATTTCTGTTATGTCTAAGGGGATTAACATATACGAATACTCATCCACTGCGATTAAAAAGTGCATAACCGGAAATGGTATGGCCCCAAAAGATCAGGTTTTATTTATGGTAAGGAATTCACTTGGGATAGGAAGCGATATAAAAATCAATAACCATTCATCTGATGCCATAGCCGCTGCCCTATGCCACATATATAATACTAGAGTTAGAGTTTTTTGATTTTAGAATAACTTTTTTTCAGCTCCATTCATAATTCTAATAATATTATCCTTGTGCTTTATCAGTATAATCACAGACATAGCTATGTAAAATATAGACGCGTTGAAATCCTCAATTGCCACACAATATATACATGATGATACAATTGAGGTTATTGATGATAATGATGAATATCTAAATATAGCAAAAACAACCGCCCAGGTTATTATAAACAATAGAAATACTTTAATATTCACTGACAACACTACTCCTATTGTTGGGGCTATCCCCTTTCCCCCCTTAAATAAAAACCATAATGGGAATATATGACCAACTACTAGAGTAAACCCAGTTAAATATAAGATGGATTTTTGTACATTCGTCTTTTCTAGGACAAAAATCACCAGCGCTGATTTAATTATATCCAGAGATAGTGCTACAAATGAAATTTTCTTATCTACTCTAAATACATTAGTCGCCCCAATATTACCTGAATTAACGCTTCTTAAATCCATCTTACAAAATACCTTTACCAGTATCCATGAGAAGGGAATTGACCCAATTAAATACGAGACAAATAGTATTGGGATGAGGTTATAATCCATAAGTAAATTCACTTCCTATCTTAAGGTGGTACAGTATACACTCAAGATAGGTTTTTTCTTGAAAATAAGTATATGTTTGAGGAGATTATACGCTCTGCAGTAATGGAGGATCTTGGGGAAGAAGGAGATATAACTACAAGTTGTATATTTGAGGAAGAATGTATTAAGTTTAGAATTATTTCTAAAGAATCGATGGTGGTTTCTGGGATAATCGCCATTGAGGAAATATTTAAAATGTTTGGTAGAGAAATAGACTTCACTTTATTAGAACATGATGGAAACTACATAAAACCAGGTACTGTGATTGTTGAGGGATCTGGCCCCGCTTTCCAGATATTGTCTATTGAAAGGGTTTTATTAAACTTCCTACAGAGGGCTTCTTCTATTTCCTCTATCACCAGGGATTTTGTATCTAGAGTTGTTGGAACTAAGGCTAAAATAAGGAGTACACGTAAAACTTCTCCTGGGCTTCGTATTTTTGACTTATACGCTGTACGCGTAGGTGGAGGAGAAAGCTATAGAAAGGGACTTTACGATGGAATAATGATAAAAGATAACCATATAGTAAGCTGCGGGAGTATAACAGAGTGTGTGTCAAGAATAAGAAGGAAATTAGGGAATGCTTTTATCACAGTTGAGTGTGATAGTAAAATACAGGTAGAGGAATCCCTGAAAAATTCTATTAACCTAATCATGCTGGATAATATGAATATTCAAGAGATTAGAGACTCTGTCGGGATGATAGGGAATTCGGCTATGATAGAGGTCTCCGGTGGCGTAGACATTGAAAGTGCTGAGGAGGTAGCTAGACTAGGAGTTGATTACATTTCAGTAGGGTCCATCACCCACTCGTTCACGTGTAAGGATATTAGTCTAGAAGTCTTTAAATGAGTATGTTAAGTTTATAACTATCCGGAGCTTATATCTCTCCATATATCCTTGATTTTTTGGAAAAACCCTTGGTACTTTGGGCTGCAATTTGCGCTAGACTCTTCTTCAAACTTCTTTAGTAAGTCTACCTGCTGTTTTGTTAATTTAACTGGGGTTTCCACGGTAACATGCACATACATATCTCCCCTTCTATCTTTTGAGTTTACCTCTGGCATTCCCTTACCTCTCATCCTTATCTGGTCACCACTTTGGGTACCATCGGGAATTTTTAGCTTTGTCCATGAACCATCGATGGAAGGCATTTCTATCTCTCCACCTAGGGCGGCTATAGTCATTTTTATCGGAACACTACAGTGAAGGTCAGAAGATTTTCTGGTGAAAAATTTATGATCCTTAACTCTAATATACACGTAGAGATCACCTTCTTTAGCTCCCCTAAATCCTGCCTCTCCCTTACCGTTGACCCTTACCTTATTTCCTGTCTCTATACCTTTAGGTACGGTTACTAGTAGACTAACTTCGCTTCTTACCCTACCATTTCCTCCACACTTACGGCACTTATTCTTAATTACCTCTCCTTCTCCATTACATATGTGGCACACCTCCTCAATAGTTAAGAATCCTTTCCTAGTTCTAACACTACCTGCACCATTACAATTTCCGCACTTCACGGAATTAATTGCTCCATCACTTCCAGTACCAGAACATGAAGAACACTTTACGTTTGTGATATAACTGATTGGAACTTTTGTTCCCTTAAAAGCATCCTCAAGAGATACTTCCACATCATACCTAAGGTCAGAACCACGCAGGTGTTCCCTACTATTACTTCTTTGTGATCTACCAAAGCCTCCACCAAAGAAGTCCTGAAAGATATCGGAAAAGTCAGTTGAGAAACCACTAGTAAAATCAAATCCACCGGTACCTCCGCCACTAGTGAAAGCATTATGGCCATAGCGGTCATAAGCAGCCCGCTTATCTGGGTTGCTCAACACCTCGTACGCTTCACTTATCTTCTTGAACTTTTCCTCGGCTTTCTTATCTCCAGGGTTTTTATCTGGGTGGTACTTGAAAACCATTTTACGGTATGACTTTTTTATTTCATCTGCGCTGGCGTTTCTGCTTACTTCGAGTATTTCATAGTAGTCGTTGCTACTCATTTTCGGTCTTTTAAAATATTTTCAAGTAGGTTAGTTATCTATATACTCGGACGTGAAAATTCAAGAGTAAACGCTAAAACGTTCCAAGTATTTTACTAAAATCCAACACTTTATTATACACATTCACTGAGGATACTAGTAAATCAACCCTATTGCGGTACAACTCCGTGTTTACCCGGTCACACACCCTTACTCCATCCATGAACGCGTTAACAAACGAGCTAAACTCAAATAATGAATTCATAGCCTCAGAAAACTTACTCCCCTTCATTAGGATACTTATCAGTTTTTTATGGTGATTTATTTGGTCATATAACTGTACTTCGTAGCACTCCTTACATAACCTTTTATTAGGTCTAACGTCCGACTTCCACTCCACTGATTCCTTTGTGATGATGTTATAAGCCCTTTTGTAGGCGGTAATAACTGTACTACCTTCCTTTGTCTTAAGATATTCACAAATCACCTCCACCTTCTTCTTAACTGTAGGGATATCATGAAATCTCCCTACAATAGCGTCAATTACCTCTTTATCTAGATCGCTTTCCTTTAATATTACCTTTAGCCTCTCATAGCAAAAAGATAAAACATTGGAAGTCAGAGCGTCGCGGTCAACACTTAGGAGATGATTTTTATTTTTACTTAGCCAGGCCTTACGAGTATACATGGACACGGCCTTTGCTACTATCAGGTCTAGCGGTATAGAGATATTGTTTTCTATTATAACTCTTAGCAATGAGATCGATGTTCTTCTTAAAGCAAATGGGTCACGAGAACTAGATATTTTTTCAGTTGCCATGAGCCCAACTAGGCTATCAACCTTATCTGCAATTGAAACTGCAATTCCTATAGGAGACTTAGGGCATGGGTCATTTTGCCCTGTGGGAAGGTAGTGTTCCTCAATTGCTAGACAAACGTCATCTACTTCTCCAGAGTGTTTTGCATAGTATCTACCCATTTTTCCTTGAAGCTCTGGAAATTCCCGAACAACCAAGGTTGCAAGGTCCGCCTTGGAGACCATTGCTGCCCTTTCTGCATTTAACATTGAGGAATGTGGAATCCAAACTGAGCAGTATTTTGCGAGGGCGGACATCCTCTCCACCTTATCCAAAAGGGTGCCTAACCCACTCCTAAACACTATAGTAGAGAGTAAATTTACATAGTGGTTCATCTCATTTTCTTTATCTTTCTTGATTAAGAACAACGCGTCCGATAGCCTTGCCCTAAGAACCATCTCATGATTTTTTATTACTTTGTCGTTCACAACGCTAGCAACAGAAGCGAATTTTACTATTTTTCCCTCCTGGTTTTTTAGTGCCACGTACTTCTGATGGTGAACCATGACACACGAAACAACTTCCGTAGGAATTTCACTAAAACTTTCGTCTACACTACCGACTAATATTTTTGGATATTCCAAACTACTACTCATATCTTCCAGCATCTGGGCGTTATGATCGTACGTTAGTTTGGCATCAGATATCTTCTCGTTTAGCTGTTCGAGGATACATTTCCTTCTTTCTTCTGTATCCACAATGACCATACTTTCAGATAAGAACTTCAGGTACCCTACTACATTGGTAACAGTGTGCTGACGATTGGCGAACCTTAGGTTTCCGTATGTTATGTTGTTCGCAACAACTCCCGCAACTGAAACGGGTAAAACATTACCGTCCATGACGCACAGCACATTAATGACCGGCCTAGTCCAGTGTCCAGTGCCTACCCCCCACCGCATGCGCTTGTGCAGCGGAAAGTCGTCAATCATGCACTGTATCACTTCCGCTACTTCACTGGTAAGGTCTTTCGAACTTAAAACTTTGGAGCTGTAGTAGAATTTTTCACCTGAGAACTCCCGTATTTCTAATTCCTCTATACTTTCTTTACCCACTTTTTTAAGGAAACCGCTTATTACTTTTTCATCAGAAGAAACCCTGGGGCCTTTTACTTCTTTTTTCCCACTACCCTTGCTCTGGTCTATGTTATATGCGGTAAATATTATCCTATTCGGGGTGGTAAATGTTTTTGATGTGCTGTAGCTTATCCCCTTATTAATAAACTCCCTATCTATTTTCGGTTGTATGTACTCACACGCAACTTTCATAGTTTTAATAGGAAGTTGCTCACATAGAACTTCAAGTACTAAATCGGAGGACATATTAAGCCGTTTTGTATAGTTTTATGTAGGAGTTACAGCACATATTTGCCATTTTTCTAACTCTCAAGATATAAGAAGCACGCTCATTCACTCCAATGACACCGCGTGACTCTATGATGTTGAGCACATGGCTTGCCTGTATACAAAAATCGTACCCAGCTATAGGAAGATCTTTCTCAACCATTAGAGAGCACATCTTCTCACTATTTTCAAACCTTGAAAGCAGAAACTCGACGTCGTAGTATTCGAATGAGAGCGCAGAAAACTCCTTTTCCCGGGCAAGAAATATGTCGCCGTACTTTACCCCAGTTCCATTCCAGTCAAGGTCATAAACATTATCGACGTCTTGTAGTATCATTGCAATTCTTTCGAGCCCATAGGCAATTTCGCCAGGAATAGTAGCGCACTCAATCCCCCCTACTTGTTGCATGTAGGTGAATTGAGTAATTTCCATGCCATTACACGATACCTCCCATCCAAGCCCTGAAGCCCCTATACTGGGGTTTTCCCAGTCATCTTCGATAAAACGAATATCGAAGTCATTTTTTGAGATGCCAATCATCTCAAGGCTCTTCAAATAATCATCGATTAGCGTACTTCTAGATGGTTGAACGATAACCTGATACTGGTGGTGTTGATATAACCTATTTGGATTCTGTCCATATCTACCGTCTGAAGGTCTGATAACCGGCTGCACATAGGCAACCATGGTATCCCTTCCAGAGAGGACAGAAATCGACGTTGCTGGATGCAACGTCCCGGCTCCTAGCTCAGAAGTATACGGGTGCATGAGGGCACAACCATACGCCTTCCAGTAGCCATCAAGCTTCTCAATGATACTTTGGAAATTCACGGCATCTTGCGATAACCACCAACGACGGTGATGATGATACGAAAAAAATGCTTTAACAAGAAATTTATTTCGGAGTATGCGCTTTGGTAGGCGTTAGATTTTTCTCGTTTTTCATTGCATTTTCACTATTTTTCATTACCATGATGCTGCGGTACTGGATCATTTTCATTTTGGGATGTAGCCAAGCGGTAAGGCAGCGGTTTTTGGTACCGTCATTCGGAGGTTCGATCCCTCCCATCCCAGCTCTTTATTCCTGAATTTTCCAATGGGTGGTGTGTGTCTATTCTAAGATTCATGATGCTCTCCTATCTGATATGTAATTTCGATAGGATTGTCGTTAGGTTTTTCTTTCTTGTTATTTACGCATACATCTCCTCAGTTTCCTTTGTAGTACTACATGACGGATGGTCTGGATTTTTTTTATTCAAGGCTCCAGTAAACCTGTACGTTCGGGTATATTCAATATTCAAGTGGTACTACTACAACAGGGAGATGCTGTCCTTCGGAAGGGGGTTGAAGATATTCCTAGTTATGGGTGGGACTTTTGCGCTGCAGTATTCCGTATGGAATCTGGAATGGAAGAGGGTTCCGGTTTTAGTGCTACGTTTCTGCAGGCGTTGCTGCGCTTATAGCATCAAACCAGGTAGAGTGGTATTAAAGAAAGTTAGGATGAGAACCAACGCGAATGGGGTTGATAGTGTAAGGAGTAAGATGGTAAACGCGGTTGACGAGATACTTCAAGATATTTGGGGGACGGTTTCGACATCAGAAAAAGACAAGATGTCCCGTGACGACCTTGCCTCACTTAAGAAGGCCTTTCTCATCAAAGTGAGTTACCAAATTGACGAATTTATACAGAGTGCACTGGAACTTAGAGATAGAAAATAGCGGATGTAATCAACATATTGCACTCATACCCATGGCGTGAGTTATTAGCTTCTTCTTTATGTGGGGAGACATTTCCACAACAGACATAGCAAATCTCCTAGCCACCTTTGGTATTATGGAATTACTGGAGAAGATGGAGTTGATCACTGTAGTGATCACAGACATTGAATGATTGTCAAGTAACCTGCGTTTTTCTATTTCTTCCAAAATGAATTGCTGGCCTATATCGGACCCTAATGAGTGATATGCACTGAGTATCTCCACCACGGCCTCCACATCCCGTATACCTATGTTCAACCCCTGCCCAGCAACTGGGTGGATGGAGTGGAGTGCATCACCAACCAGGAGGGAACGCTTTGCGTATTGCCTGTCAGCCAGCACCATTGAAATTTGGTGGCAAGACCTACGCCCACTAACCTCTACATGCCCCCCACACTTCTTTTGTAGCTCGGTTTCAAACTCATCATCTGAAAGCTGTAATAGCATTTGGGCTATCTCGGTTTTTTCAGTCCATATAATCGATGAGTGATATCCTCCATACATCGGTAGAATCGCAAACGGCCCCCCTTGAAAAAAATGCTCAATTGCTATATTGCGATGGTGTCGTTCGTGATACACGTTACAGGTGATACAGCTTTGCTTATAGTCGTACCTCATGGTTTTTATATGTGATTTTTCGAGGAACTTTGACCCCTTTCCTTCAGCGCAGATTACCAATCTACTTGAGATTTTCTCTCCATTTACCAGCAAAGTTTCGATGAACCCATCCTTAGCCTCTATTGCGCCATAAGAGGTGGAAGTTATGTGAGTAAACCCATTTACCTTGCTCTGTAGCATGGAAGATAATTCTTTTCCGCTAATGACGTATCCCATAGGGTCGCTTCCCACTAGCTTGTGGTCGTAGCGGACTGTAGAGCTACTATCATCATCGAAGATTAGTATATCCTCTATTGGGCAGTAAATTCCGCTACAGTTCCACACTCCAAGGCGGTCAAAAACATCTTTGGACCTTTTGGAGATTGCGAAGACCCTATGGTCTAGGTTGCTGAGTACGCGATCCCTCTGCTCAACGACGGCTGCCTTCATTCCGCGCTCTGTGAGCCCAATTCCCGCTAGGATCCCGTTTACCCCACCTCCGAGAATAACTACATCGTAGTAGCGAACCATGGAGCGACCTACAAAAACCTGGTGTGCCCGAAGGGACTCGAACCCCTGACCCGCAGCTTAGAAGGCTGCTGCTCTTGTCCAACTGAGCTACGGACACCCGAGCGAGAAGGCTTACATATTTAGTTTTCCAAGTCAATACATTGCTGGGAAACTCATTTCAACGCTGTGATTTGTATCTAGTATAATTTTTATGTATCATCATGGGAGCTTCTTCTTCGTTTAATCAGTGTGTTTCGTATAAATAACTCGGGTGGGGATTACTTTCTCACGAGTGAGTCGGTGTCTCATGGCCATCCGGATAAAATAGCCGATCGGATTTCAGATGAAGTATTAGACCATTTTTTGGCGAAGAATCCGTACGCCCATGTTGCAGTAGAGACGTTAGTTACCCGAGATAACGTAGTTGTTGCAGGGGAGGTCTGCGGTGCAGATGTAGATCCGAGAGCGATTGAAGATATAGTGCGAAAGGCGGTTAGAGAGATAGGGTACAGCCTTCCTGGGTTTCACTGGAACACGATAAATGTTCTGATACTAATGCATGAACAATCTCCAGATATCATCCTTGGTGTAAATACGGGAAGGAGGAAAAAAGGTGCAGGTGACCAGGGAGTAATGTACGGCTATGCGGTAAATGAGACGTGTTCTCTCATACCTGCACCAATATTCTACTCACACCTTGTGTTAAAAAATATTGCCTCGGCCATAGATGAGGGGAGGATATCCGGCTTGGGACCAGATGCCAAAACTGAAATCACGCTACTATACTCAAACCGCAAGCCGGTGAAGGTTTTGAGGGCGGTGCTGTCCATCCAGCACGAGGAGGGAATGACCCAACGGGATGTTAGGGACCTGGTATATCCGCATTTTGTTGCTGCGATTCCGGAGGGTTGGATGTGTAAGGATGAAGATTTTCTTGTAAACCCGACCGGTAGATTCGTAGTTGGGGGGCCTGTAGGTGATTCTGGTATGACTGGGAGAAAAATCATGGTTGATACCTACGGCGGGCACATACCGCACGGTGGAGGTGCTTTTTCAGGTAAGGATCCTAGCAAAGTCGATAGATCTGCAGCATATATGGCGAGATACATAGCCAAAAATGTAGTCCAAGCCGGACTCGCTACTGAGTGCCTGGTTCAGATGTCTTACGCGATAGGGGTTCCAACACCGCTGACTTTTGGTGTAGACACCATGGGAACCGGCTTGGTCCATGATGAGTGCATGGAGAAGTATCTGGAGGCGAATGTAGATCTTTCCATAAGCGGTATATGTGACCATTTATCGTTGTTTGAGCAGACTTATGCTCCCACGGCATGCTACGGGCACTTTGGTCGAAATCCTGGGGAAAGTTTCTCCTGGGAAAGGCTTGACCTATCTCTTGATATGGCTAGAGCTTTTGGTCTAAGATGCAAGGAATGCGTTTAGGGGCAAATGCCATAGACCTATTTCGCTTGCTGAGCGTGTTTTTCAACCGGTGGTACAGATCGGTGGATAAGCCCCTGCTACTCTCATTTTTTACTATATCGATTATCAGTCTTACGCTTATCTCCTCTGCTGGGCCGGTAATTGAAAGTAGGGTAATGCTGCCAAAGGACTATTTTCTACTTCGGCACCTTACTTATCTCTGTATAGCGCTTGGTATTGTAGTGGTATACTCCATGATGAATGAGAGGCTCATAATTGGTACGTCCTTCCTATTACTTTTTACATGTATTGTTCTCTTGGTATATATAGCGTTCTGGGGAGTTGGGGTAAAGGGCTCAAAGAGGTGGTTTTTTTTCCTTGGTCTATCCGTTCAACCGTCTGAGTTTGCGAAAACGGTTTTCTCCATAGTCAATGCCTGGGTTCTGTGTAGGGTACGGGGAAAGTTGAGATATGTTGTTTCCACGGCCATTTACATTGTTCTAGTTTCGCTACTCCTATTGCAACCAGATCTTAGTATGTTCATTATGTTTTCTCTGATTTGGGGTAGCCAACTGTTTGTATACGGCATATCATACATATCAATACTCGCAATCATGGCGTTTTTTCTAGTCGGGTTGCTGTTGTGCCTGTTTCTGTTTCCATACACCAAGGAGCGGGTTATGACCTTTTTTGATCCGGCAAACCATGACCACTTTCAAATATGGAATTCTATAAGATCATTCAAAACCGGAAAAATACTTGGGATAGGCCCTGGGGAAGGGGTGGTCAAACTACTACTTCCAGATTGCCACACTGACTTCATATTCTCTGTTGCTGCTGAGGAGTTTGGCGCCATGCTGTGCATGCTCATCCTGTTTATCCTCGGATACATCGCCACCAGAGCATGGTTTTTTGCGTATAGCGAGAGCGACCTGTTCAAACTATTGTCAGCATCCGGTCTCTTTTTTCAATTCTCGTCCCAGTTTATGATAAACGTTGGAGTTGCGCTAAACTTACTACCCACCACTGGCGTCGCGCTACCATTTCTTAGTTACGGCGGGTCTTCGCTAGTTTCCACCAGCATAATGCTTGGTATGCTGATGGCGTTTTACAGAATGAGGTCTTTGGAACGAAGGATAAAACTCGACGCCTAGGTTAGGGCTGCGCCCTACCTGCTGTTGCAAAACTTTACCATGCCCTCAACCATTTTTTGGATGCCTAAATGCACCCTATGAAGCCTGTCATCGCGCATGTACGCCGAGCAGGAGAAAACCGCGTTTTCTTCATCTACGACGAAGCCATCAGTAGGGCATACAACATGCTCCCCTCCACACCTGGATATTATCCCATCTGTATCGTCCCCAAGTGTGACCTTCACCTTTACTAACTCACTCAACGCTGCAGCTATAATTGCCGGAGCTATACACACGCCACCTATGGCTTTTCTTACCCTATGAAACTCACGAATTAGGGAGTTTACGTCATCCTCGACGACCACACTACCGCTTTGGGACACCAAGTTAGAGAAGTTCTTTGCGACACCAAACCCTCCAGGAACTATGAGCATATCAAACTCATGCACCCTTAAACTCTTTATGTTGACGATATCCCCCCGGGCAATCCGTGCGGACTCTACTAGGATGTTCCGTGCTGTTTGGCTCTCCGAGGATTTTGACACATGGTTTACTACGTCACACTGCTGAATGTCTGGCGCGCAACACTGGAACCTAACTCCTAGCCTATCCAGCTCCAGCAACACGAGCACAGACTCGCGTATCTCGGAGCCATCCATGTGACCACATCCAGACAGCAGCACTGCGCAATTCATAGTTCTACCCCGCCTCCTACCTTGATAAGCGACACTCTTGATAGCCGAAGCAAGATCTGATTTCATGGGTAGAAAGCATCGCCAGACGCTCTGTTCCCTCTCCGCTCTCCACCATCCGCTTCAACTGCGTACACTTCTTATGGTTGGCAGTGAGCATCATAACAACGCTTGTCAGAACCATCAATATTCCAACAGTGCGCAGAGCCCACCCTATGGGGAATGTTCCACCGGAAGGCAAAGGAGCGGCTGCGACCTTCCCGACAGACTCCATCGCTAACACAATCTTCCCCCCAAAGAGCAAGAAGTTCCCGCACAGGTATAATACTGTCAACCTAGCCTGATGAGAAACGTTTTTTGAACACGTTGGCTTATCCCTGTGCATAATCCAGAAGGAAACCGCAAACATCATAGCTGATGCGAAGAACAGGGCATTGACCACCATATCGGTAATATGGGTCATACCCATACTTCCGACCTTAACGTGGCTAGACAAGGAAAGCCCGGAATATAGGAGGACCCCTAAGCCGACTAAGTGTATGGTGGTAAAGAGTATCGAGGCCGCGAGCTCTACCTTGTTTGCATGCGCCTCCATGAAGTCTGACGCCTTATCTAGCGGCTTCCTATCAACCCTTTCCAAAAATATTTTGCTCTGCAAGCCCATACGTCTGGACTCGAGCTCAATCCTCTGTTGTATCTTGCGTTTTTCTCTTTCAATCTTGAATACTAAGATAAGACCGCATATAACACCCAAAGAGGCAGTGAGCCCTGTCAGGAACTCCGTGGCTGTCCAGAAATTTGCCGCGGATGCACCCAGCCCGGAAAGGAAGCCTGCCTGGGACAGCGCAAGCAAAATGAACATGGTGGTTGTTATCAGGAGTGTGAATATCGAGCAGCACTGACGGACATAATTGAGCTTTTCTACTTTCAGCATCTTTCTGGGGATGCTAAGGGATAGCGTCATGTTGCGCACCTCAACAACGTACACGTAAATTCTAGCATAAATTATAAGATTTTTACATATTTGCGAGTAGGTATAGTACAAGAAAGGTAATACGAAGGCCTACTTGATAACCAAACTAAAATTTTAATTCTTTATCCGCAAGGTTGAGGACGCTGTTGTGTACACACATCATTGAGTGTGCGGGCCATCAACATCACAAAAGACACTTGTGCGACTGGGGCGGTGTATATTCAATCAAGCGCGCCGTTACCGGATTTTTGTACATTGGGGCCACGACATTGGTGTGGGTGTGGTTCAGGAGCGGAATTACTGAGCCTATTGTAAAGCTCCGGCACGAATAAATTGCGGAAACATCGCAACTATGGCAGCATTTGTACATGTTCAGTTTTGTGAATTTTCATGCTTAGGATTGGTATAAACGGCCTTGGTAGGATAGGAAGGTGCCTGTTTAGGATGCTATTTGAAAATAATATCCCGGATATGGAATTGGTAGCTGTGAACGGGTCTTCCAGCTTGGAATTGCACAAACATCTACTAAAAAATGATTCTGTGCATGGAAAGTTTGGGAGTGATATTGATATAAAGGATGGAGGCTTTTTTGAGGTTAGTGGCAAGACTGTTAAGTTTTTTAAGGAGAAGCAACCCCAGGATATTCCATGGGAAGACGTAGGGGTGAATGTGGTGCTGGAGTGTACGGGAAAATTTAACAATAAGGAATCCTCTGAGTTACACCTTGGGGGCACGGTGAGGAAGGTGGTGGTATCTGCTCCCGTTACCAATGCAGATATTCAGGTGATTTTTGGCGTGAACGAGGGGGATATAGATGGAAGTCACGACGTAATATCGGTTGGGTCATGTACCACAAACTGCGCAGCACATGTCGTTAAGGCTATGGATGAGGCTTTTGGGATAGAGGGTGGATTCGTCACCACAGTGCATGCGTACACGAACGATCAGAACCACGTGGATGGTAGCCACAAGGATCTTAGGAGGGCTCGTGCGTGCGGTCTTTCCATGATTCCCACAACCACAGGTGCTTCCATAGCCTTAGAGGCGTTATTTCCAAGGTTGTCCGGAAAGCTTTCTGCCTCTTCCATCAGGGTACCTACTCCGAATGTTTCAGTAGTAGACTTTGCTTTTGTTTCCTCTTTCAAGACGACTGTAGAATTGATCAATGGCGCTTTACTAAAGGCCGCCACCGCGCGCCCAGATGTACTCATGGCATCGAACGAGCCATTGGTCTCATCTGATTTCAATCACACGACTTATAGCGCGGTTTTCGACCTTATGGAGACTTATGCTAACAATGGAAATGTATCCAGAGTACTTGCTTGGTATGACAACGAATGGGCCTTTGCGGCGAGGATGATCGATGTTTCCAGGGAGTTGTCGCGGTTTTTGTAATCCACGCTTCCGGGTTCCAGAGTATCGTTGTGACCCCGCAGAACACAGTTGAGTTTTTTATGAATTGTGATAGGATATCCGGGGCGGTGCGAGCAGATTGCGCGTGAAGTCGGTCAGGTTAGAAATAAAGCAGCCGTAGCGTTGTCTTTCTGGGTTGCGCTTCCCACCGTTGTTCCGAGTGTAGCCGTGAATTTAGCTCTCAAGTACAGACCGCGCAACTTTGATGACCTTGTTGGTCAAGACGTTCTGGTGCGGATCTTAAGGAATGCATTCACTATCGGTTCTTTGAGTTCTCCCATTCTAATGGTGGGGGCGAGCGGAGTTGGTAAGACAACATGTGCGAGGATAGTCTCGCTTTGCCTTAACTGCGTCAATGGTCCCACCCCGGACCCCTGCGGTTTGTGCCATGAGTGTGTCTCCATACAAAACTTCACCAACCCAGACGTTATCGAAATAGATGCGGCAAGCAATACGGGCGTAGATGATATCAGGGTTCTGTTAGAAAACTCTAGTTATCTTCCCGCCTCGTCTAGATATAAAGTTTATATCATCGATGAAGTGCACATGCTCTCGATAAGCGCCTTTAACGCTTTATTAAAGACCTTAGAAGACCCGGCGGAGCACGTTAGGTTTGTTATGGCCACGACGGAAGTCAGAAAAGTTCCCGTTACTGTGGCCTCGAGATGTCACAGGTTGGATCTTTCCAAGCTGACCTCTGATCAGCTTTTTACTCATTTGGTTGAGGTTGCTAAGAAGGAGGGCATAGAACACGATGACGAGGGGCTACGCCTTATAGCGGAGAATGCTTCCGGATCGGCGAGGAATGCCCTATTCCTATTAGAGCAGTCTGCCATCTATACGAGGAACAAAATTCGCGTTACCGACGTCAGGGTGTTGCTTGGATGTGTGGATAAGAGCCTTGCTGAAGATTTAGTCAAGTGCATCCTACTTGCTGATGCTTCCTCAGCACTTAAGGTTTTTAGGCAATTGTGCTCTCAAAGCCTACCGATTGCGGTTCTGGAGGGAATGCAGCTGATAGTATACGAGCTTTGTGTTGCCTCGGTGAGCGATGGGCACAAATTTGACTTGGGGCGTGATTTGCTATCCACTATTAAGTCCAGCTCCACCTCGTTTCTCTCCAGGGTATGGCAGACCATGGCCCATGGGTTGCAGGAGGTTAAAAGCGCTGATGACACACAGCGTGCCGGGGAGATGATGGTAATAAGGTTGTGCTACCTGAGTGATCTTCCATCCCCGCAGAGGATTGCCGCGCTTTTTCTCTCTAAGGGTGTGGGAAGAGCCCCAATAGACGCTATCAAAGAAAAAGTTGAGGGCGCTACTGCGTCATACGGTTGCGGAATGCCGGGATTGGAGCCCTGTGAAATCGTAGGCGCCAGCGGGGAAAGCGCTAGCTCCGGCCAAGATGCAGGTGGTGCATTCAAGCAACAAATAGATAGCAATGAGCACCGCGCCGAGCTCGCGAAAAAAAATGGTGTCAATACTCACAACAGGGTGTACAATCCAGAGGAGGATGAGGCTGTGATGGGCGTGATGAGGGATTTTGAGGGCGCGTCGGTCGTCGGCTGCTGTGATTTGATTTCTGAGTAGTTCATATGCCCTTTGATGACCAGAAGTTTTCCGATCTCCAGAATGCCATAAAGAAGAAGCTTGGCGAGCTTCGCGTGTGCCAGGAACCCAAATCTTTCGATGGACAATCGTTGGGTGGCAGGGTGCGCGTTAAGATAGTGCTGTCGGACTTTTTGGAGTACAAAGTTCAAGAGGTTAAGATTGACCCATCGGTTCTGGAAGGCCAGGCTTTTGTGGTGGAAGACCTAATTAAGGCCGCATTCGATGATGCGTTTAAGAAGTCTGTAGAACACAACAAGGGTCTCATTGGTTCGCTAATGTCTTTCCGTTTCTAGAATGAGTCGTATAGCTGTAGTTGGAGCTACTGGAAACGTGGGGAGGATGGTGCTAAAGGTGCTCAGCGAACGCGGTTTTCCCGTTGATGAAGTGGTGGCGCTTTCCTCGGTTGAGTCTACAGGTAAACGCCTAAGCTATGGCGAAAACACTGAAATCAAGTGCAGCAATCTGGATGAGTACGATTTCCGCAAATCTGAGCTAGCCATTTTCGCTACCAGTGATGCTGTATCAGAGAGGTATGTTGGCAAGGCAGCACAGTGTGGTTGTGTAGCTGTTGATAGCTCGTCTCACTACCGTATGGATGATGATATTCCATTAGTTATCCCAGAGGTTAATAGGGCCGCCATAGCCTCGTATGCTAGTAGAAACATTGTTGCCAGCCCAAACTGCTCAACCACGCAGATGTTAGTGGTGCTCAACTCGTTGCATGGGGTGGCGGGAATAAAGCGGGTGGTGGTGGCAACGTACCAGTCCGTTTCTGGTGCTGGGAGAGGCGCGATGTCTGAGTTGTATGATCAGACTAAGGCTATGTTTGTCAATAGGAAGGTTGAACCAAACGAGTTTCCAAGGCAGATAGCCTTCAATTGCATTCCGCACGTGGGCGAATTTTTAGAAGATTGCTCCACAACCGAAGAGCGGAAAATGTGTGCTGAGACGAGAAAGATCATGGGGAATGACATAAAAGTTTCCGCGACATGCGTCAGGGTTCCCGTATTCGTGTGTCACTCACAGGCTCTGAATATCGAGTTTCATAGCGCAATTTCTGTGGATGCAGCATACGAAGCGTTAAGCGAGGCACCGGGCGTCCTCGTGCTTGGTAACGAGAGCAGCATGCAATACGTAACCCCGATAGACTGCGTTGATGATGATGCGGTATATGTATCCAGAATCCGTAGGGATGCAACGGTGCCCTATGGGTTGAGTATGTGGGTGGTGTCTGACAACCTTAGAAAGGGTGCAGCGTTGAACTTGGTGCAAATAGCCCAAATTTTGGTTGAAGAGTACCTCTAGAAGGGCGTAGATTGAGATATTCCCATCCTTGTCGGGGTAGTTGCCCCACTGCTGCGAACTTGTGCTTTATTGATAAAATATAAACGGGGGCGGAAGCTCTTATTCTGGCTGCCATTTTGCTCATTTTAGTTGATATCGCGCCGTTTGTGTGTTAGCATGTATGGTTTTTGAAGAGGATGCGGTTGTAATTTATGAATGATTACAGTGCCCAGTTCCAAAGCGCTTACTACTGCGCAGGGCTCAGGAGCTACTTGGTTAAGGTATATAACTACATGGCTGCAGCCCTGGGGCTCACCGGTGTTGTTGCTTTGATGACTTCCTTTTCTCATGGGTTGATGAGCGTGCTTTATGGAACCCCACTACATTGGGTGGTGTCCCTTGCCCCTATTGTTATGGTGTTCTTCCTCTCTTCCAAGGTGCATAGCATGAGCATGCAGGCGGTGTTTGCGGTGTTTTTCGGGTTTGCCGCCATGATGGGGCTGTCCCTCTCGTACATGTTTATGGTGTATACCGCGCACAGTATAGCTCGGGTTTTCTTCATATCCTCTGCCATGTTCGGCGTGATGGCGTTCTACGGTAATACCACTAAGAGGGACCTATCTAAATTTGGTACTTTCCTCATCATGGGGGTTGTCGGGATATTGATAGCCTCGGTCGTGAATATATTCATGGCAAGCGGCCCGTTGTACTTTGCTATATCCTTGGTTGCTGTGGTGGTGTTTACGGCGATGACTGCCTTCGATGCCCAGCGCATCAAAGACATGTACTACCGGTTCAATGACGGTTCTGAGGTTACTTCCAGTAAGATGGCTGTCATGGGTGCAACCAGCCTGTACTTTAACTATATAAACATTTTCCTTAGCCTCTTGCACCTAATGGGGGATCGCAAGTAGCAGGTGTCCCACCGCGTCGCGGTGCAGGGGAGAAGGGGAGGCAGTGAAAAAGCCGTCTCCTACCACAGGGGACTTTGTCTTCATTCCTTGCGTGGGGTGGCGGGCACCCTTTCTAAGTCCTTGGCGGGGGATATGGTGGTTGCTATCAGTGGGGACTTAGGCGTTGGGAAAACTGAGTTTTGCAAGGCGATTATTCTTGAGTTGTCGGGTGCCAGCTTTCTTGGCAGCCCTACGTTTGGTATAATCCACGAATATGAGTGCCCTGGGTTCCTTTTGTATCACGTAGACTTATACAGGCTCTCTTCCGTTAAGGAAGTGCAGGAGGCCGGTGTTTTTGACGTTTTAGCCGGCAATTTGGTGCTTGTCGAGTGGCCCGAGATTCTTGGTAATTGCGTGAAGTTTGATTTGGAGCTCAATATCACCTATTCCAGTGCGGGTAGCGATATGCGTGATATTGCGATACGGGGAGACTCCTGAGGTGTTATCTCGCCACTGACGTGGGCCAAGGCTTTCCTTTCTAATCAGCGCACAGTTACGTACATAGCGCCGTGGCTTGTGGTGTGTCTGCCGCAGTTAATGCCGGGATGGGGTGCCGTGCGGCGTACCTTGGATGATGAATTATCGACGCATTTACCCAGAGTGTTATCCTGATGATATGGACTGTAAACCGGTATCACCAAAGTCGGTAGGTACAAACCAATTCAGCAAGTAATGGCACAGTGTATCTTTTTACGGCGGTAGTGTGCAGGTATCAGTCCCCACATACGTGCCAGCATCATGAGTGCTACCTAAACGGAAACCTGGCCCCTGACTTATGTGGGGCGTAAAACTCTAGAAACCACCAAGCGAATGCGCCTGGTAGCAGGGGGGACGATATTAGCTACTGCAATGAAGAAGAGGAAGAACCACTCCCCTTACTACCAAAGACCATACTCATCACATTTCCATCCATTCTAGGAGAAGACTCTGGTCTAGCAACTCCTTCAGTATCATTCACTAAACGATCTAGAATACCTAACCCCACTTCCTTATACTGAAGCTCACGTCCCACAAACCTTATAGATACCTTAACCTTATTCCCCTTCTCTATGAATCCTTTGAGGTTGTTGAGCTTAATGTTATAGTCGTTATCCTCAATGTTTAGCCTGAACTTCAGTTCTTTGAGTGAGGAGGACTTGTTTTTCCTGGGCCCAACAGACTTTTTCTTGTTGTACTTTTGCTTGCTGTAGTTGAATATCTTGCATACCGGGAGTTCTCCATCGCTCACTACCTCAACTAAATCCAGCTCCGCTTCCCTAGCCGTGGCAATAGCCTCGCCTATATCAACTATGCCAACCATAGAACCCTTCTCATCAACGAGCCTAACTCTCTTAGCGGTTATCAATTCGTTAATTCTTGGCCCTTTTCTCTCCACCTTTAACCCATGAACCCAAACCAAAGGAACTAGCGCATGCTAACACAAGTCAGCAGCGTTTTCAACGCTTTATCGGCCGCCATTCGACAAGTCTCACCCGACCCGTAACGCCTTACGGACACACAACCGTCTCCTGCCTCGCTCTTTCCCACCACCCATACTATTGGTACTTTGTTAAAAATGGCTTTACGTATTTTGTGGCTTATGTTTTCCTCCGTAGAGTTTAATTCCACACGTACATTTTTCTGTAATGCCATTTCCATCAACCCTCTGGCATACTCTTCTACCTCCCCACTTACGGTGAGTATTTCTAGCTGTACCGGGGCGAGCCACACAGGAATATTGCCTGCGTAATGCTCAATTAGAATGCCGATAAACCTCTCAATGGTCCCCAAAATAGCCCGGTGTATAATCACTGGAATGTGCTTTTTCCCGTCCTCGCCTATATAATATGCACCTAGTCTGTCGGGTAGTACGAAATCCAGCTGCACAGTGCCGCACTGCCACTCCCTACCTATTGAATCTTTGAGGGTAAACTCTAACTTAGGGCCGTAGAAGGCCCCCTCTCCCTTATTGATTGTATATTGCACTCCCAATGCATTCATGGGCTCCATTAGAGATTGCTCAGATCTATCCCATATCTCATCAGACCCTATTCTGTTTTCTGGACGATCTGAGAGTTTTACTGTGACGCTATCGAAACCAAAATCCTTGTATACCTCCATGAGTAGCTCATAAAATCGCAGCACTTCGTCTCTGACCTGCTCATGCGTGCAGAATATGTGTGCGTCATCTTGTGTAAACCCACGAACTCTCATAAGCCCGTAAAGCGAACCCGAGGGCTCGTTTCTGTGGCACATACCAAATTCCGCCATGCGGATAGGTAGCTCCTTGTAACTTCTTATCTTTGATTTGAATATCTGTACGTGGCATGGGCAGTTCATCGGTTTTATAGCGAGTTCTTTCTTGTCGTTCTCCACTACGAACATGTTTTCTTTAAACTTCTCCCAATGGCCTGACTTTTCCCACAGCTTTCTGTCGAGCATTATCGGAGTTTTTACCTCAAGATACCCGTGCTTCTCGAGTTTGCACCTTATGTATTCTTCGATGGTGCGGTATATCACCCACCCTTTGTCGTGCCAGAACACCTGACCGAGCGCTTCATTTTGTATGTGAAACCATCCCAAATCTTTAGCTATTTTTCTATGATCTCTCTTTTCTGCTTCTTGCATGTTGTGAATGTAGGACGCAAGCGCTTCGCTGCTGTGCCATGCGGTGCCATAAACTCGCTGCAACATCTTGTTTTTTTGGTCTCCAAGCCAATACGCCCCGGAAATTTTGGTGAGCTTAAATGCTTTGACGTACCTAGCAGATGGGGCATGTGGCCCCCTACAAAGATCCACGAACTCTCCATGTTTGTAGACAGTTATCTCCTCGCCTAAGGGAACTTTGGATAGGATTTCTAATTTGTAGTGCTCGCCCAAATCTTCGAAGAATTTTATCGCGCGTTCCCTGGGCCAAACTTCCCTAACAAACCTTTCGTCTTTGGCAATAATGTCTGCCATCTTTCTCTCTATGGCCTCAAAGTCTTTCTCAGACAGGCTATGGGAGAGGTCAAAGTCATAATAGAATCCATTCTCGATGGTGGGGCCTATTGCCAGCTTAGTATCAGGGAAGATCTCTCTTACTGCCCTAGCCATAATGTGGGCCGCGTCATGCCTGATTATATCCATTCCAGTATTGCTTTCTATTGTTACCGGGTCAACAGAGCCATCTTTGCTTATTGGGGTTGCTAGATCTTGTAAATTTCCATCAACAAATAGCGCAACTATAGACCCTGCTATTTCAGGGAACATGGCCGATGCCACCTCGGAACCCGTGACATGCTTGTGAAACGCCGCCGCTGTCTTGTTGGGAAAAGAGGTGGTAATGTTTATCATAGGCGGTGATTTCCATAGGGAGCCGCACTATAATAATTCCATTTTAGGTCTGTAGCGAGCTTTATATGCTGATTCCAGAGGCCCTAATTGCAGAGGCGGCCGTGTGTATACAACGCTTGCAACGGCAGAGCTTAAAGGTCTCTTTTGCCGAATCCTGTACGGGGGGGTTGCTGGCATTCGTTTTTTCGTGTGTACCCGGGGTTTCTAGCGTTCTTTTTTCTTCCGTCGTAACCTATGCAACGCGCTCGAAACACTCTCTGCTTGGGGTTCCACAGCAAGAAATAGATAAATACGGCGTTGTAAGCGAGGAAATTGCCGGTATGATGGCTGAAAATGTACTAAAAACACTAGAGGATGTTGATATAGCAGTCTCGATAACTGGTATAGCCGGTGCTACCGCCCATTTTACAAACCAAGCCCCTGCTGCTACAGAGCCAGAAACCGGAGTTGTTCATATAGGGCTCGCTAAACGAGGCTCAAAGGTGCAAACATTTCGGTATGACTGGAACCACCTCTCACGGTTTGAAGTCCAAAAAGCGGTAGTACAAAAAGCTATAGGCCTCCTAACACTGGCAGCGTCCAGCAGCTGAGTGCAGCTAGGATGCTGAGGCAGAACGCTGGCTAGCAATACGCTTCTTGCGGGTATCCCCAGCCTCTTTAATTCTTGCCGCCTTTCCGAAGAGTTTGAGCATGTAATACAGTTTAGCCCTGCGCACCCTACCGTACCGCACTACCTCCATGGACTTTATGTTTGGGGAATGCAGGAAGACCTGTAACTGTATGCTTTCATTGTAGCTTATCTTGCGCAGAACGAACGACGAATGCAGGCCTCTATTGCGCTTTTTTATGCACACTCCTTCAAAAGTCTGAACCCTCCAGTTCACTCCGTCAAAAACGTTTATTCCTACCTTAACAGTGTCTCCAGGGAGGAAATGAGGCCTTTCAACTCCAGAAAGTGACTCTATCTGTCTTTTATTGAACTCTTCTAGTACGCTACTCATTTGAACTCCCTTCTTCTTCTCCGCCGCAATCCTTCAGCAAATCTGGGCGCCTGCGCTCCGTAATGATCCTGGACATCTTACACCTCCAAAGCTCAGTTTCCTTATGGTTTCCTCTGAGAAGAACATCAGGAACCGAGACCCCCTTCCAACTGGCAGGCCTTGTATACTGAGGGTACTCCAGCCCACAGTCAAAGCTCTCACGATTAAGACTGTCTTTGTTGCCGATTACCCCGGTGACCATTCTAACACAAGAGTCAATCACGACCATAGCCGCCAGCTCTCCGCCGGAAATCACATAGTCGCCTATGCTGACCTCCTGGAAGTTATAAACGTCGACAACCCTCTCGTCAATACCTTCGAAACGCCCGCAGAGTAAAGTTATATTGCCAAAATGGACAATCTGTCTAGACATATCTTGAGTGAACTGCTTTCCCTTCGGGGAAGTGTAGATCAATCTAGTGTCAGGATGTGCCTCCAGCACGCTATCTATGCACCTACCAAGCACATCAGCCTTCATCAGCATTCCCGGGCCACCGCCGTACGGCTTGTCATCAACTGTTGAGTGTTTGTCGCTAGCAAATGACCGAATGTCAACCACATTCAGAGACCATAAGCCCTTCCTTAGCGCGTTACCTACTGTAGAATATCCAAGAGGGCCCGGGAACATATCTGGAAAGATGGTCAAGACGTTGAAAATCATCTGCTACCTACACCAATAACTTCAGGAGGAACAACGATAACAACTCTGCGCTCCACGTCTACCACTGGGAAAGTTGACCGCGAGAAAGGGACCATCACTACCTTACCTGTGCTTGTAGACAGCTCTATAATGTCGCACGACCCAAAATTGAGTATGGCCGAGATAACTCCATAGGCTGTGCCATCTTCGAGTTTGGCATCCATCCCGATGAGTTCGTTCTCGTAGAATTCATCTTCCTGCAGCCTCGGTAAACTGGATCTGCTGACGTAGAGGCGCTTGCCGCGCAGCTTTTCTGATTCTGTCCTTGAGCTAAGCCCGTCAAATTTTGCTATTACGCTATCCGCTCCCAGCACTGACACTACTGTTACATTAAAACAATTGTGCCCGTCAGTTAGCGGGCCGTATGCCGATATGTGAGATGGATCTTCAGTAAACGTTCTAACCTTCACGAGTCCCATGACCCCATGTGGAGCGCGCACCACGCCCAGGAGCACCATATCACCGCGAACCATGATTTTTAAGGTGTATACACAATGCTGGAATTTTACATCCTAAGCATGCCGCCAGCAATCCTAAAACGCCTAAAGTTTGTCCAGCATTTTGAAAAAGTCCTCACACTTTTCCTCGCTGGTAAAGTTTATAGTGAGCTTCTTGCCGCTTTTCCTTACCCTAACCTCAGTATCCAGCCTGCCGGGCAGGAAGCTCTCAATGCGCATGGTGGTGGCCTGCACAATGTCTGTGTGGTTTTGCAGGTCCTTCACCATGGCCTCAGTTTCTCTCACGCTCATGCCCGAAGATAAAATCCTCTCGGCCAACTCTTCAGGATTTTCTGCGCCCAACAGGCATCTTGCGTGCCCGAAAGATATGGACCTGTCGCTTATCATGCGCTTTACAGAATCTGGTAGCGTAAGGATGCGTAGTATATTGGTTATGTGGCTCCTGCTTCTACCGAGTATTGCAGCCAAGCTTTCATGTGTATGGTTAAATTCGTCGATGAGCTTCTTGTATGACTCAGCTTCCTCTAGTGCTGTCAAGTCCTCCCGCTGGATATTCTCGATTACCGAGATCTCCAGACACTTGCTATCGCTAACGTTCCTGACGATTACGGGTACGTCTACAAGCTTTGCCGCTATGCTTGCTCTCCACCTGCGCTCTCCAGCTATGATTTCGTACCTGTCCCCCACAGCGTCCTTTCTTACAACAATTGGCTGGATAAGCCCGTTGCGGGCGATAGAGCTAGCCAACTCCTTAATGGCTGCCTGATCAAATTTACGCCTCGGTTGAAATCTTCCTGGATGTAACATGTTTACCCTAATGCGCGTTGGGGCCTCCATGGTTAAAGTAGCCGCATCGCCCTCACTTTCTTCTCCAATTAGCTCCAGAATTCCTTTACCTAAGGATCTCTTCATTGCTTTTGCTCCAAAACTTCGCCCTCTGCACGAAATGCCTGCACTCTATTTTGCTGCTCTAGTATTTCTTTTGCCAAATATATGTAAGACTGCGAACCCGGGCACTTATAGTCATAGATTATTGCCGGCTTTCCGTGTGATGGGGCCTCAGATAGCCGAACGTTCCTTGGTATTACAGTTTTATATACATTCTCGCGTAGATGCTCCCTGATGTTTTCCTCTACCTGCTCACTCAGATTGTTTCTGCGATCATACATCGTGAGTAAAATGCCCTCGATAGTCAGAGAGGGATTTAGGCGCTTTTTGACGAGATTTACGGTTTTCATTAAGTGTTTTAGCCCTTCCAGTGCGAAGAACTCACATTGCATGGGGATGATCACGGAATGCGCTGCGGCCAATGCGTTTATAGTGAGCAAGCCAAGTGACGGAGGACAATCTACAAATACGTACTGATACTCCGCAGTGTGTAGTAGGCAATTTTTCAGTACAAACTCCCTGGACTCCATCTGTGCAAGCCCCAACTCTGCTGCAGACAGATCAATAGTAGAAGGTACGATGGATAGATTGGGTATACAGGTACTTCTAATCGCTTCTGTAATCGGATGGTTATCGACCAAGACCCTGTAAATGTCCGGCGATCTTGAAGAGTACGGTATGCCCAGCCCGCTACTGCTGTTGCCCTGCGGATCAAGGTCTACCATTAGGGTCGACTTCCCGACAACAGCGAACGCCGTTGCCAAGTTTATGCTAGTTGTAGTCTTACCAACGCCGCCTTTCTGATTTACAACCGCAAAAACCTTAGCCATTGACAATACCGTCCACTGCTCGGATTATACGTGAGTGGCTGGCATTGTCACCCTAAATTTTGGTAGGCTTGTCGGCATGCTATGTTTCACGTGGAACATATGGATTGCGTATTCCAAGCTTGGCAAGTAGCCCCACTTCCAATGCCTGCATTGTGGTTGCCTCTTCGGGTTCCTCATGGTCGTATCCCAGTATGTGCAACATTCCGTGTATCAGCATATGAAAGAAATGCGACCTGACAGCCACGTCCATTTCCAGCGATTCTTCCGCTATCCGTTCCATGGACAAATATATTTCTCCCAAACAGCAGCCTGGAGATAGTTTTTCATAACTGAAGGAAAGGACATTAGTGGCTTTGTGGATTCCCCTGTACTGGGAATTGAGCTCGAGGAGTAGTGCGTCATTGGCCAGCACAACAAAAACTTTTGGGTCATACTTGGTAATGTCTAACTCTGACAAGCAAAGCCCGATCACACGTTTCGCGGAGGTTTTGGGCTTACCAACCAATTTGTACCACCCTCGTGTGTGTATATTAACTTCAATCATGCGATGCTACACGCGTGTGGTGCTTTATACTGTGCAGCAAGGCCTCTTTCCCGCGTATAGCTCGGTGCGCAAAAGTGCTTACTGCCTGTGGAGTGCCACGTTCCCAGATGCGGACGATTAGTTGTTGCTGCCGATGATGCGCATGAAGCGCGGCGCACCAAATGCATGAACCACTGCCATGTATGAATATAATACGAGTATGCGTTGGTTGATGTTCCCAATTCCATTTTGGCTTGACTACAAGAGAAAAATCCTTCCCCCCTGCCGGCACCTCTTTACTATACAACTCCACCTGGTGGGCGAATTTCTGCGCCCGCGCCATCACGGGACCAGACGCTACCACGCCCTTCTGTTGTCGGCAGATTTACCGATTTGCCACTGCTGCGCGCCCAATATTTTCACAACTTTTCCTTCTTTCTCAGGAATGCCGGTACATCGAATGACTCACCCCAGTTAAATGTACCGGATTTTTGAGACGGCTGCTGTCTCTCCGCGGTGGCATGCGCATCAGCCATGGCATCCTCCTCAGGAAGGCTAGGCTTGTAATAAGCCATGGTGCCGCCATTCCCGGGATTGAGCGAGCTTAGTTCACTATCGAAATCAAAATCGCTGATTCGCTGCGGCTGTTGCTGCTCGACGCTATGGGGCCTTTGCGCGGGGCGTACACTGTCGATACCAGTGGCAAGAACAGAGACTCTAATCTTCCCGCTGCTTTCCTCGTTGAACGTGGAGCCAAATATGATGTTGGCATTATCATCGACTTCTTCCCTGATTCTGTTCGCGGCCGCGTCCACTTCAAACAAAGTAAGGTCCAAGCCCCCAGTGATATTTATCAAGATCCCCCTGGCACCCTTCATGGAAATATTATCAAGCAGGGGGTTGGAAATTGCGGCTTCCGCGGCGATTACAGCTCGATGCTCTCCCTCTGCCTCACCGGTTCCCATCATTGCCTTGCCCATTTCGCTCATCACAACTTTTATGTCGGCAAAATCGAGGTTGATCAACCCAGGCATCACCATAAGGTCAGTTATGCCTCTTACTCCCGTATGAAGCACCGTATCCGCGAGCTTGAACGCGTCCGCGAAGGTGGTATTCTCGTTTGCTATCCTAAACAAGTTCTGGTTCGGGATTATTATAAGGGTGTCCACATACCGCTGAAGTTCTTCCAGCCCTAAGTCGGCGGTTTTCATCCTATGTGCACCCTCGAAGTGGAACGGCTTGGTTACCACTCCTACAGTCAGGATTTTATTTTCCTTTGCAGCCTTCGCGATCACAGGTGCGGCGCCTGTACCTGTGCCGCCCCCCATACCCGCTGTAATGAACAGCATGTTACTATCAGCGATTTCTCCCATGATCTCGTCTATGGACTCCTCAGCGGCGCCCCTTCCAACTTCCGGCAGGGAGCCAGCGCCTAGCCCTTTTGTCAGGTTAATGCCCAGCTGAATTTTCTTTTCTGAGAGGGAACAATCAAGCGCCTGGGCATCTGTGTTGGCAACTATGAAGTTGACCCCCTGGAGGCACGACTGTATCATGTTGTTCACCGCGTTGCCGCCGGCACCTCCAACTCCCAGGACGGTGATCCTAGGCCGCACTGCAGACACGGACTGGTCAGGTAGGTAGACGTTTAACGACATCGGCGTACGAAACAAAGGCCAGCCTGAATGCTACTACTTTCGCGGGTTTGTGTAAACCCTTAAAGTTGGCCTGCAATCGGGCGCAGATTCTTCCGAAACGTTTTTTAAAGCTTTTTAGATGGAGTGGTTACATTCTTAAAACGTGCCACAGGGCTCCACGATTGTCGTAGCTTTATGTGGTGATATCACTCACCTGGGGGTAGTGGTTTTACTGGTCACAAAGCCAGGTTTTGTTGTGCAATGACGTGCTATGCCAATCAATATGCAGGCGACCTTGATTTGTTTTCTAAATGGTTAAAGCAGGAACGAGACGACCAAGCCCTGATGTAGTTGCAGTTGCAGTGTTCTATGTATAGTTGTAGTACCCGGGCGCGTACTCTGTGTCCGGTTCGCCTCTCGGTTTGTGCGGGGCCGGCTCTGTTGGTGGTAAGAGAGGGTAGAGGGATGGCTTTGCAGTGGAGATTCGCTGTT
This sequence comes from Anaplasma centrale str. Israel, assembly GCF_000024505.1. Classification (NCBI taxonomy): domain Bacteria; kingdom Pseudomonadati; phylum Pseudomonadota; class Alphaproteobacteria; order Rickettsiales; family Anaplasmataceae; genus Anaplasma; species Anaplasma centrale. The sequence goes on from NC_013532.1 coordinate 124,973, forward strand.
GCGACCTTGGCGATGTGCTGTTGGTGGTTATTGAGTGCAGAAATGTGCTCTGCCGCGAGTTTTTATGCCTCTGCGGGGTACCGACCCGCGCTTCAGAACATTGGTAGATTTGCAATGTCGATGGACGGGCACGTGGCTGATGTTTTTGTGCCGGGCTTAAAGATGTGCTGTGGCCCCCTGGCTGCACGTGACGTTGATGGCCGCGTGATGGAACAAATGCAGTCAGCCGGAGCTGCTTCGGCAACATATTCCTCTGACTACATGGGTGTATTTGGTGCGCTGGGTGTTGTCGGAGGTGGCTTCAGGTTTGAGTTTAGGGTTGCGAGGAACTTCTTTGATGCCATACGCACCGGAGGCGATGTTTTCACTGACCACAGGGATGTGCTGCTAGTCCAAGAAGCGCGGCCATTGGCTGATAATGCGAGGGCCACAAACGTTTTGGGTGCCGACCAACAGCCGCCTGCTGTAGCGGCACCTGTCACCAACAGGCTGGTGGCAATCCGTAACCGAGGTATTGGCAGTACTGCCGTTATGATAAATGCGTGTTATGATGCTGATAGGCAATTCGTAGGGGCTCCGTTGGTGCCGCACTTTTGTGCAGGCTCAGGAATAGAAGCCGTACATTTGTTTGGCATGACCAGGGCCGGTTTCTCTGTAGAGGCGGGCGCAGGGTTGCACTACCAGTTGTCTGAGTCTGTGCAGTTGGTTACCAGCGCGTTTGTGCACAAGGTTCTATACAGCACCTTCAATAGCGTGCCCGTTGTGTACCAATGGCGCGCTCCCGGCGCTCACACTACGTCCAACGACGGTAGCAAAAGCGGCTCCTCCCGTCGAGGCGTAGACCTAAAGGTCTCTAGTATGGGTATAAGCTACTTGGGGGCGGAAGTCGGGCTCAGGTGGCTCTTCTAGGTTTTATAGCCGGCTCGCCTTCTGTCATAGTTTGTGGTGTGCTAAGTTGCTGAGGTTGTTCACGTACTTCTTCCCCAGCGTTAGCTCTTGGTTAATGTTTTTGCTCTAGAAAGGCGCGCTGCAGCGCTGAGCATCGTTGCGAATTCTCTGAGAGATTTCGGTATCGTGCGGGGAGTGCCGCTTCCGGCTAATTTTTAGGGGCATAATTATGGGATCGATAACGAGGGCAACGAAAAAGGGTGGGGTTGTCGTTAGAGTATGGGTATTCATCGCGATTCTACTTTTTCCTTTACAAGCCCTTTCTGCAAGCGATGGCTTGTTGCGGAAATCCAAACATAGGCGAACGTACTTCGTTGGTGCGTACAAAAGCAGTTTTCCTGACCTTGGTAATTTGGGGGTAAACGAAGCGCAACTTTTTGTACCAGGGGTGACAACAGCCGCGCGAATGAGTATGAATGGTAGTGTGACTGCGGATATAAACAATCACAAAGCTTTTGGAATGTATAGACCACCTTTTTACAGTAGCGATTATCTGGAGTTCGCTGGGAGCGTAGGCTACAGCACTGGTCCCGTGAGACTAGAGTTGGAGCGGTTTAGCAGCGTATTCGAGACGAAAGGTGGAGTTGGTTCGGTAAACAAAGATGATGCATGCAACATTGCTCTGGTTAGGACACGGACAATAATGCCAGGAAACTACGTGGTTGTGGAAAACAAGAGAATTGGCATATCCTCCATAGCTCTCAACTTGTGTTATGAGCGAGCACAAATCGGTGCAGCACTTGGGTATGTGTGTGTTGGAGTAAGCGGGAATAAACTAAACCTACTGAATACCAGCAACGTTACCCATGGATATCAAGGCAAGCTTGGTATAGGCATTCCAGTTGCGCAAGATATGACGCTATTTGCTGGTACGTACTACCACATGCTTCACGGGGACCGCTTTGGCCCTATAGCACTTGTGGTTCCTGGAGGATTTAATATTACGCCTAAACCTGCGGCTGCTGAAGCCGATATGCGCATTGCTCACTTTGGGGGAGAGTTTGGGGTTAGGTATGCATTTTAGCCCCACTGCACTCTGCCTGCATGGGTCGAGCTCCTCACACCCTACCGTGTGCCGGTTGCTAAGGTCGCGAGTTATTAGCGCGTGACTTTTCGAATGCACTTGACGCGCGTATACTACGGGAGTAAATACTTGGTTGTGCGATAGGCCCGCCGTGATGGCGGGCTGCTGCGCGTGGCTTTGTGTTGAGGGTTTCAGATGAGCTTTTTAAGGTTTCTTGCCGCCTCTTTTGTTTGTGTCTTCGTAGCCTACGCGTCGTCCGCTATTGCCCTGTCTCCAGGTAGTGCGGGTGGGCTGTATATTGGGGGTGTGTATAAGCCTGCCTCCCCCGTTTTCGGTGACCTGGTGTTCAAGGGTGTCTTCAACACTTCCTTTAAAACCACGCCTCTGGATGCACTGCCTGTGTCGGCAGAGCATAAGAACGAGTGGCGCGTGCGCCTTACGGATGAGGTGGAAATTCCGGTGAGCGCGTTCAATTCCTCGCCAGTGCTGGCCAGAGGCTCTGACTACCATAGCAGTGTGTGTGGTGTTGCTGCGGTTCTGGGATATCATATGGACGGAATCAGGGCTGAGTTGGAATTTGCTAGGCAGCGCTTTGACATAGGGCGAGGCCGCGTGTTGGAGCGTGATAGAAATACGGTGGGGAATCTGTATGCTGCTTCCGAGGGTTATCGGTACTCCGCTGTGCACATAAGGCTTGCGGGTGCGGATGATAAGACGGTGAGTGCCGCGGCAACAAGCGGGAAGCAACCGCCCTCTGATGATGCTGTAATTATCGTGAAGAATGAAGGGGTGCGGCTCTCCTCAGCTCTGGCTAGTTTGTGTAGAGATTTTAAGACCAACATAGGTGAGGGGGTCACTCCGTATGTGTGCGCTGGGTTTGGCTTGGAGAAGGTGAGCATGTTTGGTGCTGACGCCACCAGAGTTTCTTATCAAGCAAAGGTTGGTGCGAGTTATGAGTTGGGCGACAAAATACGTGGGTTTGCAGGCCTGTATTACCGCACGCTTTCGGGTAATGGGGAGGTTATTCTTCCGCAAAGCGGATACGAGGCTGTGAAAATTGACGGTTTGTATGGTGCAAATAACAAAACTCGGGCCCGGTTGTTGCCTGTGAACTTGCCCCTGGGTATGAGCGTGGCTTACTTCGGATTGGAGGCTGGGCTGAGGCTGTATTTCTAGGCCTGGCGCAGAAAGTTTCGTGGGTAGCGTCAGGGCGTCTTGGTCGCAGTTTTGGTTGGTGTTTTGCTGTGCGTGTGGTAGCCTTGCCCGGGTGCGCTTTCTCGGGTTGCCATGTCGTTTGCGAATCTTAGTGAGTTCGTGCACTGCCTGGAAAGCAGGGGGCGTCTCGTCCGCGTGCGGGGGGAAGTATCCACAGTTTTTGAAATTACAGAAATTCACAGAAGGTTGGTAGCGGCGCGCGGCCCCTCTGTGCTTTTTGAGAATGTGGTTACAGAGCATGGGCCCTGCGGCATACCGGTTCTAATCAACCTGTTTGGCACTCTTGAAAGAGTTGCTCTTGGCCTAGGAGTTGACGCGCCTGACGGTTTGCGGCGTATTGGAGAACTGTTGGCCTTTCTGAGATCTCCCACTCCCCCAGAGTCCTTTAAGGATTTGCTTACCATGGTTCCTATGCTGCGTAACGTCGTTGCGGCACGTACTCGGGTCGTAAAGAAAGCGCCGTGTCATGAAGTGATTATGGTTGGCGACGATGTGGATCTACATAAGCTTCCCATACAAACATGTTGGCCTGGAGAGCCAGCTCCCCTCATAACATGGCCCCTGGTCGTGACACGCGGGCCATCCTTGTCTCGTGAAGACAATTTCAATCTCGGTGTGTATCGCATGCAGGTTGTCGGCAAAAATTCCACAATCATGCGATGGCTTAGGCACCGGGGAGGGGCACAACAGTACTGCAGGTGGGTAAAAGAAGGCAGGGGAGATTTCCCCGTGGCTGTCGTCATAGGATCCGACCCTGCAACCCTGATTTCTGCAGTTGCGCCCATTCCCGATACCATCTCTGAGTACCAATTTGCCGGTATTTTGCGTAAGCATCCTACAGAACTTGTTGAGTGCGTAACGGTGCCCCTAAAAGTTCCCGCAAATGCAGAGATAGTGTTGGAGGGGAAAGTGAGCGCTGACGAGTTGCTTGAGGAGGGGCCATATGGTGATCACACAGGGTATTATAACAGCGTAGAAAAGTTTCCAAAATTCACAGTGCAAGCCGTAACCATGCGCTCTTCACCGCTCTATATGAGCACTTTTACTGGAAGGCCTCCAGATGAGTGTTCTGTGCTCGGGGAAGTATTGACAGAGCTACTGATTCCCATGCTAAGGTTACAGTATCCGGAAATCACGGATTTTTGGCTGCCTCCAGAGGGATGCTCATACCGTGTGGCCGTAGTTTCCATAAAAAAAGCATACCCCGGGCATGCGCGTAGGATAATAATGGGGGTCCTGTCCTACCTCAGGCAGTTTTTGTATGTCAAATTTGTAATAGTTGTTGATGAAGACATATGCGTGCGGGACTGGAAGGACATAATATGGGCGTTGTCTACCAGAATGGACCCTGCGCGTGACACCATGGTCATTGAACGGTCCCCCATTGACTACCTGGACTTTGCATCGCCCGAGGAAGGGTTGGGCAGTAAGGTGGGGTTTGATGCGACAAACAAGATGTATCCCGAAACCACCAGGTTGTGGGGTGTTCCTCTGAAAATGAGTGAGGACATTACCGAAAGGGTGACGTCACGATGGGCCGAGTACGGATTCGGAGATATATCAAACATGCCCAAATCTTCCTGATCCGCTGTTCTTTGCGCCAAGCTTGGTTGCGAAGGAGTCGCTGTCTACTCTAACCTTCCTTAACCTCGGCCAGTTCTCGCAACCCCTATTCTTTGTAATCTCCATAGCACCAGTCAATGCAGCCTTCATCACTGTAGCTACTCCACGTTTCTCAGCAATCTCTGTAAGTTCTTCTAGTGCTTTGATCTTGGCTAGTGTCTTCTCTAGCTTCACTAACTCCTTACCCTTCAATATGTCTCCCAGTGCTTCCTTTCCTGTAACTACTCTCTCTCCAAATCCTACCAGCCATCCCAGCATCCCCACGCTTCGCTCTACTAGGCTCTTCTCCTTAATCTTCTTCTCTGTCATCTCCTTGAGCTGTTTTAGCGTAACCTTCACATCAGCTAATGCCTGAGACCTCTCCCCAGACGCTAACCTTCCTAGTATCCCCAACTTCTCGGCTAGTCCACCTTCCTCGCCCAGTCTTCTGGCCTCCAACCTTCCCACCATATCTACACTTAATGCCTTGATCTTCTCAGTCAGTTGCAATCCCCCTTGCACATCTAATTCCCCAGCTTTCTGCCTCTCAGCCAATCTCTTAACTTCCTTAACCTCAGCTAATTCCCTCAATCTCTCTTCCAATCCCAATTCCTTCAGTTTCTTTATTACAGCTAGTTCTTCTAGCTTTTCTCCCAGTGCCTTGAGCTTATCCTTGTGCTTTCCCAACCTCTTGAGTAACCAGTGCGTCTCTAGCTCTCCCAGATTCTTCTCTGTAAGTCCCTCAATCTTCTTGCCCAGCAGCCCAGTGACTCCCTCAATCTTCTTGCCCAGCCCAGTTACTCCCTCTGCTGCTGCCTTCTTTGCCGCCTTAACCTCCTGTATCTTCTTAGCTTCTAGCAGATCTAGGTCTCCTGGCTCCTTGATTTTCTCTATCTCCAGAATGAACGCTGCCTCCTTCGCCTTCTTCACCTCAGTCTGCAGTTTCGTCTCCATCTCCCCTATGCTGTCCTTCACCTTCTGGATCTCCTCAGCCTGCAGCTTCTCAAGTTCTTCTAACCACTTAAGTTCTCCAAGTTCAGCTAGTTTACTTACTTGCTTTTCTAATTCATGTTGTAACTTCACTAACTCATCAGCTCTACTTAGTTCTTGAATAACTAGTCCCTCATCAACTCCTACCATCTCTCCCATCAGGAATGTATCACCATCAGCACTAGGTACTGCACTACCAAGTACTGCACTACTAAATACAGCCCTTACAGGACTAGCTGTTCCTGCTCCTATACTATCTACTACTTCCTTCCTAAACCTCTTCACATCCCCCATAGACATCCTACCCAATGCACTGGATAGTAACTGACCCCTCACTGTATCTAATGTTAGATCTCTACCTAGAAGGGGACTAGGTGGTAATGTAGGTGTGTTGGCAATGCAACACCAGGAAGTAGGGTATGAGAGGTTTGTTATTAAGGGAGGTAAGAAGTCTAATGAGGATACAGCTTCAGTATTCTTATTAGGAAAGGAGTTAGCATATGATACAGCTAGAGGTCAGGTAGAGCGTCTTACTACTCATTTAGGTAAGATAACTAAGAATGATGCCAAGAAGTGGGGTCAGGCAGTAGAGGCTAATGGTGGTGATAAGGTGAGTAAGCAGGTGTGTGGCAATGGTACCACCAATGGTACCAACTGTGGTAAGAACACTGACGGCGCTAACAATGGCAACAAGATTAGTGCGGTGTTTACTGAGGGTACAGACACACTACTCTCCGAGAGTAACAAGACCGACAACGCTACCATCAGTGTGTCAGGGATGGCGAACAACATCAATAACCTGGATAAGGAGGGAAAGGCTGTTGCATATCAATCACCTAATGAGGCACCACTATTCCTACCACATGTGTTACTAGTGCAACTGCCCCGACTCTCTGGTACGTTGATGGTGGTGATGCCACAGTGGGATTAGAATCCGAGTCTGATGCCCACCTCCACACCTGTGTGCAAACCCTGACCTTCTCTTTTGTTTTCCTCATTGAACTTACATCATCGTCCATACAATGGGCAGGTGTGTGTTCCAGAGGTTAAGTACGAATAAGAGACGAGACCTTGGAGTGAGTGCAGGGAACTGTGGATGCGGCAAGCATGTAGGTAGTAGCACGAGGTAGAGGACCCCCAGAGTTGGGTGCGCTCAGTTGGTGGTGCAGATAGTCCCAATTGGGAAGACCTAGGTATTGAGTCCCGGATACAGGTGAGTCTTCACATGGAGTATCCTCCATGGTGTACCTGCTGGGGCTGTTGGTGATACTGCTGAAGCTGATGATACAGCGACTAAGGTTATATGTAATGTTATAGGGTTTGTACAGAAGCTTGGACTACCAATCATGACAGGAGTGATATTAGGTTCCAGCATCATGGCTATATTCGGTAAACTAGCATGGCCTGCAATTGTAATGTTAGTTGTATTCACAGCTATATTCTTTGGTGCCGGTAAGCTAATGGCTAAGTTTGCTGCTGGTCTGAATAGTGACGGTGTGAATGCACAGAGCTTCAAGTGTGAGGATGGTGGACGGGCCTCATTGGGTAGTTAGGTGTGGATGAGAACTTTGACTGTGCCAAGAAAGCTGGTAGTGCGAGTAAGAAGTAGGAGGATCTGGGTAGTGACACAGGTGTAGGTGATGGCAAGAGCTTCAACTGTGTAGATGGAGGTTGGGTAGTTAGGTGTGCTGGGCTGGGTGGTACGAGTTAGGAATGGCCTGGGTGCAGTTGGTGGGTGTACCAAGTTGTGGGGAAGATTGAGTATTAGACCAAGATACATAGTAACAGCCATGATTACATTTATATGGTTATTCATCACTGCAGGTTCTGCTGAGGCTAGAGTCAGTGATATGGGTGTGAATGAGTTTGAGTGTGAGAGTAGTCAGAGCTGATTTAGAAGTTTTAAGGGAGTGGTGGTGATGTTGCTTAAACTTAGATTCTTACTGATTGCTGGAGTCTTCACATGGAGTATCCTCCATGGTGTACCTGCTGGGGCTACTTCTCAGGGTGCTACTGGTGAGGCTGATGACGCTGCAGGACTGAAAGCAGCAGCAGGGTGCGCACCAGCTTTGTGGCAATGACTACATGGAGCGGTGCCCGCTTATGCCGACTTTGCTGCTCTGTCTGCACTCGGCGAGGAGATGCGTGCGAGCTCTTCTGTTGTTACCACATCCTGTAAGTGCGAGCTAACGCTCTGCGCCCCATTTCCCGTTGCGCCGGCTTTGGCACGCCTCTCTGCCGCAATGTCCACTGCAAATGGATTTGTGGGGTCTAACGCTTCTGCCGATGACACGCTGTCTTGGCGCCGTGGCGGTGTTATCTCGCCGGCTTCTGTGGTGGTGACACTACTGGTTTCGTCCTGCTGCCTGAGTAGTGTTGTTACATCCTCGCCGCTATCTTCCAGTATTCTAACCAGGACTCCCGCACTTGCAGCTTTTTGATCATAGTTCCTCAACTCAGAATATAGCTTGGGCTTTATGTCACGATATGCAGTGAAGCTCATTCCGAGCTCGCTCGAGACCGCTTTGTCCTGCCGGTATGCAAAATTTGCTGCGCACACGACAACGCAGTACACACCTGACAGGGCAATCAGAGCGGTGGAGATCAGCGTTTCCAGACCCTGTACTACAGGCCCCGGACCACCTAGGTGAAATGCGGCTATAGAGTTCGCAAGCAACGCAAGGCAAGCAAAGGCCAGGATCCCAAACGCTACCAGACGTTTGGTATCCTTGCGGTGCATGTAGAGCGACCCTGCGCAGATCCCAAGAAGCGCACAGTAGGAAACTGCAGATGCTATGGAAGCTCCTGGGTGCGCGATGTTGCCCAATGATAGCTGAACGATGCTGGAAATTGTTAGCATTGCAATTACGGCAAGAAAGGCAACGCGCAGAGCAAGGTCCCTGTTGGATAAGTGTTTTCGGTCTGCAAGCAGCAAGAAATTATGCTGCATGCTAGCCACTCTCGCCTGCTCCGTAAGCCTGTGGTTGCTGTCCATATATCCAAAACCAGGTTCCGATGCGACCTTGGTTACAGTGTCAGTTAGACGCAGTGCGGCATCTGCATCGTTCCCAAACAACATATCATACGGAGTGGACTTCGGATGTTGCCTGTCCCTGTAGACACGGTCCTGCCAGCGCATGATCCCTAAGTTGTATGCAGCATCGTTGTTTCTGCCACGGACAAGTAACGCAAATATTATTGGCATTATGGGCATAACAAGGGTCAAAAGTGCGCTTCCAGCACACCTCCACGCTCTTTCCTCTGATGACAGCAGCGACCACTTTTCCATGTAAAGTACGGAATCGAGCAACTTTTGTCCCACCGGCTTGCTAGATGCGTCATACCTTGCGGTAAAAAATCTGTTGCCAGTGTCAGCAGCGCGCCCTGTGCGGGACACCGTTTTTGACAATAGCTGACGCATTTCTTGTGGTGCACTTTCCAGTACCATGAGAGCCTTAAGCCCGCCAAAGCTCACGCGTGAGTACTCCCTGTGGTACAGGAGCGCAACAGCATTCTGCGAGGGAAATGCATGTCTGGCGTCACTGATGCATGTTTCGCTGCTTATCCCGTTTCTTATTAAGTATTCTCGGTCTTGTTTATTACACACCACTCGTACTATCAGCCCAGAAGACGCAAGCAGTGCGACCGCCCTCCGTACGTGTGTTGGGTCAGAGTCAAAAAAGCAGAAAGTTCTGCTGAGCAACACGTTGTCGAACTCTGCCGGTATTATTGTGCTGCCCGCAGGCAGTGCCTCCCCAGCTAGACTTCTGCCTATCAGTTCAGATGTCGGTGTCACACCGGGTATAAAGTGCCCAAACCTTACCATCCCCTTGCCGGGTATGAAGAGTGCAAACCTCCTACTGATATCTTCTGCGGAGTGTGCTACCCCGCTATTATACGGCATGAATTCCTCTCACATTTTCTTCGCGCGCTGCAATTGGGAGCGCCTGTCGCGCACCCCTGCCAAGGTTTCCCAGGGCGTATACAGAGCTGCTAAACAGCGTGGCGTGCATGCCGCAGGCCGGCAGTGCACTTCCTAAGATTCTAACATAGGTTACTAATTTAGTAAACACCGATACGCCAGGTGCCGGCCAGTATTGCAAAGATGACTGGTCTGTAGAGACCTAACGTGTCCCCCAGCAGCTGACCAACAAACATTTGGTGTCAACTTAGGACTTTCCCGCAATACGGGCACTGCTGTTTTTCCTCGGTGATTTTTATGTACACTCTGGGGTGCCCGGAATACAGCCCTTCCGCGTCATCGCCGTCACAGAACACCACCTTTCCTTTGCTACAGGACTTGCCGCTCATATGCAACCTCACCAAAAATGCATTCATCACACAGTGGCATTAGGCTATTTTCAGGCTCTTTACCGTGTGTATCCATACATCTATTAGCACCTTAGTCAGAACCACTGCGGACAACATTGAACACAGTATACCAACCCCCAGCGTTACAGCAAAACCACTTACCGAAACGCTGCCCATAATGAACATTATTGCGGCAACTATTAGCGTGGTAATGTTGGAATCGAAAATTGTCGACATGGCATTCCTGAACCCCCTGTCTGCAGCCAACCTTAACTTTCTGCCAGCGCGTATTTCTTCCCTTATACGCTCGAAAATCAGGACGTTTGCATCTATGGACATCCCCACTGTGAGCGTCATTCCAGCTATGCCTGGAAGAGTTAACGTTGCTCCAATGAGAGTCATCGCGAGCAACACAAATACAATATTAAAAATTAGCCCTACTACTGCAAAAACTCCAAGTACGCCGTATAACACGACAACAAACACGGACACACTAATCACAGAGGCAAACATTGCCACCTTACCCATAGCAATTGACCCAGCACCCAAACTGGGGCCGATAACCTTTTCCTCTATGACGTTTAAGGGCGCTGGAAGCGCCCCAGATTTAAGCAACACTGCAAGTTCTTTTGCCTCGTCCATACCGAACCTGCCGCTTATCTCACCATTTCCTCCTAATATAGGCTCCCGGATAGTAGGCGCCGTCAGCACAACACTGTCAAGCACTGCTGCAAGCTGTTTACCTGTGTGCTTTTTTGTGATTTCTGCTAGCTTCTTTGTTGCTGCGCTATCAAACTTGAAATATACCACAGGCTTTCCTAGGGTGTTAAGCCCTGTGCTGGCATCAATTAGTGAGTCTCCGCTTATTTCTACCTTCTTCAGTACTGGGTATACGTTGCCAGCTGCGTCACTCAACAGATGAGTTGCTATAGGGTCTATCTCTGACAGGCCCTTACCCTCTTCGAGTAGGTGAAAGGTCAACTTGGCAGTTTTACCTATTAAAGACTTAATGCTGTCGGTGCTGTACACCCCAGGCACCTGCAAGGATATCTTGTTTTCCCCGTGGCTTTTAATAATTATCTCCTTGGTGCCGGATTTATCCAGCCGGCGCTGCACGTTCTGTATGGAATCGGTCATGACTCCTTGTAGTAGTGCTTTCATGTACCCATCCTTGAAGGAGATTAAAGCATGATCGTAGGTGCCGGAAACTGTCACGTTTGCGTCAAAACGCCTTGCGCGTGCGTAATCCCCCGCACTATGCAAGGACAGCACTACGGTTCCATCTTTCACATATAACCTTCTGTACGGGATGTTTTCCTTAAGTAGAAAATCCCGCAGTGTGTCACTCAGGCCATACAGCCTTTCCTTGACGTGCTCCTTGAAATCGACTTCAAGTAGGAGGTACACGCCGCCCTCCAGATCCAAACCCAGGTTTGCCTTTTTCTTCGACAGTAACAAGTCGGAATCCACAAAATTAGGCATGACGAGGTATACCGACACTATGCACAATACGAGCGCGGCCACTGCCTTGCCTATCGGATGCATGTTTTACCACTATGCGATTTGGGGTACATTATATTAAATCTATACAGGTCCGAATAGCGGTTTTATGCAGCGCTTTAAAATTTCCTCTGAATTTGAGCCATCTGGTGACCAACCAGGTGCAATTGATGTCTTGGTGCGCGGTATAAGCCATGGTGTAAAAGAGCAGACTCTGTTGGGTGTTACAGGGTCTGGGAAAACGTTCACCATGGCCTCAGTTATTGAGAGAACGCAGCGTCCCGCAGTAATCATCGCGCACAATAAGACCCTTGCTGCGCAATTGCACGAGGAAATGCGGTCGTTTTTTCCAGAAAACGCTGTGGAATATTTTGTCTCATACTACGACTATTATCAGCCCGAGGCGTATATTCCTCAAAGCGATGTGTATATCGAGAAGGATGCGCTTATCAACGACAAAATTGACCTACTCAGGCACTCTGCCACCAGATCACTACTGGAAAGGAGGGATGTGATAGTGGTTGCCAGCGTGTCATGCATATATGGTTTGGGGTCGCCTGAACTTTACTCAGAGATGACTATACCTGTTGTTCTAGGTATGAAACTGGATATGTGCCAGCTACAGGAAAAGCTTGTGGAACTTCAGTACAAGCGTAGCAACAGGCACGAACGTGGCAGCTTTAATGTACAGGGCGACGCGTTGAGTGTATTTCCATCCCACTATGAGGATAGAGTATGGAAGATATCGTTTTTTGGTGACGAGGTAGACTCCATTCAGGAAGTTGATCCGAAGTCTGGTGTAGTGACGCTAAAACTGGACAAGATAAAAATATTTCCCAATAGCCACTACGTCACGCCCAGGCCGACTTTACTTCAGGCCATCTCTGAGATCGAAAAAGAGCTCGATGAATATGCGGCGTATTTTAGGCAGTGTAACAAAGTAGTCGAGGCAGAGAGGATTCTGGAGAGAACGAGGTTTGATATCGAGATGATGAGAGAAACGGGCACCTGCAAAGGTATCGAGAACTACTCACGTTATTTGTGTGGCAAGGAAGCGGGGGATCCACCCAACACTCTACTGGATTACCTGCCGCAGGATGCCATAATGTTTATAGACGAAAGTCACATGACGATACCCCAGATCAGGGCCATGTATAACGGGGACAGGATGAGGAAGGCAAACCTTATCAACCATGGGTTCAGGATGCCTTCCGCACTTGACAACCGTCCGCTGACCTTTGAAGAGTGGGAGGATAGGAAACCAGTGGTGGTGTACGTTTCTGCTACTCCAGGGCAGTATGAACTTAAGCAGACTGGAGGTGTGGCGGTGGAACAGTTAATCAGGCCTACGGGGTTGGTGGACCCTGTGTGCATTGTGAAAAGCGCAGATGGGCAAATACACGATGTGATGTGCGAGAGCAGGGCTACCATAGCGCGCGGATATCGGGTATTGATTACCACGCTGACGAAGAAAATGGCAGAAAATCTGACCGAGTACATGCGCGAAATGGGGATAAAAGTTGCGTATCTGCATTCTGATGTCAAAACCCTGGAGAGGATTGAAATCATTAGCGATCTTCGGCTGGGGATAATAGATGTTCTAGTAGGCGTCAACCTAATGCGTGAGGGGCTAGATATACCGGAGTGCGCTCTTGTTGGGATATTGGACGCCGATAAGGAGGGTTTTCTGCGGTCTACGACTTCTCTGATACAAACCATAGGGCGTGCTGCGCGCAATGTGGAGGGTAGAGTAATTCTATACGCAAATGTAGTGACAGGATCTATGCAGACAGCAATGGAGGAGACTAATCGTAGGCGTGAGATACAGCGCAGGCACAATAAGGAGCATGGTATCGTACCCCGTACTGTCAAAAAGCCCGTGCAAACGAGCCTGAGTGAGCGCGTAGGTTCCCGCAAAAAGGTCTCTTCTCGCGCCGATGCTGAGCTACCGGCAAGCTGTGGTGTCATAGAGTTGCAAAAAGAGATGCTTTTATGCGCGGAGAACCTTGATTTTGAGCGTGCTGCAGAAATACGCAACAGGATAAGGAGACTTGCCTCTCCATCATGATATGCAATACAGCCGCCGGGGCACGTCATTCCCGTGCATCTGGGTAATTATTTCTTAAAATTTTGTCCCTAAAAGCTCTGACCATTCGTGCTTTTTGGTGGCAGCACTCGAATTTGTAGGAAGTACACAACGCGACAGTACGGGCAATGTTGTTGGTGTGCACAGTCGCGCCCTCGGGATGGTATGCCAAGAACGAAGTACCGGAAATGCGGATATGGTGTACCGTTGATGTTATGCGCAGCACATTACCTTTCGGTTGTTGTACAGAGTACTGCCATTGTCTGGCCTGTCTTCGCAGCAAGGGCCCAGGGAGAAGTGCATAGCTGTGTATGGTATTGCGCTCAAATTCTAGTAACGCGTGTGGAGTTGGGGCTAGGCATCTAGGCGTTTGGTGTGCTTCCAGCATTGTGTACTGGCCTGCAACGGAGTGGAACACAGAATTTGTGGTAGCGTTCAAGTTTACTTCAAGCCCTGCAGTACCCACATTGCAGAGCTATACTTGCCTTGCACGCCTTGCTTGTTGGCTAGCCGCTCCACACGCGGTTTGCGGTCCATTTTGGATATGTAACTTTGGTTTGTGAGGTTTGGAATGATACACTTTGACAGTAGCAAACTTGCTGAGGCGTTTAGCAACGGGGGCATATACGTGCACTCTGATCCATATTTGGGGTACAGATTTGTCGACGGGAAGGTTGCAGAAGGCGTTTTTACTATAGACTATCTGGCTCCTGTGGAGTTTCGCAAGGACGGGGCAACCAACACTATCAGCTTTGAGAGTATAGTCGATCCCGAATTTGCTGGGATGGCACGTGTTATGCCTGAGGGCACAGACTCATTTAAGGATTACAGGACTTACGGGTCATTCAGATATACAGACCATGCGTCTGCAGAGTTGTTAAATATGTCATACGGGGAAAAATACTACACGTACGGGACGCAAAGCGGTGATGCCCAACCATTTGTGGGGCAACTCACAAAGTTAGGTAATTGTGCTGTTGCCAAAAATGGCTTTTCCATACTAGCTGGTCCGGCGAATGGGGTGGTGGCGTTTGGGGATAACACGGTTGTCTTTCAGGTGCCAATTCAGGGTGCGCAAGTGTTAGATGTTGTCTTGTACCCTCCGCAACACATGTCTGCCCCTAAAAGTGATGCTCAGCCAGTCATTATAGGAAACAATATGGGCGTACAGAGCACGGAGGATGATGCGGACCGTACGTCAGGTTCGGAGCACGGGGCCAAGGCTAGTGCTGAAAGCACTGCAGTACCATCGCCCGTTGAAATGCCTGCGCCCAAAGATGTGCCACAAGAACATGTCTCAGTGCCCGAAAGGCAATTGCGAACACCTGAATCTGGGTCTAATGCTGGCGCTCCTGAGGATGGAGCCATCCAGCGACCTGTCCCAAGTGGGGTAAACGAAGTGCCAAGCAGCAACGTCGTTGATAGTGGGTCTGAATCCGCCAAAGACAAACTCCAAGACAGCAATGACCAGATGCCTGAAGAACTGCATGATGCAGAAGAGCCAAGATACCTCGGGATCATTGGATGGCTTAAATCAATTTTTTCCTAGATAGCCACCAGTACGCCGCTTGTTAAATTTCATAGGGTCTAAAATGATATATTTTGATGGTAGCTCTGCCGAAAATTCGCATGGGGGCAGCATATATATGCATTCCGATGTACACAAGGTGTCGGTTGACGATAGTGAAGCGGAAGAACGCCGTATCGATCACTTGTGTCCAGCCACGTTTACTTACAATGAAGATGGTACCGTGCACTTCCGAGCCGGAGGAGTATTTGAGCATCCAGGGCACCCGGACGTTCGTAGGAATTTTGCGGTAACCGGTGACTTTGAGTATGTGAGTTACGAGGACGCGATGCTCAACAATGTTTCTTACTCAGAATATTGGTACCCCGCGGAGCGCGAAGGAGCAGTTAAAGCCGACGACGTGCTTGCACGACACAGTGTAGGAACGCGTACTCCTATACATGGGCGGATTATGTTTGATGATCGCAGAACTGTGGTATTTCAAGACCCTGATGTGATTGAGTTAATCCTACGGGTGCCTGACAACATGAAGGCTCAACATGAGTTTATCATACCGGAGCCCGCCGCGTGCTGATGCGTGCACTGTGCGCCACTTCTGAATATGTAAACGTGCCTCTCACGTACGCATTAAGAATTGTAGTTGGAGGCGGCCCAGTCGCATCCTCCATGCTTTATGTTTTAAGAGGGGGTGTAGCAGTTGATGTTTGTTGTGCAGGTATAGTACCTGCTGTTGCCGAGTTTGGACACGAGCCTTTTTATGCATAACACTCGGAGGGTGAGAAATTGGTTTTTTGGAAACAAGTGTTGGGAGGGTGAACCTATATGAAGACATTTTTGAGATACTTTAAGAATCCTACTGCAAGCAGAGGATTTGCTAGAACAGTGAGGCCGATATCATCCCAGAACTCACGCTTACTGCGGTCTGGCGGTGACCTTGTGCGCACCACGCGTGATCAGTCCCAATATGTTGCCAGGAGCAACGATGCTGCCGCGCATCTGCGCGAGAGAGATATGGGGCATGAAGAGTAAACTCCGAGCTGCCTGGTGTCGATTGCCGCACTTCACAAAAAGCGTGACAGCACAATGTTCTATTTGGAGGTTACGATGATAGACTACACAGATTTTTGGGGTTTCCCGGCCGTGCATGGCCACGGTACGCACGGCCACTGTGACCAAGAACTTTGCTACCACGAGCCCCCCATGTATCCGGAAATCGACGAAGCATCTGTGGCACTGCTCATAGAGGGTTACAAAAAGATGCAGGAAGCACACCTGCGCGGTGCCATCCTTGCATGAAGCGGCCCCACCGCACCAAAGACCGTAAGAAGCACCGCGGGTTTTTCCCGGATGCTTCTTACAACAAGTAGTTTACTACGCGGTGCTACATCACCATTGTTATTACATCCTTGACACACCCCTGACAGGTGTTGGTGACAGCGCCTTCAGCAGCCCCTTCATTCTCTATCGCTGCCTCAGTAACCTTGAAGATAACCATGTCGGTACCCAGCACGTCGCTATGGAAGACTATGCGGTCACCGTCCTCCTTCCCCCTCACGCCGGAAAACTCCAACCCTCTACTGACCACAGAGTACTGTTCCTCTGTAAAGTTTTGACACGGAGCATCGTAATAGGAAACAAACCGAGCGACCAGCGCTCCGGCGTCTTCCTCTACAAAGCCTTGGATCGCACTGGCGATGGCGCCCCTGCATCCCGCTGTAGCCTCACCAGCATTTTCTGCCCAAAACCACCAGCTGCCGTCATGCGCACGCTCGAAATTGACAGCAGTGAACTCTGCATTGCAATTACAATTACCTGTACACAACTCACTATTGCTGCCAGAACCAGAAACGGAAATGTTGTATATTCCCTCACTGAAATCCACCATAGTAACTCCAAGAGCACGATAAACTTCCACAGTCTCATTAAAATGATTTCCCTTGTAAAGTAAAAAAGTCTTACAGTTGTTTGCGTGACACATGCTGTATACCATGTGTTGCATAAAACTGAATTTTTTTGGGGTGGCCGCCAGTTATATGAGAGTGTGGTAGCTGTTGCGCCGCGTTAGTCTCCACAGCTGACTCTGCCGTAATTGCTAAGAGACAGTCCTAAGATATGCAAGAACCTACCGCGGCGGGCGTTGTGTGTTCTCTGTCCTGGGGTGTAAGTAGTGGAGTGCGCGGCACCTCACATGTACACCTGTTGAGCCTGGTAGCCGGGCATGTGTGCTGGAGGCTAGAAGTCCACTGCTATTTTCTCTTGCTCAATATACGCTCTGATCATCTTCAGGTCCTCCCAAGCCAGCCGTTTCTGCATAGGCTGACGCAGTAGATAGGCCGGGTGGAAAATTACTGCGGTTGTCACTGGGTGTGCCAGAAACGGATTTGTGTACTCGTGAAACCTTCCCCTCAATCTAGATATGCTTTCAGGTGTATTAAGTAGGGCGCAACACGCGGTGCTACCAACCAACACTAAGATACTTGGAGCTATGAGCGCTATGTGTTTCTCGACAAACGGCTTACATATTTCCAACTCGAAATCAGTGGGACGTCGGTTTCCGGGAGGGCGCCAAAACGTTGTGTTGCTTATGTAGGTACTTTTCCGATTTAAGCCAATAGCAGCAAGCATTTTATCAAGCAGCATTCCACTTGCACCACAAAATGGCCGGCCTTCGCGATCTTCATTGCTGCCTGGTGCCTCCCCAATCAGCATAATCCTAGCGTCGGGGTTGCCGTCGGAAAACACAGTGTTCATAGCGGCCTTCTTGATCTCACACCCCTCAAAAGACTCAATAGCTGCTCTCAATTCCGCTAAATCGCTGCAGCCACCAGCAATCTTTCTGGCTGCGGTCACCCAATCAGTTGAAAACTGGCTTTCACCCTTATCCGCGCCTTGCTCCGAGAGTCTGCCCGCCCGAGACGTACCCACATCCTGTTCTTGTGAGACCACTGCTGGCGTGCGAGCTTCTAATCCGCCCTCCTCTAGCACGCAATCCACCCCGTTCTCGTGGTAGAATCTCAACACCTCGAGCAGCTCCTCACCGCCAGCTACCACATCCTTTTCCTGCCTTGTCATGTCATCTTCCCTGAAAATGATCCTGCACATGTTTTATCGCTGCCAGACAGCGACTCCACGCTGATCCACAGCAGCACCCCCGCCCGACTTACGCCCAGAAGGAAGGTTCTGCACACACAACCGCCCACGGGCCAACCATTACCCACGGGTATCAGTGTCCGGATGTCCCTCTTGTTCTCCTTATCTTCTCCATTACCATGTCGCGCTTGAGCTTAGATATACGCTGCAAAAACACAACCCCATTCAGGTGATCCAGTTCATGTTGCAAACAACGCGCCAGCAATCCGCAAGCCTTTATGTATTTTTGCCGTCTGTTCAAGTCAACGTACTGGACTACAATACTCTCTGGTCGCCGCACAGTTTCCCTATAATCAGGAACAGATAGGCACCCCTCCTCCATGGCCACAAGCCGCTCAGACTCCTCAACGATGACCGGATTCACAACAACAGTCGGGCCGCAGGTCGCACGGAACTCACCCGCCCCGTCATCCCGAGGCACCTCGTACCTGTCCGATCCATACTCTAAATCTACGACGAAAATACGCTTGTGCACACCCACCTGCACCGCTGCCAAGCCTATGCCCTTGTTGTGGTACATAGTGTCTAGCATGTCGTTAGCAAGCGTCTCAAGTTGCTGCCCAAAATCATCAGCATGCACCTCTTCCGAGCACAAAGACAACCTACTGTCGGGCAGGGTGACCAGGGGCAAAACAGACACTGCTAGATCTCCACGGGCAAAAAAACCTTGCATTACAACGCGTACTGCCCTACAAATACGCGGAGGCCGCACCTAAGGCAAAGCATGGCATTCTACATCTTTTCTGCGCTATTTACAATACTTTGCGGCGCAGTGCTGCTACCTACGGTATGGTTCATGCCCATGTCCTGTCGGGGCGTTGTGGGTGTATGGTGGGCTAAGGCTATACTGTGGGCGTGCCGCGTTTTTTGCGGTATCTACTACGAAGTTCTCGGCAAAGATTGTTTGCCGGAAGGGCAGTTCATAGTGGCATCGGTGCACCAGTCACCCATCGAAACCCTAGTCCTGTTTGCGGAGTTGCCGCGCGTTGTTTGTGTAATTAAGAAGGAATTGAAAACTTTGCCTGTTATTGGTGTGTATTTTATGGCGCTGAGAATGGTGTTTGTTGACCGAGATAAGAAAGTTGCTGCCCTGCGTAGCATGGTGAGAGAATGCACAGCTAGGATAGGTGAGGGACGGACATTGGTGATGTTTCCCGAGGGTACAACACGGCTACATCGCAGCACCGATAGGCACCTGCACCGCGGAGTGGCAGCGGTATATTCGAGAGTATCCTTGCCAGTGGTGCCAATAACGCTAGATACTGGCCGCTATTGGTCGGATGGCATATTTACGCTTAGCAAGAGAAAGGGCAAGGCACGCATCAGGATTTTGCCCGCTATAGAGCCGGGGTTAGACACCGCGGAATTCATAGACCGTCTGTCAGTTGCATTGCAATCCCAGCCCTAGTACCGGAATTTGCGGCGTTTACCTTGTAATGCCCAAATGTGCTCGGCATCGTGCCTTGCATTTGTGATCGATTCCCTGTAGATTCCTCCTGTTAGCGAGGTAAAGGTTTATATAGTAATGCCAAATCATTCGAGTGCTAAAAAGATGGTCAGGGTCATCAAGGAGCGGACGTTTTCAAATCGTGTAAGAAAAAGCAGGGTGCGCAACTCTGTGAAGAAATTTTTAGCTGTGCTGGAGTCCAAAGGCCATATTGAAGATGCTGTGACTGCCTTTAGGGTTGCGGAGTCTAACATTCACAAGTGTGTCAACAAGGGCGTCATGCATAGAAACACTGCTGCGCGCAAAGTCAAAGCTCTTGCTGCGAAGCTGAAGGCTTTCGATTTGGGCCTACAGGGCACTAGCACTTAGTACATGTATTCTTGCTGAGCTGATCGCACTCTCCTCCCACTGCAGTTGGGTGTCTCTACGACGGCTGCGCGGTTGGTTTAACCGTGATGGCAGCTATGGATACTCAGGTGTGCGGTTTATTGTTTAGAGCTGCCTGGGTGTCGTGGTGTGTGGTGTTTTCAGTGTTGGGAAGGCGGCTCGAGTTTTGTCGCTGTTTTACCTAATTCTACACTGGCTGGTTTTGATGCGTGCAATAGCGCGATCTCGAGGCAGTGCTACTTCTCCTTGTCTTGATCTTCGCAGTATGCCCCGCAGCAGGCACTACACTGCACACAGTCCATGTAAGTATCTGGGGTCAGGTCGCTTCTTCCGGAGCTGGAATTCAGGAATATGCTCTGTTGTACTTGAGGGTACGCTCTAAACGAACTAAGGCTGTCACCTGCGTACATGCCGGGTTTTTTCAATCTCATGACCCCAAAAGACACAGACCTTGCATACGTATACTACATATCGCATACTAACACTAGTAATAATCACGACGTTTTCCAACCATAGGCCACTCAGACACATACACACTGGCTGCTAGAAAGGATATAGGCCTACTAGACCGACATTTGTGACGGATGCAACCGGGGTCTACCCACTTGCAGCCAGTTCAGCGGCAGACGGCATTATTCATTTGCAGAAAATAGCAAACCTCACACCGGGGCACCTGTGACGCTCTCCCTCCTGGGTGACCTGCTGTGCAGCACTATCCGTGCTAGTGCGCAAGCACCTATAACCGCCATGGGTGCTGATAACACTTGTCCCATGGTCAGCCACCCGAACGCCACGTAGCCGACCTGTGCGTCGGGTTCACGAAAGAACTCTACCGCACACCTTGCTACGCCGTACCACATGCTAAAAACGCAGGACAACACACCTGGGCGTAGCCCAATCTTTGTGTATCGCATAAGCATGTTCATGAATATCAGTGGCAGAAAACCCTCAAGGATGGCTTCATACACTTGGCTAGGGTGCCTTAGCATGAGGTCGCCACTACTTGGAAACATTACTCCTATGCATGCGGTTGTTTCCCGGCCGTACAGTTCTCCATTAACAAGATTTGCCATTCTACCCAAAAATAGCCCAAATGGTGCGGCGCATGCGCATAAGTCCAAGATGGGTGCAATGCTAACCTTATGCCTTCTACACACGATGCTCACTGCTGTCATACAGCCCACATATCCGCCATGCATAGACATGCCTCCATGCCACGTTTTTAGGATATCTGACGGGTACTCCCAGTAAAGACTGGGGTTGTACAGCAGGACATAGGCGGTCCTGCCACCAAGGATGATGCCTACTATGGCCCAGAATACCAGAGAATCCAAAAACTTTTCGTTGGGTGCCAGATACTTCGAGGCTCTTGTTACGTACCAATGCGCAAACAATATTCCAAATACGTAAGAAAGCGCATACCACCTAATTTCTAAAGGCCCGATGCGCGCGAAAACCGGGTCCACACGCAACAGCCACTCTACAGCTTCCCGCATGGCAAAACAAATTGACATTCCTATACATTACCTATAATTTCCTACTAGCCCGCGGCCCTGCAAAGCTACTGCAGCGTATTATCGGCGGTTCTGAATAGTGAAGTCAAGTTATGCTGAGAAGAGTTTTTGCTTTTAGCGCGGGTACGCTTGTGTCCAGGGTTCTTGGTCTGCTGCGTGACACCTTAATAGCCTACACACTGGGGGCACAGGGGCTGTCTGACGTATTTCTTGCAGCATTCCGCCTGCCCAACTTGTTCAGGTCATATTTTGCAGAAGGCGCTTTGAGCGCAAGCTTCGTTCCAATATATGCTAGGAGGCTTATCAATCGGGATGTGCCACAGAGATTTGCCAGCCAGGTGTTTTCTTCACTTTTGGTGTTTCTTTCGGTGTTTTGTCTGTGCATGCTCGCGTTCACCCCGCAGATTTTAGGGGTCTTCACTCCGGGGTTCTCTGCAGGCTCCTATAAGTTCAATCTGGCCGTAGAGCTCTCCCGAATCATGATGGTGTACCTTTTTTGCATGTCTCTGTCATCTGTGGTGTGCGCAGTACTGCAAGCACATAATTGTTTTTTTGTAACCGCTATCTCTCCTGTATTACTGAACTGCTGCGTAATAATTAGTGGGCTGGTGCCTCATTGGGGTGCGTCGCCGGTATACTACTTCTCGGTTGCTGTGTCTCTATCGGGTGTGTTGCAGCTCGCACTTACACTGTTTGTTGCAGCCCGCAAGGACACCGGAATGAAGTTTACGCTGTGGCCGCGCGATAGCGATATGCGAGAGTTTCTGAAAAGAGCCATGATGTCAACTCTTAGTGGTTGCATCACTCAAGTGAACTTATGGTTGAACACCCTATTCGCAAGCTTTATTCCCGGAGCTATATCCTACATGTACTACGCAGATAGGCTGAATCAGCTTCCTCAGGCTCTTGTAGGGATATCTATGAGCACTGTGTTGTTGCCAGCCATCTCAAAGTTGGCGGTGGAGGGCAGCACACAGCGCATGATAGAAATGCAGAACAATGCGCTAGACCTGGGTATGACGCTGATGGTGCCAGCCGCCGCTGCGCTGATTGCTATACCAGATGCCTTACTGCTTGCGCTGCTGAATTATGGCCGGTTTGACTATCTGGCGATTGGCAACACAGTCCCGGTTGTGGCTGTTTTGGCGACTTCATTGCCTTCCTTTATAGTGATCAAAATATTGCTACTGTTCTTCTACGCGCGCGGGGAATTTAAAATCCCGGCGTTCTTTTCCTTCATATCTGTAGTTGTCAACGCGCTGTTGAGCTACGTACTCATGCAGTTCCTGGGGCACGTTGGTATAGCCATTGCCTCATCGGCGGGATCGTGGACTTATGCGATCCTGCTACTCGTATACCTCAAAATGCACAATCTGTATGGCATGAGTGAAGAATTGAGTCGCAAGTTAACCTACATATTTCTCTCTTCAGCCATAATGGTTACAGTCATTTGCATGATGAAGACCCTGCTGACACCGTTTTTCTTTCAAGGGGCAGTCGTTAAAATATCCTCCCTGATAGTCGTTGTGTTGTTGGGAGTGTTGGTGTATTTCTTCTCGCTTCTTGTTATGTTCAGACAAAAATTGGCCGTCGAATAACGCCACATGTGCACTTCGTTTTAGAGTGTGCGCCCAAGCCCAGGCAAGCAGGGAGCTTTAACGTCTTTGCAGTGGAGTCGACCACCGAAATTATTTTTTTCTTAATAAAAATTGCCCACAATGCTCCATCACAACCTACACAAGTATATAAGTGATAACATACGCTATTATTTCAGGGGCAAGGGCAGTTTTGTCATTTGCGGACGTGCCGCATGTGGAGAATTTTAAGAAAGCATTTACCACATTGGATACGGGTACCGCCTCCAGGGCAATATTCTCCCACGATGTACATATAAAGTACCACGACGAGAACCGTGTAGAGCTCGTTCCCGAGCAAGAGTTTACCTACCACAGTGCGAATTCCATGATCAATCACATGCTGAATCATGGTTTTAGCTTCAAAGTCGGGATACTGTCAGACATGATGGCACAGGCATGTAGTTTACAAACAGAGGGTGTGGTTGTTTTAGGAGCTGGGGCTGATCGCCTGTCATATGCTGTGCGCGTATCTAGAGACACGGTATTTCTTTCCCCCGTATCCGAACAGTACCTGGACTTTTCTTCAGGACCCAGCCAGAAGCTAATTACAATCTTGCAATGCAAGAGCGCCATCAGCTGTGTTACTCCCGATGTGAAGAACAGGTCTATCGAGATTGTGACGGAGGGAAACATTTGTGATGCCTTAGCATCCTTAAGCAATGCGTTGGTGCAGGTGGGTGCTGTATTACCGGCAGACGAGGAATTTGCGCGACAACAGATGATAGGCTTGGCATTTTTGGACTCTACCGATAACGAGCTGCGAGTTGTGCAAAACATTGCAAGTTACCCTGGCGCCCATCCTCTGAGTAGGTACAAAGACGTGGCCAGGACCGTTGAAAATGTGCTGTACTGTCTAAGAAACGGTGTGTGTGCGACCCTGCAACACTAGGAAAACTGGAGGATGCACTGGAGCGGCGAGGGGAGTTCTCTGGCGTGCCCCCTGTGCTGACGAAGGGCTTTGCGAAGCTGAGTAGAGACTTTGGCCCGCAGTTGAAAGACATAATGAATGGAGACGCTTCCCCGAGAAATGCAAGCTAGCCCCCCGCCGTTGTCGGCATATCGCTCTCCGAACTCAGCTGAGATAGGCTGAAACTTCAGCGGGCGCACCGTGTGATGACCCACGATCTTACGGAGTGCCCCCCAGCTGGAACACGCAAGCGCGATGGAAGGCATGGAGTCGCAAGCTACAAACGGCACACACCGAGACCCGGGATCCAGACCTTGCCCGAACCCCAACCACGCACCGGCAACACCAACAGCAGGGAACACAACCACCCCGACATCAACAAACGCGCCGACTACCAACCCAAAAGGCGGACCACAGTGCAACGTATCAGGCTAGGAGAAGCATCTGCTGCACTGCAGCCCCCACACAAAGCTGGCCACCCCCCACCGCGTCCGAACAAAGACGCGCCGCCTGATCTGGCAGCCAGCACACCCACTCTGCAACCTCAACAACAACGGACTACCGCATCCGCCATTCAGTTACAAGGAAAAAACGGAGGTCACCGCACCCCTCCTACTCGGCACCCTCTTCACCATCATCTACGCTGTCAGTGGTAGGCTGTCCGTGCGTGTGGACGGACGGGCTAGGGTTTTCGCTCCCCCCTGCGCCACCGTCGTCACTAGTAACGCCAGTACCGTCTATCTGCGCAGGCTGAGCAACTTCGCCCTCGCCTCCTCTATCATCAGGCAGCGCGCCGCCTGGCGTGCCACGGTCCTCAACCCGCTCTTCTTCCGGCCCCTTAGGAGGTGTCTCAGGCGCCTTTGTTGTCACCTCAGTGTTAACCTCCGGCTGCTTCACCTCAGGTTCAGCTGCCTTTTTAGCCTCAGTAAACTTCACGGTAGTAGGCCCAGTGGCATCGATGAACTCCACGGTGTCATTCCCATCTCCGGTGAAGGCGAACTTCATAACCCCACTTGCTGTGTTGAAGTGAGCGTGCCTGTCGCCCAGCATGACCTCATCAGCCCACTGCTCGAAGATGTACAGTTGACCCTTGTCGATCTCTTTATCTGTGCTGCACGCGCTGCCGCACGCCCCGGCCGCTTCGTCGCCAACGGAGAGGACCAGATACGTCGGTGTCCACACCCCATCGACGCGCTTCTGCTGCTCGCCGTTACAAGCACAAGTGCTAAAAGTGCCACTACCGTCCTCGATGGCAACATTCTGCACACTAAGCTTCTCGCCGCCCACCTCTATTTCTATATCAAACAACATACGCAACCCCTTTTGAATACCTTAACTAGACACGGCCCAACTGTAACACAGCTGCAGGGTCAGCACAACAAGTGTGTGCACGCATTTTTGTGCAACTTGCTGGACCATTAATAACCCTGCAACGGTTAGTATAGGCAACTGCAGTGTTGATGCAATCCCAACGCGTGCCCTCCTGCCACAAATTGTAGGCATAGTGGGCCTCGTAGGGAAATACTGCAAGGATTGAAAATTTTTTATGCCGCAGTTGCGGTAGGGCACGTTGTACGCGGTAACCAGTTTGCAGCCTTGAGAGCACGGGTGCGGTTCCTGAGCGCACCTTAACAAGCCGTAGAGACATGGGGAGCGGAGAACCAGGGATAGTAGGGAAAAGCCTGTTACGTGCACTTCATGTTGTCCCAAAAACCACCCGGATTTTTCTTTACAGCACTGTGTTTTTGCGATAACTCCGTGCTGGTTGTTTTGTGATTCCGAGGGGTGTGCTATGGTGGATTTTGGTGATTACGCTGTGGCGTCTGTGTCCGTGACCGGTGTTGTGGGTGATACCAGTAGCTGTAACTTTGGAGAGTATTCCGTGCCGGTGGGCCTTGACTTCGGGGCCTATGACGACGGTGACGTGTACTTGTCATCCAATGTCACAAGGGTCACCAATGGTGAGTCCGTGGTCAGGGAAATCTGGGTCTACGGCAGCGTGCATGTTGGTGGCAGCGATGGTAATACAGAGATTACTCTGAGAGACTTCTCCTGTGGTGAGCGCAGTCGCCCAAACGGTGTTAACACTGATGGGGCGTACGTTTCTAAGTCAGTGTATGTTGGGCATCCCATCATTGGCCAAGAGCAGGACGACACCTTGGTGTTCCGGACTCAAGAGGGCTGCTATGACATCGTAGTCTCGCTCGAGAAGGGAGGAAAGAAGTAGTTATCTATATTATTATAGTGTGGTGTGGCGGTCCTGCGCTCCGGAGTCTCTCCAGGAGAGTGGGGCCGCTCCCACTGGCGGTGTGTAGGCTAGTTGTTAGTTGGGGCCGCCATGGTGCCCGGTCTGGGCTTCTCGTTGCGTATTCGTTAAAGTCGTGGCCGTGTGTGCGCTTCGGGGTTATTGGGGCGGATTTTCACAGCCTGGGTCTCCATACGTTCACTGGATAATGTGGGTACCGTGCGCATATTTTGGTTGCATTTGTCGCGATTTTCGTGTACGTGAGGGTCGCACGCGGGTCTTCAGGGTTGCTGCGTTGCTACGGTTTCTTTAAGCTCGGAGGGGGTGTGCCAAAGTCTCTCGAAAGTGTCGTGTTGGCGGTGCTTCTGCCTGCTGTGTTCCTTTCTTGTGGTGCTGGTGCCGCTGTTGCCGGGTACGCGGCGACTTTCGGTCCTTACGTCAGTTTCGGCTATGCGCCTGCTTGGGGAGGGGCCAAGAACTTATACATGGGCGTTCCCGGAGAAACCTGGTACGTTCTGCCCTACAAGAAGGATGCGTCAGATGATGAGGTGCTGTCTTGGTCCAGTTTTGACTGGTGGAGCGGTGGTGGAGGAGCTCCTGGCGATGATCCAGTGAAATTTCGTGAAATAAGCCCCCGTGGTGTTAGCGGGGCCGTGGGCTATGCGCTGGGTAATGCCAGGGTGGAGCTTGGGGTAATGAAAGAAGAGTTTGCCGTTTCCAGGGCGGGTGGCAGGCGCTGGAGGGAGGGCGACTCCCTGTTTTTGCTATTGGGGCAGCGTGGTGCGGACTTGGCACAGTGGTTGCGTCCCCGCGTTGGCGCTAGTACCGGCACTGACAAGCTGACGACTGAGCTGACGGCGCTCCTGGACGTGCTGCGTCGCGGTTTGGGCGGGCTGTCTGACTCTGAAGAGAAGGCCAGTGTGCGTACGACGTTAAACCTCGTTGGGTCGGCGACCATCCCGGGTAGCAAATGGGCAGACAATCCGAGCACTGTTAAGCTTTTGCGGGCTGCGCTGGGGGAGGCATTGCCTAAGATTTGGCCACACCTTACGATCGCGGATAAAGCCAAGGTGCGGCTCACCCTGGCTGGCGGGCGTGAAGAGGGTGATGTTGTGGCGATTCCTGCGGTTGGGCTGACTGTCGTCACGGTTGTTGGGTGTCGTGACCTTGCACTATCAAGTCTGTTTACTGCAGAGGCGGCTCAGAACCTGGCTGCG
This sequence comes from Anaplasma centrale str. Israel, assembly GCF_000024505.1. NCBI lineage: Bacteria > Pseudomonadati > Pseudomonadota > Alphaproteobacteria > Rickettsiales > Anaplasmataceae > Anaplasma > Anaplasma centrale. Next base: position 152,681 of record NC_013532.1, read on the forward strand.
TATGGCTGTGCCGGGATGGGGGCAAGCTTTGTTCGTAGCGCTGGGGGCAGTGCTGCGGAGTTTGGAGCTGGGTTGAAGTTTGGTGTAAGCTACAGATTGTCTCGCGCCGCATCGGTGTTTGTTGGTGGGGTGCTGCATAGGACCGTGAATTGTGATTTTGATGTGCCTGTTACTCCCGTAGGGGCTGGCAGTGGGTCTGCGGTGGTGAAGAGCCGTGCAATAGACCGGGCGGGGAATGAGGCTCGGCTTTCCTTTGGGATGCTAAATCTTGTTGGAGAAGTGGGGTTGAGGTTCTTGGTTTGAGGTGTGGCGCTGTCCCTGGTGGCGTGCAGTCATCCGGGGGCTGTGGGTTGTTGTGTTGCTGATGTACGGAGGGTAAGGTGGTTGTGGCTAGGTCTTTTCTGTGGGGTGCGATTGTAGCTGGGGCTGTGTTCGCGTTTGGTTCGCCCGCTGTCGCTGGTGGGCTTGGTGATAGTGATACTGGCTTTTACTTGGGGTTTGGGCTTGCACCTTCGTTTGGGGGTGTTTCAGACTTTTATGCTGAGGTTCCTGGTGCAGCAGATGCTGCGCTACCTTATAGGAAGGATGCTGCTGGTGGCGGGGACACATCCCCCTTTGACTTTGATTGGATGGGGGCTGGTGCCAGTGCAGGTAGCAAGTACCCTATAAAGTTCCAGCGTAGTAGTCTATTTGGAGTCATGGGGAATGCAGGGGTGCGCTATTCTGCGAGTAGGTTGGAGCTTGAGGCGGTGCGTGAGAGGTTCCCCATCTGGAAGGTTGGCGGTAGGACATGGACTAAGGGTGACTCCCTCTTCCTCCTGGTGGACGACGCGATTGTTCGTCTTGCCACAGGACAGAGCGATCACGATGATCCGGCAGCGAAGGCCCTTCGTGCGCTGTACGCTTCTGATCATGAGGATTTTACTTCGTTAGTGAGTGAGCTGGGTTCTGCCGTACAGACTCGCACTACTCAGAGGGCCATTCTGGCACACACAGGGGCAAGCTCGGTGGACACGCACACTGCAACACGGCTGGTTGCCGCCGCGTTTGGGCGTAGGTACGGGAGGCGTAGCGTTGACTCTGTTGCGATGAAGCAACGGGCTATGCTGCTGCTCGCCGCTGCGGCGAAAGTTGGTGTGCAAGAGAGGCAGCAGATTACCAAGCTATCCTTTATTGAAGCTGCTCTCAGCCGTATTGGTGGACACAAGATTGAGATACCCGCGGTCGTGGCTAATACTTTTGGTGCTAACTACTGCTATGACATTTCCTCTGCGAGTGGGTGGTATGGAGGGTTCTCTCCGTATGGATGTATTGGTGTGGGGATGAGCTTCGTGAGAGTGACGAAAAACAGCACTCCCAGGTTTACGTATGGGGCGAAACTGGGTGTGAGCTACGACCTTTCCCCCCAGGCCAAAGTTTTTGTGGGTGGTGCGTACCGGAGAGTTATGGACTACAGCGAGCGGTGCCGTGTATCAACACTGTCTCCGTCATCAGGGTATAGTGAGTACACTGAGGGAGAGAATATCAGAGCGCGACTGTCCTTTGGACTGCATTACCTGGCTCTGGAAGCGGGGTTGAGGTTTGTGCTTGCGTAGCTGCTGATGGCTGGTGGTGCGGCACCCCCCTCCAGAGTTTTGTGTCTCAGCGGTCTGGTGGCTATGGCGGACGCGTTTGCTCCGGGTGTACAGCGGCATGGTGGAGCCCTCCTCCGTGGGCTTTGCCAGTGAAGTGTGTTGCACACAGCCTGCAGCCGCCCGGTGGGTGTGGTGATACTGGCTTTTACTTGGGGTTTGGGCTTGCACCTTCGTTTGGGGGTGTTTCAGACTTTTATGCTGAGGTTCCTGGTGCAGCGGATGCCGCGCTACCTTATAGGAAGGATGCGATGCTGCTGGTGGCGGAGACACGTCCCCCCTTGACTTTGATTGGATGGGAGCTGGTGCCAGTGCAGGTAGCAAGTACCCTATAAAGTATAAAGTTCCAGCGTGGTGGCCGTTCATACGGGGCCGATGTCGTTATCGGTGATGCGGAAACGCATGAAGCACTGTTCTAACCCTTCGAAATTCCTTTCGTCGACGTCTGTGATCCACGTTTGGCACCCCACGCTCTTTATGGTCTGCACGAGCTCCTGCCTATGTGTATAGTCTAAATGCGACATAATGTCATCGAGTAGCATTATGGGGGCCTGGCTGTGCACCCTGTGCTTTGTGATTGCCGCTGTCAACAGAAGCGATAGTAAGAGAATTTTTTGCTCGCCAGTTGAACAGCTGCTCGCTGTAAGGTTTTTATCTGCATGCGATATTTGAAAGTGATCATTGTGGACGCCAAATGAGGTGAGCTGTCCGTGCATATCTTGCGCTCTACTTTGCTTCAGGCGCTGCATATACTGGCTCACTGCGTGTTCCTGGCTTTCTAGCAACTCGAAGACACCGCTATCCAGATGTATGGTGAACTTCAAAAAAGGGGAGTCAATGTTGTTATCAGCCATGGTTTGCTGCAAAATCCTAAGCGCGTTGAGCCGTGTTTGCGCTATGTAAACACCGCTGATGGCCATGACGTTCTCTAGGCTGGCAAGCCAATTAAGATCTTGGGGGGCTTCACGCAGAACCTTCCTCCTGTCGCGCCTTGCCCTTTCATATCTCACTATATGGGAGGCGTAGTCTTTATCAAATACGTGGACTACCCTGTCAAAAAACCTTAGACGCTCTGATGGCGCTTTTAGTAAAACATGGTCTAACTGCGGCATAAGCCACACTATGCATAGCATGTTGTGTAAGGTGCTGTATAAACCAGCCTTCTCGTCTATAAAAAGGCGACGTTTATTTTCGTGCTTTGTGACACTCACTGAAAATTGTGTGCTGCCACTCAACACCGTGTGATGCACCCTCCAGGGGGTACCAGATTCATGGTTTTGCATGCAGTCTGCGCTAACATTACGCAACCCCGGGCCTTTTGATAACAAGGATATGGCCTCTAGAATGTTGGTTTTGCCCGAGCCATTCTTCCCCAGCAGCACAACCGAGCACCCATGGGTCTCCAGCTCGGCTCTTGTGTAGTTCCGGAAGTTACACAACTTAATGCTCTGAATGCACGACCTTGAGCTAGAGGACATATCACAGATTCTTACTATAACAGCCCAAAACACCGAGCCAGGACGGCTTTTTGTATGTGTAGCTTGTTTCCGGCTTCTTCGGCTATGCACGAGGAAGTACCATAAAGCACTACTTTGCTGGCCTCTTGTCCAACATATGCTGGTGTGCAGTGCAGAAACATATGACCGGGCTTTGCGAGTTCCATAAGAGATTGGTTTGCCTGGTAGTCATACAGCGCCTCTCGATCAGCGGGTTCGGTACCCGTACCCATTGAATACCAAGAGTCCGTGGTTGCGATATCTGCATCTGGAACCGCGCGCGCTGGTACTGGCTCGCAAACAATGTCCACGCCCTCTCGCTGGGCAGTAGCAACTTTCTGAGACGTGTTATCCAAACACCGTGGAGGAGTAGATATCATCAGCTTCAAAACGGCTGCGGCCTGCACCCAGGAATTCAATACGTTGGCGTCACTGCCTATCCGAGCCACAGTTCGCCCGGGGATAATGTGCCCTTTTTCTGCTTCATAGGTTAAGATATCGGCCAATACCTGGGATGGGTGACTCTCCTTTGTGAGCGCGCTGATTGCTGGCACGCTGCTGTGCGACTCCATCTCTAACAAAACGGTATGACTTGCAGCACGTAGCACTATGCGGTCTACACACTGCGAGAGCGCAATTGCGGTGTCCCGTACTGATTCGTCGCCCCCATGCAGCTGCATCTCGCCTTCCCTGGGCACTGTTGCTCTCCCACCCATATGGTTTATGCCAACCTCAGGGGAGATCCTGGTACGCGTCGAGGACTGCTGACAAAACACCATGGCGACGTTTTTGTCCGTCAAGGTGTTAGCCAGCATGCCTGGCGCTGTTCCGATCGTGAGCACAAAATCCAAGGTTGCCCGGATGCCTGCACTTCCACAACAGCTGATGTCGATAAAGGACCTTACTCCAGCTCCGGCAACGTCCACAACCCTACCCGCTCAATCCACACTAGAACTTTACCCTTACTACGGATACAAAAAACAACACGACCGCTAGTATGAGCAACAATGCAAACACAGTACAATTTTTTGCGCTTCTCTTGCGTGAAAACTCCGCATCCACCACAACACTCCAGAATTTGCTGGCAGCCAAGTACAGCAGCAATACTCTAGGGTTTCACCATAAAGGACAGTGGATGTCAAGAGGTTTGCGCGCTGCCCGTCATGCCCACAGTGTGAAGTGTCCTACAGATGCTCGCAACGGCGGTCTGGGCCAGAACACTGCCATGCACTGAAGAGAAAATGGTGGTCACTGCGTGATAACGTGACCAAGCGCGGAAGACACAGAAAACAACGAAGCAGATCTGGTGGCCTACCTGTGTCCACCAGTACAAAGGGCGCCGCCATGCAGGCGCCCACACCAGGCCCAACAAGAGCGTTGGAACCGAATATCAACGAGGAGAAGGTCGTGAGAGATTCCTCCGACCACTCTGCTGCAACTTCATTTATGAATGTATGGCCTTATAAATGACAGGGCATATTCCCACAAGTGTCTTAGGCCACCGAAAACAAGGCCGCGCGGTTTCCCACACCATTCCCTAATGCTGTGATGACCAACAGAGGCGCGCGCCACGCCACCAACTGGCCGCGATGCGGCCTGGCGACCCTGCTGCGAAGGCACAGCTGCCCGCCGTGTCCGCGCAGAACGTATGCCTTTAGCTGCTGTGCGACTCTTAGGTGTTGTTGCGGCTGTACGTTCCTTCTTTGTGCTGGCTGCACGCTTGCTACTCGTAGCTTTTGCCGCCTTGGTTTCGCTCTTGGGTTTACTGCCGATAGTTCGTGACATGAACTGAACTCCCCTTTTGTGTTTGGAACAACCTCGGATTGTAGCTAAATGCTGCTGCTCCAACCCTAAATTGTAAAAACCCAGTGCAATTCTCGGCTATAACAGTTTGCAATTTCTTAATGAAGTCACCACATACAACCCAACGGGCTTCGTGTGGCGCACTTGTAGATGCTTGGTAAGCTGACACTTGAACTCTTGGTGTCTACCCAAGACTGACACCAGCGTTTTTGTAGTGTACCCCGATGGGTGTTGCGAGGTTTAGCATTTTCATAAACAACAAGCTGGAGACTCCATCAGTTTTGCGCTATTTAGGATACTCAGGGGTTTTGGGGTGCTACATATGGCGAGCTTTGTGGTTGTGGATGCGTATGGGTTTCTCTTCCGCGCATATTATGCCCTCCCGCAATTGCACACCTCTCAAGGTGCGCCCATAGGCGGCGTGTACGGATTTATCAATATTCTCTTGAAACATCTTATGGAGCACGACGCAGACTATCTGGCAGTTGTTTTTGACACTGGGTCAAAAAATTTTCGCCATGCCATGTATCCGCAATACAAGATGAATCGTCCAAGATTACCTGAGGATCTACTTCGGCAATTCTCGCCACTGCGCGAAGCAGTAAGCGCACTAGGCATTGCCAGCGAAGAGGTGCAGAATTTTGAGGCAGATGACGTGATTGCTACGCTGAGCACGAAATATGCATCGCAGGATGTTCAGGTGCGAATAGTTACCGCAGACAAAGATTTGCTGCAACTTATTGGGGAACACGTGCAGGTTTTTGATCCTATAAGGAATAGGTACCTGACTAACGAATACGTTGTGGACAAGTTTGGCGTGACTCCAGACAGGCTGCTGGACGTGCTCGCTCTAACTGGAGATACTTCCGACAACATCCCTGGCGTGCCAAGCATTGGTGTGAAAACTGCTGCGAAGCTTGTCAACCAATTTGGATCTTTGGATAACGTTTTGAATTGCGCTGAGCAAGTTGAGCAAAAAAAATGTCGAGAAATGCTTATACAGCACGCAGATCAGGCCACACTCTCGAGAGATTTGGTGTCTTTACAGCGGACAGTCGAGTTTGATGGGGATCTGGACAAGTATGCCAAGAGACCGCCTGACACGGAACGATTGCTAGCGTTCTTAGAAAAATACGAGCTAGGTTCTTTGCGAGGGAAGATAGAACAGTGTTACCAAGTCTCCTTTAAGTCTTCTGAGAGGCAAGACGCAGGAGAACTGCCAGAATCTCAAACCGAGGATCCAGTGGCATTCTTGCACAAATGCGAGAGCATCGGGGTACTGGCTTTCTATGCAAAAATTGCAGATGAAACCATCAACGAGCTATCAGTTGCCTACGATAGAGAGCATGCACTTACCATACGCAAGGAAGAAGTGCAAAATTTTATGGAGGTTGCCAAGCAGATTTTGGCTTCGGATTCTGTGCTGAAAGTTGTGCACGATGCGAAGTTGATTATGCAGCATTTCCCGGATTTAGGAGTATTTGATGATGTTATGTTGATGTCTTACAGCTTGGATGCCAGTAGTCACGACCACAGTTTGACGGGCATGACCTACCGTTACTTGCATCAAAAATTTCCGGCCAAGATGGCATGTGCTCTTGTGCAATTGCATTCGGTAATGAGGGAAAAACTGCTTTCAGATAGGCTGTTCACTGTTTATTATCAGCTTGAGAGGCCACTTGTACGCGTTCTCTACGAGATGCAAGAAGTTGGCATTGAAGTGGACACGGAGATTTTGAAGCAACTTTCGCGCGATTTTCACGGTTCTATACGCTCGCTGGAAAGGGAGATATATGGTCTTGCTGGGTGCAAGTTCAATGTTGCATCTGCTAGACAGCTGGGGAAGCTTCTGTTCGAGCGTATGGGGCTTAGCAGCAGCACAAAGAAAATGCCTTCCGGTTCCTATTCTACGAATGCTGAGGTACTGACAGAACTCGCCGCAGAGGGGGTAGAAATTGCGGACAAAGTGCTCAAATGGCGGCACTTCTCCAAGCTTAAGAGCACTTACGTTGATGCCTTACTAAGGCAGGTAGAGACTGGCACTGAACGGGTGCACACCAGCTATTCCATGGTCGCCACCGCGACTGGTAGAATAAGTTCAAGTAATCCAAACTTGCAGAATATACCTATCAGGAGCAAAGAAGGTACCGAGATAAGAAAAGCATTCGTGGCGCGCGAAGGCCATAAACTAGTGTCTGCAGATTACTCGCAAATGGAGCTAAAAATCATGGCTCACATTGCCGGAGTGCAGGCCTTCAGGGATGCTTTTGCCGAGGGGAAAGACATTCATCAGGTAACAGCTCAGCAGATTTTTGGTGATGACGTTACGGACCCGGAACTCAGGAGGAGAGCGAAATCTATAAATTTCGGAATCATATACGGTATGAGTCCGTTTGGTCTGGCAAAGAATGTTGGCATTACCAGACAGGAGGCCACCCAGTATGTAGAGCAGTATTTTCGCTCCTATCCCGAGATCAAAAACTACATGGAGGCGATCAAGGCCTATGCAAGGAAGTACGGGTATACCAGAACGGCTTTTGGTAGGAAGTGTTACGTTCCTGGCATAAACAGCGCGCAGCACGCAATTAGAGGTTTCGCGGAGCGTGCCGCAATTAACGCTCCAATACAAGGTACGGCTGCGGACGTCGTCAAAAAAGCCATGATAAATTTGCGCGATAAACTTGAAGTTGGCACGATCATTTTGCAAGTACACGATGAACTATTGGTAGAAGTGCCCGAAAGCCATGTAGACAACGTCGCACAGTTGATGAAAGAAGTAATGGAAGGCGTTGCGAGTTTTTCTGTACCACTCAGAGTTGATATCGGGGTCGGCAATAGTTGGGGCAGTATGGCAAAGCTAGAATCGGTATAGAAGGGACGGCAGGCGCGCATACACTGTTGGCAGCTACGTGTTAGCTGTTGGTTTGTATTCTGCACCTGATTTGTTCGGGTTACATCTTGAAAGACAAGCCCTAAAAGCTATAATGCGCGAGGGTCGTATTTGTTGGTTTGTTGTCTTGTTGGCTAAGAAAGAAGATTTTTGTAAAACTCCTGGCAGTGGTGGGCACGAGGCCGCCAAGGGCGTGGTCGTCTCCGCTTCTATGCTTTCTGCGGATTTTACGAACCTGAGCGCCTCGATTGCTGCGGTGGAGACTGCTGGGGCTGACTGGCTACATATCGACGTTATGGATGGATGCTTTGTACCCAACCTGACTATGGGTCCTATAATCATTGCTGGCATCAGACAGTGTACCCGCTTGGTGTTGGACGTGCACTTGATGGTTAGAACGCCAGCGCTTCATTTGCGAAGCGTAATAGACGCTGGGGCCGATATAGTCACTGTGCATGCGGAGTCAGACGTACACCTTTACCGGTTTGTAAGAGAAGCAAAATCCTACGGGAAAAAAGTTGGAGTGTCTCTGGTTCCAAAAACCCACCACAGCGTCCTGGAATACGTAATACACGAACTGGACCTTGTGCTTGTGATGTCCGTGGATCCGGGGTTTGGCGGTCAAGAGTTCCTTGTGTCCCAGCTGCGCAAGATAGAAAAAATCCGCGCAATGGTAGAGCAGTATTCCCTGCCGACCAAAATCTCTGTGGATGGAGGCGTAACCACAGAAAATGTCGGGTCTATTATCGGTGCAGGAGCTGATGTGGTAGTGGTTGGTACATCGCTTTTCAAATCTGCTAACATGTGTAAAGTGGTGCAGACCCTGAAGTCGTTTTAGCAATGCTGTGAGGTAAGGTTGAACGCTATCGTAGCAATTTTTGCCGCCATTGGCCGGTACTTTATTGGGCTGATCATTCCGGTAGGAAGGATGTCAGTTTTTTGTGCGCAGTCTGTGATGCGAGGCATTCTCCCACCCTACTACTTCCCGATAGCAGCAAGGCAATTTTTTGAGATGTGGTTCTTCTCTCTTCCCATCGTTGGGATGACCGCACTGTTTACCGGTGGTGCGCTGGTGTTGCAAGATACCTTGGTTGGTGGCGGTAAGGTTGCGGCCCACTTCATGGCGGGCATAGTAACCGTTGCCACGGTGCGGGAACTTGGCCCGGTTTTGATAGGGTTGATTGTTGCAGGGAGAGTAGGTGCTGCGGTTGCTGCAGAAATAGGAACGATGCGCATCACTGAGCAGATTGATGCTCTGGATACTCTTGAGGCCAACCCCTTCCAGTATCTAGTAATGCCTCGAGTTATTGCCCTCATGATTGCAATGCCCGTGCTTATCGTATACACGGACTTTTTAGGGATATTCGGTGGGTACGCGGTTGGTACGTTGGGTTTGGGTTACGATTCAAACGAGTACCTTGGCGGCGTCGCTGAATTCTTACACTTCAAAGATGTTGCTGAAGGTTTGGTCAAGGCAGTGTCTTTTGGCTTTGTAATTTCACTTGTAGGGTGTTATAGCGGGTATTATTGCAGTGGAGGGGCCAGGGGGGTTGGTGTCGCGACTACCAACACTGTTGTTGCATCTTCTATGCTCATTGTATTACTTAACTATGTAATTACAGTTTTTTACGCGTAGTCTCATGTATGCTGTATCCATATCTGATTTGCACATGTCCTTCCGCGATAAAAAGGTGCTCCAAGGTGTTGACCTCAGCATCCCGTGGGGGGAATCTCTAGTAATTCTGGGGGAGTCTGGTAGTGGGAAGTCGGTGCTGACTAAGATAGTGCTGGGGCTCATAGCACCCACCTCTGGTAGCGTAATAGTGGATGGAGTAGACGTGGCCCACGATCGGCAGAACACAAAGAAGTTTAGTGTCCTATTCCAGAACTGCGCCCTGTTTGATAGCCTGACTGTGTGGGAAAATGTGGTTTTTAATTTTCGTAAGAGGCTAGGCATTAGCTGTAATCAAGCTAAGGAGCTAGCGCAGTCTGGCCTGGAAATGGTAGGCCTGGATGCCAGCGTTATGGACGTTTATCCCGTGGCACTTTCGGGGGGCATGAAAAAAAGAGTTGCGCTTGCCCGCGCGATAATCGGCAGGCCGAAGATCATGATTTTGGATGAACCAACCTCTGGACTAGATCCGATAATGTCTGATGTGGTCAGTGATATCATCATGCAATGTCATGCGGAACTCAAGCTGACTATTATCACAATAACACACGACATAGATAGCGCCTTCAAAATAGCAGACAAGATTGCAGTGCTGAAGGAGGGCAGAATCATTGCATGTGAGACGGTAGATAACATCAGAGACAGCAAAGATCCCTATGTGATAAAGTTCATGAGGCTTGCCTCCTAAGCGGGCGAAGTTATATATTGCGCCCGGCCGGGGCCGCAGGGACCGGCGCGTATTCCAGAATATTTTGTTGGTAGGTGGCGCACTTGGCGTAGTATACTCCTCTGGGCGCCCTGTGTTAGCACCGGGAGCCTGTAGGCGCAATTGTGGGTCCTTTATAAATGTGGAATGCTGAAGACATGGACGGGCAGTCTCCCGCTTTTGTGCGTACGTTGGCGGACATGCCAGTTGAGGAGATGTTATCACGCAACGGTGACGCCCACCCGCTCTCTGTGCTAATGGATGCCATGTTACCTAGTTCTCAGGGACATGGGGTGTTGAGTGATTTGTGGGGAATGCTATGCTCAACATTCGCTGGTGGCCGATATGGGGCCACAAAACCTGATGGTTCTGAGAATTCTGGGAATGAGCGTGCGCAGCGGCAACCAATGCGGAGTTCGCCTGTAAAATCCGGAAGCACACACACTGGTGCGGAAGATCCCGTGTTGAGGAGAGATCGTCGTATTCCTGCAGTTATAGAATGCATAGGGATAGTGGCAGATAAGATCGAACAGGCGCGCTTAGCATCAATGAGAAAGGGGAGAGTTACTCATGCGACATTTGTGAGTAGCGTCGAGAAATTTTTGCAACAGGAACATGGCTGTACCCGCAGGTGTAGTGACGGTGTTACAGAAGTTCGGAGAAGTTTCATCTACATGTTATGCCTGCAGTACCTAATGAGTACAGGCAATGTGGAAAGGCAAGATCTCATATTCAGGCTTGTGAAGACGTTCCTATTGAGGTTCTCGAGGTATGCACTGGACACCCGCGGTGCGCGGGCAATTCACTATGCTCTATCACTGTGCGGCGGCAAGCAAGAAGAGGAGTTCATACACCAAATCATACGCCCACTAATTGCACTGGAGGCTCGACGCTTCCGAACAGAGTGCACTGATATCTCTTTTGTGGATACACTAAAGGATAAAGAGGGCAATGGTCCGCTGCATTATGCGCTTAGCTCAGTATACTGCTCTGAAAGTGCAATAAGATACGTGCTCCTACACCTTGATCGCATCAGCACGCCGGGGGACCCTGCACTGCTGCACGAGTTTCTTGCTGGCATACCCTACTATGCACTTTTTTATTCGTTGAGTGAGAGTTGTGAGAGATCCAAGCTTGCGTTTAGACGGTCAAATGCGGAACTAAGGCACAATCTTGGTTGGTTGCAAGGCCATAGCGGCCCCCGTAACATAGACCTACATGCGGTTGCTGGCATGATAAGGAACCGAGTTGAAAATGCGAACGGCATTGCTGCAAGGGCAAGAATTTTCAACGCAAGATTTTGCAATATATTGCACATGTTGCGTGCTAAAGATACCAGGATCCGCAACGCTAATGTGCTGTTGCAGCATGAGGGATTTGCGCCCATTGAGGAGTTTTTTACTTACTGCAGGCGGAAACTAAGCCGCATACGCACCGAGTCGGATGTAGAATCTTGCCTCTTGGACGACATAATACGTGGACACTTGAGGGAGCTTTTCAGCTTTCGTAGGTGCGAGCGCAGCCGCATTGGCGCTGGAACAGCGGTTCACGAACTGGTGGAGTATGTTCTAAGCGACAACGCCTACGTAAGGCGGGTCAGCATATGTGCTGACTACACGCGCAGGTTATTCTGCGCCAATAGAGCGGAGAACAATACTGATGGGTGGGAATACGACACGTACACCATGGTGGTGAGCAGTTTTTTTGCTATGGTGTGTTCGATGTGCAAGCTATCCTCGCGTGTTTTTACTGACCACGCGGAAGTATGTAGCAGTTTTTTAGAGGCAAAGCGCGGTTACGCTCGGGAGCATCGAATGCTTGGGGTGTTCTGCTATTTTTTCCCCAGCGTAGGAAGCATTATATTCGTATGTGCACTTGCAGGTATTGTGACCAGTAGTGGGGCTCCGCTGCACACCAAAATGTGGCAAATTTTTGGCACTTTGTGGGCCACAATTTTGCTGTGTACAGTTTTATATACTTACTGTGCGCTGGAAAAAGCAGAGGTTGTGCGGAGAACGCGGGAACTCGAGCGCAACTTGGAAAACTATATACTTGGCATAATACGGTGCGGTGAAGATACACTAAAAAATGCGCAAGGTATGTATGCCGTGCCCGCGTTTGGTACAACATCGCGAATGTGCGACGCACCTGTTGCCACGAACACATCTTTACGTGCTGTTGTAGCGCCTTCCGGGGAAAGAGTTGTCAGCGTCGAGAGTGCAACACGGAGGACTTGTGGGGTGTCTATGGCCTGATACACACCCTAGGACTGTCAACCCTACTGCTGAAGGCTCGGTGGTGGCGAGCAGGTGTGTGCCACTAAAAGCGCCTCTGTAGCGCACTACGCAATAGCGCGCTTAGCTTGGATTTGTACTGTGAATCGGGAAATGGCTCCAGAAATTTGTGCGATGCGTCCACGTATTCTGCGGCAAATGCTATGGCTTTCTGCGCAACGTTTAGGGATGATATGTAGGAATGCACTGATGCAACATCTGAGGGTCTACCGGCCAAGGCACCCCTTAACATCTCTTTCCCGGCGTAATCCGCCTCTTCGTACGCCATGATCATAGGCAAAGTAACCTGGCCGTTGCTAAGATCCTGACCGGGCGTTTTCCCCCACTTCTCATGCTGTGCCGTGTAATCAAGTAAGTCATCCACGATTTGGAACGTTATGCCAAAATTGTGCCCGAAATTCTTCAACGCTTTTCGGTCATCAAATGAGCTTTCAGATAAAACACCGGCGGATTCACAAGTTGCGGAAAACAGGGCGGCAGTCTTTGCAGATATTATTTCTAAGTATTTCTCGCGCGTGATATCCAAACTTTTGCTGTACACCATCTGCTGTATCTCTCCGGTAACTATTGTACAGGATGCCCTAGACAGTGTTGTAAGAAGCTCGAAATTACTGCATGACACCAGCCACTGAAAGGCGGTGGCCAGGAGAAAGTCCCCCACCAAGACGCTGGCCTTGTTTCCCCATAGGCTGTTTGACGTCTTCGTGCCCCTGCGTGACTCGCTTTGGTCCACGACGTCATCATGCAACAAGGTTGCGCTGTGTATAAACTCTATTGCAGCTGCTATAAGTATCCTGCGCTCGTCTTGCAGTGCTAGCATCTTGCAAACGGCAAGCAGCATGATTGGCCTTATGCGCTTGCCCCCAGAGAGCATGAGGTGGTTGATTATGTCAGTGATGTACGAGATATCACTATTGCTTGTTGTGACTATAAGCCGCTCCATTTCCTCGAGGTCTTCCGACACCAGGTTTTTGAGATCAGCCAACGCTCTACTAAACGCATCTGGCATACTTTCCTGCTAACGATGAACATAAATAATCACTGCGAGGGATATCACAAATGAGACCACAGCAATAACCCACGCTCTAGTCACTATAGTAGCCTCTTTTAGGCCTGCCTTTTCGAAGTGGTGATGTACAGGTGCTACTAGAAAAATTTTGCGCCCCTTTGTAAGCCTGCAATAAGCCACTTGTGCCATGGTAGAAAGCGCTTCTGCAACAAATACAGAGCCCGCGATTGCGTAGATCAACTCACACTTTAGCATTACACTCATGAGCCCTAGTGACGCTCCAATAGACAAGCTACCTAGGTCTCCCATGAATACCTTGGCTGGATGTGCGTTAAACCACAAAAAACTCAATGCGCTGCCCACGAGTGCCGCGCAGAATATTGGTATGTTCGCATTAGTCGCACCTATGGCTTCTGTGCCAAGCTGCAGCGACAGATGCCCTGTAATTCCCAAGGCTGTGGCGGAAGTCATAACCGGCACAATCGCGAGCCCGTCAAGCCCATCTGTCAGGTTTACAGAATTTGATGATCCCACAACAACAATGTATGCAAAAGGCACATACACCCACCCCAGGTCTATCAGATCTTTGGAAAATATGTGCGTACTTGTGAAGTCACTGGAATTGTGCGAGAGAAAAATAAGCGCAGCAGATGTCATGAACAACTGGGCAAATAACTTTACCCCCAGGCCTACACCTTTAGTGTCTTGTTTGGTAAACTTCAAGTAATCATCCACTCCGCCAAGTATAGCGAAAGGTGCCAAGGTTGCCAGTATCACCCAGATGTCCTGACTGTGCAGATCACCAAATACTGCTGTGGATAATACACATGGCAAGAGTATGATGATACCACCCATAGACGGCACACCTCTTTTCTGGGCAACATGTGCTGCGGGAAGACAGCCACGAATGGGATGCCTCCCTTTTTGAACATTTTGCAGTGCAACTATGATATAGGGTGCCATGGCGAACCCCAGAACTGCTGACAGCAAGAAGCTGCAAAAGTAAGATGGGAGAGCGCCTACTGCCGTGCTGAGCACAACCTTGCTTCCTACAGACTGTAGTAGTTACTGAACTCCACGGGATGTGGATATGACCTCAAACTGTTAGTCTCCAATTTCTTGAGTTGGATGTAAGACTCTACTTGCTCATTAGTGAAAACCCCGCCTTCTAGCAGAAAGTCCCTGTCCTTATCCAAAGATTCTATTGCCTCATCCAAAGAAGCGGGTACCGGTAGAAAATCACGTGTCTCCGACTCGTCCATACTGTACAAACACTTGCTACCAACCTCCAGAGGATGCATCTTGTGTTTAATTCCGTCCAACCCCGCCATTAACTGTGCTGCAAAACACAAATACGGGTTTGCAAGAGGGTCTGGGAACCTAACTTCTATCCTCACAGCTGCAGAATTGCCACTACTAGGTGCGCACGGTATGCGCACAGCCGCAGACCTATTCTCGTGAGAATACACAAGCCACGTAGGAGCCTCAAAGCCCGGCAGCAGCCGCTTGTAGCTGTTAGTCGATGGATTTGCAAACGCGCTCAACGCCCTACCATGCCTTATTATGCCACCTATGTAGTACAAACACAACTCGGATAGCCCTGAGTTATTGCCAGAGAACATGTTGTCTCCACCCTTCCACAAGGACTGGTGGCAGTGCATCCCACTACCGTTGTCTCCATGCACGGGCTTTGGCATGAAAGTCACACTCTTGCCATAGGAATGTGCAACGTTGCGAAGCACGTACTTACACTTTTGTACGCTGTCTGCGCTCGTAACGAGCTCCGCGTACTTGAACCCAATTTCACACTGCGATACCGCGACTTCGTGGTAGTGAAGCAACGGTGTTACCCCAACTTCAGACAACATGACAAGCATTTCCGAGCGCATATCTTGTAGGGAATCAACCGGGGCCAGCCTGCAGTACCCATCTTTGGCACGTATCTTGTACCCGCGGTCTGAGGAGTATAGCTCCCTGTTGCCAAATCCCCCGCCTTCTTGGCAAGCTAACTTAAAGTATGTGTGACAGGGGTCTGTGCCAAAGCGCACATGGTCGAACACGAAAAACTCCAACTCGGGACCGAAAAAGCACTTGTCTGCGATTTTGGACGCCAGCATATACTCATGCGCTTTACGTGCAGTGTAGCGAGGGTCAAGCATATAGTCGCAGTGCCCGTGTGGACTCACAACGTTACAAATAACCGCCAAGGACGGATGGGGAGAAAATGGCTCAACAAACGCGGTGCTCACGTCTGGAACCAACAACATGTCAGATTCTCCTACAGGCTGCCATCCCGGGATGGAGGAGCCATCAAATGCGATACCGTAAGAAAAAACCGCAGCGTCCAGGGCGGAAACGCTATATGTTGTGTGGTGCCACCTTCCGAGAAGATCGGTAAACCGCCAATCTATGAATTTGATCGCATTTTTTGCGACGTAGTCCATCAAGTCTTCCGCACGTGAAAACACAACACTACCCCTGTATATACGCTTGTAAGAGATTAAGTATAGCATCGCGGGTTTTTTGTATCTTTGCAAAAAAAAAAAAAAAAAAAAAAAAAAAAAAATGCGCTGCTCCGACCACGTGCTGTAGACTGTCTGCTTGGAGGGCCGTTTGGGGTTTTTGACTTCTACAAGCAAAAGCGTTACCATCGTGGCGTTGGTTTGCTGACTCTAAGTGTGCTTGGGTCCTGTAGCTCAGTGGTAGAGCAGGTGGCTTTTAATCACCGTGCCGCGCGTTCGATCCGCGCCGGGACCACTGGCTTCTCAGTATTGTTGAGGTGAACAGGAGCTCATGGAATACAAGTCCGAGTTTTTGCGCGTTCTGCAAACCAGGGGGTACCTTCACCAATGCACCGAAGCTGCCGCACTTGATGAGCTCATGGCATTGCGGCCGATAACTGCGTACATAGGGTTCGACTGCACCGCGCGTAGTCTGCACATCGGAAGTCTAATGCAGATTATGGTAATGCGATACCTGCAAAAGTTCGGCCACAAAGTAGTTGTGCTTTTGGGGGGAGGCACCACCAAGATTGGTGACCCTTCTGGTAAGGACAAAGCCAGGGCGATGCTTTCCGAAGCGGAAATTGCGGCTAATAAGGCTGGGATCCTGGCTACGATAGAAAAATTTCTGCACCGGGATAATGGCGTTATCGTGGTGGACAACGCCGAATGGCTTGGCGAAGTGCGATACCTCGAGTTTTTGCGGGAGATTGGTAGCAAGTTTTCTGTCAATGCCATGTTGGGCCTGGATAGCGTGCGCAGCCGCCTAGACCGGGACCAGAGCCTCAGCTTCTTGGAATTTAGTTACGTTCTACTGCAATCATACGACTTTGTAGAACTGCATCGAAGGCACAAATGTGTGCTACAAATAGGTGGGGCTGACCAGTGGGGCAACATCGTAAATGGCATAGACCTAGGACGCAAGCTGGGGCTGCCGCAACTCTATGGTTTGACAACGCATCTCTTGCTCACAAGCACTGGGGAAAAGATGGGTAAAACTGCCTATGGGGCGGTGTGGCTCGACGCCGCAATGTTTGATCCCGGAAATTACTGGCAGTACTTTCGCAATGTTCCAGATGTGGAAGTTGGCCGCCTACTGCGGCTTTTTACTGAGCTGCCGATGAATGAAATTGCCGAGTTAGAAAACCTGCAAGGCGAAGCAATAAATGAGGCTAAAAAGGTTCTGGCCACTGAAGCTACCGCAATATGTCATGGTAAATCCGCTGCGCTTGCGGCTGAGAACGCGGCTCTACAGGTTTTTGAGCACAATGACGATGTGGGGTTGCCTAACTTCCCCCTGCACAAGAGCCTTATAGCTCAGGGTATATCAGTGGCCAAGCTCCTGCAACTGGCGGGACTGGAAGAGAGTATCAGTGCTGGAAGGAGGCTCATCAAGGGTAGGGGATGTAAAATCAATGGAATGGTAGTCGAAGATGCTGACCATGCGCTGACTCAGGCAGACTTTGCGCGCAACGGTGGCTACATAACTGTGTTCTGTGGCAAAAAACGACGCATAAAGGTGGTTGCGCAAGATTAGATAAATTGGCCACTCCGCTACTGGTATTTTGGACTGTAAACGCAGGGTTTCAGCCATGGTTAGGTATGTTGCATTGCGTTGGTGGCGTTCACACAATGGGGGATATGGTGTTTGTGGTAAAAAACAGTGCTTAGTGTTATGCTGTGGCAAAATGTGGGTTGTTTCCTATGATGGATTACGAGAAAGTATTTCTTGAGAAGATACAAGCTATCAAGGAAGAAGGTAGATACAGGGAGTTTACCGGGTTTCGTCGCATTCCAGGAAAGTTCCCATATGCCATTGAATGCCAAACAGAGAAAGTTATCACGCTCTGGTGCAGCAATGACTATTTAGGTATGAGTCAAAACGAACATGTGCTCTCCGCTGCGCGTGATGTGAGTGTCAATGTTGGGGCTGGGGGGACCAGAAACATTTCTGGCACTACCAAAGAAGTCATAGAACTAGAACGCTCTCTGGCGGATCTGCACAACAAGCCTGCAGCTCTCGCATTTGTTTGTGGATATGTTGCCAACCAGACTAGCATCAGCACAATTTTGTCGATGATTCCAGACATAGTCGTGTTTTCCGATGCGAAAAATCACTCATCCATGATTGAGGGTATTCGCGCAAGCAACAGGGAGAGACACATCTTCAGACACAATGATGTAGAGCACCTTGAAAGCCTGTTAGAGGCATCTGGCCCGGGCCCTAAAATTATATTATTTGAGTCGCTATATTCCATGGATGGGGACATTGCCCCGATCCGGGAGATTTGTGACCTGGCTGATAAGTACAATGCAATCACATATTTGGATGAAGTGCATGCAGTTGGCATGTACGGGGCCCGCGGTGGCGGAATATCAGAACGTGAAGGGTTGGTTGATAGGATCTCAGTAATTCAAGGCACGTTGTCCAAGGCTTTTGGAGTCATGGGTGGGTACATAGCGGCCTCAAAGGGGTTGGTGGACGTAGTGAGGAGTTTTGCGCCGGGCTTTATCTTCACGACTGCGATTTCCCCATTGATTGCCGCGTCTGCTAGGGCCAGTGTTGAGCACCTGAAGGTGAGTAACGTGGAACGAGAAAGGCATAGACAAGTTGTGCAGAAAGTCAAGGATGCAATGCTGGGTGCGGGCATAGAGTTTGTCATGACTGAGACTCACATAATACCGATCATAATTGGTGATGCAGAAATCTGCAGAAAAATCTCTGGGGCACTGCTGCACGATCACGGAATCTACATTCAGTCAATCAACTACCCAACTGTTCCGCATGGTACGGAGAGGCTCAGGATCACTCCCACGCCGTTTCACACAGATGACATGATAGAGGGTTTGGTTGAGGGACTGTTGCAGGTGCTGCACAGGTTTTCTGTCCCGCTAGTAAGGAGTTGTGTGTGACCTGTGCGCTACCACGCGTTCACGAAGCGAGTGATGCCGCTTCTGGGGGAGATACAATATACCTCGAAGCTAATTTGGTGTTCATAAAATTGCGGATGGCGCGAGAGAAAATATTGCGCCGTCCTGACGATGGATCGGCGCTGCTTTCCCGTAACTGGTACCTCACGAAAGCGTGAGGTCATGCTGGTTTTCACTTCAATGAAATAAAGCTCCCGCCCGTTTTGCACTATGAGATCAATTTCCCCCAGGGGGGACCGGTACCTGTGATGCAATATCCTATGAAGCCGGAGTTTGCGCAGCAGCAAGACTACCAGCTCTCCGGCGTAGCCTGCCAAGTTCCGCACCTTTTTTACTGCCCTGTTCCCGCTTTTGGTGCCGCACAACACGAGCTTAACATAATTACGTCTATGCGCACTGTATACCCGTGCCATCGATGTTTTGCAAGCGGCAACCTGGTTACACATTACAACTATTTCCCTTGAATCTGCAGCCAAAATGGCATAGACTTTGCCACTTGAGCATTTGCTGCATTGGCCATGGTCCTGCGCATCATTCCTGATAGCATCAACTTTGATTTTGTAAGGCACGGGAAACTTGCCTTGTTTGCCAGCTTTGTTCTGCTGCTGAGTTCGGTATTGATTATTGTGCTCAAAGGCGTGACATTGGGGACGGACTTTACTGGTGGTGTAGTTGCCGATTTTCGCCTTAATGAAGGGCACACAAGTGTTGAGCGAGTACGTGCCGTGCTCTCCGATTCGGGGCTCAGCGGGCTCTCAGTACAGGGTGTTGGGGATGATGGTCAGGAATTTATGGTAATCTTTCGTGGCGCTATTGGCCCCAATGGTTCCGATGAGTTACAGCGCATAAAGAGCGCCCTGAACAGTATGGGTGCAATAACATACAGGCGGCTAGACTACGTGGGTGCACAGGTTGGTGGTGCACAGGTGGTACGAGGAATTGTGGCGGTGCTGTGCTCGTTAGTCGGGATGTTTCTGTATCTATGCTGCAGGTTTAGGTGGCAGTTTGCGGTTGGAGGGGTTTTGGCTTTGGTGCATGACGTCGTGATCACAATGGGGATAGTCAGTGCCACTGGAATTGAGTTCGGACTTCCAGCCACGGCTGGCATTTTGATGATTATCGGCTACTCGGTCAATGATTCTGTCGTGATATACGATAGGATTAGGGAGCTAATAAGCGGTAACGGCCTGTGCGGCAAGAGCATGGGTAGCATAATCAATGCTGGTATAAACTCCACACTGTCCAGGACCTTGCTTACGTCTGGTACTACACTGCTGGCCGCAGTGCCCCTAGTATTGTTATGTGAAGGTGCGGTGCGTGATTTGGGGATTATAGCATTCTGCGGCGTGGTTATAGGCACGTATTCGTCCATTTTCATATCTACTATTCCCCTTATGGGTGGCGACACAGGGGCTCTAAAACGCAAAAATGAAGAGAATCCTGCATAACACGTGGGCGGCCCTAATAGGCGCGTCGCAAGACCGCAATGTAAAAAAGGTCTATAGCCGCAGGATTGTACTACTAGCGATGCTGCAGACATTGGCAGTTTCTGTACTAGCGTTCAGGGCATACCACCTTCAAGTGCGGTGCGGTAGGAAGTATAGGATGTTGTCTGATAACAATAGGACACGCAAACTACTAATTCCGCCTATTCGTGGCAAGATTCTTGATAGAATGGGAATAGAACTCGCAACATGCAGGCCGGCGTACAGGGTTTTCTGTGCACTCCAGCACGTGGGGGATGTTGACGAATTGCTCAGTGCGCTGGTGCAAATTACCAAGCAGTCGATACTAGAGGGGGCCATTGAGCGTATAAAATCCAAAAAGTTTGCAGCTGTCATGTTGTACGATGACATAAGCTGGAAGCAACTTTCTGATATTGAATTTAGCATATACAAATTACCGGGTATCTATATATCACCGTTTCATAAGCGGCACTACCCATTTGGCGCAAGCTGTGCTCACCTTATAGGGTATACCAAAACCTGGTCGGGTGGCGAAAGTGGCAAGCCTTCCCCGGAAAGACGTGAAGGAGTAACTGGGGTGGAATACACGTACGATGACATCCTCAAAGGTACTCCGGGAGTTGTGGAACACGAGATCGACGCTCGAAGCAGGAAGGTTGGGGAATTTTTGCTGCTGCGCTGCCTGCCTGGAAACGATGTCACCCTTACCGTGGACGCGTCGTTACAGCAGGCTGCATTTGAGATAATGGGAAATAACAAAGGTGCTGTTGTAGTGCTAGATATATCAAGTGGTGACATACTTGCTCTCTGCAGCGCCCCATCGTACGACAACAATCTTTTTATCAATGGATTGTCCCGTCACACTTGGGAATCAATGAACGATGGCACTGAACTTCCATTTATGAACCGTGCCGTTGCCCTGCAGACTGAACCTGCCTCTACTTTCAAGGTAGTTGCCGCATTGGCTGCCTTGCGTAGCGGAGCCATAGACGTGGACCAGCAGTTTTTGTGTTCAGGTAGTGTGCTGGTGGGGGATAGGAAATTCCGCTGTTGGAACAGGAGTGGGCACGGGTTGATGAATTTAGAGCAAGCCATTACATGCTCGTGTAACTGCTATTTCTACAATGTAGGGCGCCTTATCGATATAGATTCAATTATTGATGTTGCGCGAGAGTTTGGATTTGCGGAGCAGTGCAACACCAAGCTACCCGGGGAAGCTGTAGGAATATTACCGAGCAAAGCATGGCGCGCTGAAAATCTGAACAGCTGGAGGTTGGGAGATACCCTTAATGTCACAATCGGGCATGGCTATTTGCTGGCGACTCCAATACAGCTTGCCGTATTCATAGCAAGAATGGCAAGTGGGGTGAAAGTGTTGCCAAGATTGTGCATGGATGAGCGTCCTCCTGCTCAGTTTACTGCTTTGGAGGCAGATTTTTCTCATATGGAGTTCATGCGACATGCGATGTTCAAGGTGGTAAACTCCCCGGAAGGTACCGCATTTAAGCATTTTGTGCGTGAGACGCTACACAAGTCTGTGAAGGTCGCAGGAAAAACCGGTACTGTCCAAGTTTTTAGTGCTGGGGGGCGTCGCAGCAATAATGGCATATTCGTAGGGTATGCACCATATTCATCTCCCAAGTACGCAATAGCTGCGTTCACTGAGTCCAGTGGTTCCAGTCCTGCCGTTGGGATAGCGCGGCGAGTGTTTGGCCACATGAAAGCACGAGGCTTGTTTGCCCAACAAGGGGACGTAGCCCAGGTTAACTAGGTCTTGTTGCCACTCCAGCATGCCTACCCCCAGAAGCAACTCTCTGCCTTGTAGCAATAATACGGCTCCGAAGATCGCAGCGGACGGTAAGACCGTACATATTAACGCCCGATACCACAGACACTGACGGCAAATGCCGGCTACGCGACAGCCCGCACCTGTGGGCCGATTACCCAACTTTGGTGCTAACCCCGCGCATCATACCCTAAAAACGCGAGGCCGGGACCGGAATCGAACCGGTATAAAAGGATTTGCAGTCCTCTGCATAAACCACTCTGCCACCCAGCCATCTAGCTGTAAATCTCCGCAATGCTACGCATCAACGACGCAGCATCTTTCTCTGGCCTTTGAAAAGAGTTCCTGCCTATTATGGAGCCGTCCCCACCCCCGGCTCTCACGGCCTCAACCTCCTTCAGCAACTCATCATCGCTCTTTGTGCTGCCACCCGAGAATACTACCATTCTCCTACCGGCGAAGCAAGCTCTCTTGACATAAGCAACCCTCTGCGCGAGCGATGAAATATCACACTCTGCGCTATCACGCTCAATATGGTTTGTTGGTAGCTTCACCTTTATTATGTGTGCCCCTATGGATGCGGCTATGTGCGCAGCGTACGACACGACGTCTATGGCGGTCTCGCCCTTCTTAGATAAGTCCCCACCACGTGGGTACGACCATACCACTACTGCAAGCCCGCAGGATTTAGCTTCTCTAATCAATTCCCTGGCTTCACCCACCATAGACAAAAACGACTCCGATCCCGGATAAATGGTAAGCCCTACGGCGACACACCCCAGGCGCAGTGCGTCCTTTACTGAGGCTGTAACCGTCTGATTAGGTGGGGACCCCTTGGGGGACAGTGCAGTGGAACTGTTGAGCTTAAGTATTAGGGGGACCATACCCGCGTGTGCGCAGGCCCCGCACTCCAGCATTCCCAAGGGAGCTGCATATGCACTAAATCCGCAGTTCATGGCGAGCCTGAAGTGATAATGCGGATCATACGCATCAGGGTTGGCCCCAAAACTCCTAACAGGGCCATGCTCAAGCCCCTGATCCACGGGTAGTATGAGCAACCTACCAGTATTTGCGAGCCTTCCATGCAGCAACATCCTAGCAAGATTTGTAAGAACTCCAGGGTTCTCGCCATCATAACAACTGAGGATATGTCTGACCTGCTCGCTAAGACTCATAATGCCACCAAAACCGCACAAAGCAGCAACACCCGCCGCGACGCTGGTGCCCCCGAGCTGGTGATCCACCATTATACGACGGGGATACCCAATTTCAAACTAAATCTGGTAGTACCCCGCGCGTGGGTGTTTTGCATGCACACCAACCATCTTGTGCTGTAACCCATGGTAAAATTGATACGGCATGTTCCACAAGGTTACCAACCACCGCACATACATGGGCCAACATGCTCAACGCACCCCGTGCGCGGATGGTGCCACTACGAACCGAATTTTGCCCACACCTACACCAACATCAGCAACGGGTTCTCGATGTAAAACTTGAATCTGTTTAAAAACTTCGCTGCCAACACCCCATCCACTACCCTGTGGTCCACTGAAAGCGTGACCGTCATAACGTCAGCGGGCACAACGCAGCCATCCACAACGACCGCACGCTTTTCGGATTGCCCTACAGCCATTATGCAAGACTGAGGGGGATTTATGATTGCGTAGAACTCGCGTACTCCAAACATTCCCAAATTGGATACGGTGAACCCACCCCCCTGGAATTCGCTAGGCTGCAACTTCCTCTCTTTAGCCCTGGTGGTTAGGCTCTTTGTGGTGTCGGATATCTCTGATAGGGGCTTCACGTCAACGTTTTTAACAACGGGAGTGATTAGC
Organism: Anaplasma centrale str. Israel; assembly: GCF_000024505.1. NCBI lineage: Bacteria > Pseudomonadati > Pseudomonadota > Alphaproteobacteria > Rickettsiales > Anaplasmataceae > Anaplasma > Anaplasma centrale. Next base: position 176,704 of record NC_013532.1, read on the forward strand.
CCTCCGTCTATTGAGACTGCGAACGATATGTTGACGTCTCTATGGTACCTTATCCTGTCACCCTCCCACGAAGAATTGATTTCTGGGAATTCCCGCATTGCCAGTGCTGCTGCCTTTAGCACAAAATCGTTAACCGTGATCCTAGTGCCGCGATCGGCGCAACTGCCGTTAATTTCAGCCCTAAGCTTCAAGAGTTCTCCCACCATGCAGTCCACTGCGAGGTAAAAATGCGGTACCGTCAACTTTGACTCCAGTAGCCGGTCAGCTATTACCCTGCGCATGCTGCTGACCTCCACAACGTCACCCGCTGCATCTGTTGTGCTGGGAAAGCTGCCTGCCGATGTTGCATCTAAAATGTCAGCCTTGACTACCCTACCATACGGCCCGGTGCCCGAGATTTTGGTAATGTCCACTGACAGCCTAGCAGCGAGTTTCTTAGCCAGTGGTGTTGCCTTGATTTTACGCTCCTCAACAAAATCAGGTATCGGGTACGCAACCCCCATTTTTGGTTGTTGATGCTTGAGTTGAGGCTGCGCAGCCTTTTCTGTGCTAGCTGCACAAGGGCTAGCCGGTGCTGCTGTTGCAGGTTTTTCCTGCGCAGCTGTTGGGCCCTTTGCGGTTGCGCTGTGCCCGACTTCACACAGTGCCTCATCAACGGACCCAATGTCTTCGTCGCCCACTCTTACTACGGCTATAACCTGATTGACCGGCACGTCTCTTGTGCCTTCCTGCGTGAGGATTTTGTGGAGAACCCCGGGCTCATCCACATACTCGAACTCCATCACAGCCTTATCCGTTTCTATATCTGCGATAACATCGCCAGGCTTGACCGGATCCCCCTCTTTTTTGTGCCACTTAGCCACAATGCCGCTCTTCATTGTTGGGGAGAGCGCTGGCATTAATACTCTAACTGGCATAAACAACCCGCACAGAAACCTTAGAAGCAGGACTATCGTTTACAGCATCAAAATGCCAGTGTCAATTCAATTGGTACTACTAAAAGCGGGGTGCGAGCACACCCAAAGCTTGTTCGAAATTCGCAGCTAACGGAAGATCGGTCACGCACGTGCATTCTGGGCCCACGGCAGCCTCCTGGCCAATGCCCACCACCGCGACCGCACGCGAACCCCCATTCGTGTGTTGTAAGGAAAAAAATACCGAGCTCCGCAACCCACCATCCTCGGAGGCTTCACCACTGATGAGCGAAGAAGCCCCCAGGAAACCCGCAGGGCACGTAAGAGGATTGTGTGTCTGGCTTATGTCGGCCACTCTGCTGGAGAGTGTTGCAGTGTAATGGCCCTGCGGGTGTCTCTCAAACCTAATTCATGCGTGCGCCGATGGCACTAAGTGCCGCTGCTACTGCATACCATCCTGCTGCGACCCCGCACAAAACGCCCACGGGAGACGGTGCAGCGACACCGGAAACTTGCTCCTAATATTCAGTCGCGGCGTTCATAATCCTGCGCATATGCGGCATCATAACCTGCATGAAAGCCTTGATCAGCTCCTCATGAGATCCGGCGGGACGACCACCATTCTGAGCTGCAGACGCCACGATTGGCACCAACACCTTAGTCAGCTCCGGCACGGCGGTAGAGATCTCGTCTTTCATTGCTTTCCGCATACGATCGCTCATTGCGCTACCATACTCCTTCTCCATGCACTTTATGACATGCTCGATCTCGTCTTTGGATAGAGAGAAATCGTTCTGGCCCGCCTCGTCCTTTTTAGCGTTGTTAGAACCCACACTCTGGTTGCGTCCTTGCTGCGACGGACTCCTTTGAGTGGTGGCAGCGACGCGATTTTGGTTCCGGGATTCTGCGCTCATACTAAACTACCCTAACGTTGCCTATTGGCGAGAAGGATATGCAAAATTTATTAAAAAATTTATAACTTCTGCACAAAATGCGCGCCCAGGGTACAGGGATCTTGCGTAAATTAATTTTTGAGACTTAACATGGTCTGAACGTACATGTTGTCCAGCAGGTAAACATGGCTGCTGTACCATGAATGCGCGTTGCACGCCGGGTGAGTTCGTAGTATCTGTGGTACCAATTGCCGCTTTCCAAAGAGCGCTGCTATCCCGATTATGTGCAGTGCATCAGGTTCTTAACGATTCACCTATGGGCGACACTGTACGGCTGCAGGTGTGGGCTGCAGATTGACCATCTAAAGAATAAGCGCCCCCTGGAGTCATGTACTGGGCCCTTCACCAAACTGTCAACACCTAATAAGACTTTACACTGCAGTGTCCGGTAAGTATACACAGACTACAGGTTTCCGGTGCTACACGGCATGAGAATTAGGGGCGTAGATGTCTGCCATTGCCATAGTTGACTTTGGTTCGCAAGTAACCCAGCTAATAGCCAGAAGGGTGAGGGAGCTAGGTGCATATAGCGAGGTGTTCCCCCCAAGTACAGATTTTCAGGCCATGATTGGCCGTGGCGCCGAAATCAGCGCTTTCGTTCTTTCTGGGGGGCCGAATTCGGTCCAGCAACTGCATGAGGTTCCCAAAGCGGTGTCGGATGTGCTAGAGCTCAACCTCCATAAGGGCATACCCGTGCTAGGAATATGCTACGGTTTGCAGGTACTAGCGCACTACTTCGGAGCCGATGTAGAACAGGGTGTAGCCAGGGAATTTGGCAGGGCTCAATTGGACGTCGTTGGTCCTTCATCCATCACCGAAGGGGTATGGTCGGTGGGTAGCAAGGCGGACGTGTGGATGAGCCACTCTGATAGTATAGTGGGCGAAGCGCCGCAAGGTTTTAGGGTGGTGGCGCGCAGCGCGGATACTGGGGCTATAGCCCTTATATGTAACGATGAGCGCAAAATTTACGGCATGCAATTTCACCCAGAGGTAGCGCACACACCAGGTGGGCGTGAAATGCTGGACAACTTCTTAAAGGTTGTGGGTTGTGCTAGAGACTGGACTATGGGGTCATTCTTGCACACCCAGATTGATGCCATAAGGTCTGCCACCGGTGGTGGGCGCGTAGTGGCGGCTATAAGTGGAGGTGTTGACTCAAGTGTGGCGTCAGTGCTGGTTCACAGAGCAATAGGGGAAGGGTTGCTATGCGTGTTCGTTGACACTGGTTTATTGCGCAAAGGTGAAGCGAGTGCAGTAAGAGACCTTTTTGTTGACAAGCTCAAGATGCATGTGAATGTTCTGGATAAAAGTGACTTGTTCATGCGGCGCCTTGCGGGCGTTCAAGACCCGGAGGCAAAGCGTAAGATCATCGGTGAGACGTTCATTGAGGTTTTTGAACAAGAGGCGCGAGCCCTGGGTGACATCAAGTTCCTGATGCAGGGAACTATATATCCAGATGTTATAGAATCAGGCACAGGGGGATCTGGGACGAAAATTAAATCACATCACAATGTCGGCGGGCTGCCTGAAGTCATGAACTTGTCGCTAATAGAGCCGTTGCGCTGTCTGTTCAAGGATGAAGTGCGGTTGTTGGGTGAGGAGCTTGGCTTACCGTCAGCGATATTGGGCAGGCACCCGTTTCCAGGTCCGGGACTAGCGGTCAGGATTATTGGGGAGGTCACGGCGGAGCGAGTTGGATTACTTAGAGAAATAGACAACATCTACATAAACATGATGCGCGAGGCGGGGCTATATGGCCACATATGGCAGGCGTTTGCGGTCCTGGTGCCCGTGCGCACTGTTGGTGTTATGGGTGATGGCAGGACTTACGGGTATGTATGTGCGCTCAGGGCGGTAACTTCGAGTGATGGTATGACCGCAGACTGCTTTCCCTTCGGTGAAGACGACGAGAGGAAATTGGAGTTCCTTACATTTTTACAGAAAGTTAGTAGGGCTATTGTAAGCAATCTGCAGGGGGTGAATAGGGTAGTGTACGATATAACCTCAAAGCCTCCGGCAACGATCGAGTGGGAGTGATTTCGGGTGAGTGTGTTGTCTAGAGGGCGGTATGGTAGAGAAGGCGATTTTAGAGTGTGGGGATTGCAGGATAGACCTACCTGTTATGTGCGGAAGTGATGGGGTGCTTGCTGTTGATGTGACGAGCCTCTACAAAGACACCAAAATTCTCACTTACGACCCCGGGTTTGTGTCTACTGCTGCGTGCAAGTCCGAGATAACGTTTATAGATGGCGACAAGGGCGTACTGCGCTACCGGGGGCACGATATTGCAGACCTCGCCGTGGCAGATGGCGGGTTTTGCAGCGTTGCTTACCTCCTTTTACACGGGACTATACCCAAGGAGCGTGAGCTTGCTGACTTCATTGCTGCTGTGGGTCGGGAATGCCATACACCTGCGCAAGTTGTGGACGTGATTCAGTCATTACCGCGCGATGCCCACCCTATGGCCATACTTATTGCGAGTTTTGCCGCGCTTGCTGCGCGCTATCATGGCGCTAACTCCCTAGATCCGCTGCGCAGTGCTATTGTGGCAATATCTCAGGTGCCAGGGATTGTTGCTACCATCTACAGACATACTGCTGGCCTTCCTCTTACAAAGGCAGATCCCCACCTGGGATATGTACAGAACTTCGTGGGTATGATGTTTGGTGACCTACATGAAGTGCGGCGAGGTATCATCTGCAGGGCGCTGGAAGCGATCTTCATAATGCATGCAGACCACGAACAGAATGCTTCTACCGCTACGGTGAGGGCAACCGGCTCTGCCGGAGCTAATCTGTTTGCATGCTTGAGTGCTGGTGCAGCAACCTTATGGGGCCCAGCCCATGGGGGAGCGAACGAGGCAGTGGTGAAAATGCTTGAGGAGATTGGCAACCCCGCACGAGTTGGTGATTTTCTTGAAAAAGTCAAAGATAAGGAAAGTGGAGTGAGGCTTATGGGTTTTGGACATAGGGTCTATAAGAACTATGATCCGAGGGCCCGCGTAATTCGGGACATATGCAGGGAAACGTTGAATGGGTTGGGTGCGAGTGACCCATTGCTGGATGTGGCAGTTGCATTGGAAAAAGCGGCTCTGGAAGACGAATATTTCGTCAAGCGCTCTCTTTACCCGAACGTTGATTTCTATTCTGGTATTGTTCTCAAAGCAATAGGAGTTCCGGTGAACATGTTTACCGCATTTTTCGCTCTTGCTAGGACCACAGGATGGTCTGCTCAATGGTATGAAATGGTTACCCAGCAACATGGGGGTCATAAAATATGTCGTCCGCGCCAGCTTTATACGGGCAAGATGAGCGCAGAGTGAGGCGCTTGTTGACAGAGTGTTGCCGTGTGTAGTTTCAGGCTCAACATGTGTGGGCCAGGCTGCGTTCTGGATGAACCACGATGTGGCAGCAGCCACCCGCACATTAGGGGCGGCCGTGCGCCAGTGTACGGTCAACTTTAGGGAAGCAGGTGCTGCCTGAGGTCATTCGCGTGAGCTCAGGTTTGATAGGTGGTGTGACTGGTATCTCTTGTGTGCCAACAAAGGCAGATTTGTGGTTAGCAACATTGCTTTGTCCTGTAGCGACTTAGGGTTTGCGCGTAACAAAATTAGGTGGTTGACACGCGTAAAGACGAGTATAATCTCGGCTGGTTCTTGGCTTGTTGGGGTCCTGTTTTGACATGTGTCAAGATGCTTGAGGACGTGCTTGAGCGTCGTGCAGCGGCGGTAGAGGAATGGTTTGCCGACCGGTTTTCCAGGTACCCCGAAGTCCTGAGCACCTCCGTGGATGTGCGCAGCTCAGGGTACAAGGTAGCCCCGGTTGACGTCAACTTCTTCCCTGCGGGGTACAACAACTTCGGCGTAGGCGCAAGACAAAGAGCGAAGTCGGCTTTCTTGGAGCATCTATCTCAGTATCTTGGGGCGAAGGTGCTGCTGGTTGTTGAGAGCCACACTAGGAACAGGAAATACGTTGACAGTGTCATGGTGCTTAGAGATATGCTGGGCGACTTAGGGTTTCAGCTTGAAGTAGGCGCCTGCGGCATCACTGGAGATATAAGTGTTATGTCTTCCACAGGTGCCGTGCTTGACGTTAGGGCTCTAGTAAACCGCGGGGGAGAGGTGAGTACAACATCTGGTTTTGTGCCCGATCTTATCATGCTCAATAATGATCTTACAAGCGGTGTTCCAAGCGTACTTGATGGCGTCCTAGCGCAGCGCATGATACCTCCACTACATCTTGGCTGGTTTAACAGGAGTAAATCCCGGCACCTTAGTATATACAGTAGGGTGGCAGAAAAGTTTTGTGCAGAGTTTGGACTCGATAAATGGGGGGTCTGTGCGCTCTTCGCGCACTGTCAGGATGTGGATTTTGTGAGTAAGGAAGGCATTGATGACGTTGCCAGTGGCGTTGAAGACTTGATATCAAAAATCGGGGAAAAGTTTCGCCTTTATGGGTTGGATTGCACCCCGTACGTCTTCATAAAGGCTGATAACGGAACCTATGGCATGGGCATCGTGGAAGTGTACAGCGGAGAGGATGTGTTGAACATGAACAAAAAAAATCGCAACAAAATGCGCAGGATCAAAGAAAACAACCCAGTGAAAAACGTGGTATTGCAGGAAGGCGTGCCTACTAGCGAAGTATTTGACAACCACGCGGCAGAACCGCTGTTGTATTGTGTGGGGGCGGAACCTGTATGCTACCTATGCAGATATAACTCTACCAGGAGCAGGTTCGAGAACCTGAATGCCCCGGGGTGCGAGTTTGCCGACGTAGAGGATGGTATTGCGGAGAAGAAAAAGCGCGTTTGGCGCGCAGTCAGCAAACTTGCAATTTTGGCTGCGGCTATAGAGGTGGAAGAGATAGGCGGCCTCCACCCGCACAGCGGAGGCTAGCTGCTGTAACTGCGGTACCCATACTGCGGCGGCTTGCTCTTAGCACGTTTCACAAACGCAGTCAGGGAGCACATCAGATATTTGAAAACCACCTCCTGTGACGTGTCAGAAAGTTTGCACTGTATTTCCGCTTCTAACAATCTCCGCAATATTACCTGCACTGTTCTGTATGAGACGGACTCAGCACTCCTCTTGAGTTTAGGGATTAGCCTGAAAAATACCGGAGGCTGCAACGCTTTCAGGGCGCTGTCAATACTCGCTTGGCTCTGGGTTGTTCTTAGTAGATATTCAAGTTGCATGAAGTACTTCAGACTGGACCGTATCACTAATATTGGGGAAAGCCTATTCTGCATAAGGGTATCCACGTGTTTTAAAGCATCCCCCAAATTACCATCTGTGATTGCTACGCAAAGGTCATCCAGCACAGGGTCTACATCAGTAGACAGGCTTTTTTGCACGTCTTCTGCCGCAAGAGATTTTTGTTCACCCAAATACAGCAACAACTTTTCCAGCTCAGGTTGCAGACAGGCGGAGCCATTCTTCAGCTTGGTGCAGAGCAGCTTGAATGTGCTATGCCTGTAGGATATACCGTGCTTTGCGAGAAAATCAGCCACTATGAAGCTCACATCTTCTTCTTTGTAGCAACCCACTGCAGCGAATTTTTTGTGGCTGCTATAGTAACCCTTAAGCGTAGAAGTTCCTGAAAGCTCGCGGGCTTGAATTATCATGTAACAGTGCTGCATATTCATGCCTTCTATAGCAGCTCTCAGATCGGCGGATAACGTATCCTTCGCATCGGTAAGGAGGATCAAGGATTTTTTACTGAACATCGGGACGGTCATTAAACTTACTAGCAGCTGCTCCGGGTCCCGGTTTGCCTTAAGGAACTCCATTTTGTGTATGACAAATTCACTGTTGCGGTTGATGCGATCCAGGATCTTCTGCGTATACATACTCATCCTGCCGTAATCGCTCCCATGGAGCAGCACGCTCCCGTAAAGCTCTGGGCTATCGAAAAAATCTCTCAGTTTTGATGGGGTAACCTTCACTATTATACCGGAACCGAACCGTGTCTTATTGCCTGGCCCCTCATAGTGTATACAGTATGATGTAGATGTCTAGTCACCGCCTGCACCCACTGGGAAATGCCAATTAACAAACAACGTACACATCCCAAAACAATGTTGCATGTACCACATGCGGCTGACCAAGCTATGCGCCTATCTCTTTCTTGCCTGTGGATTGGAGATTTATATTGTCTATAGAGCCGGCTTCTAGGCCTAAAAGTTGGGTAGTTTCCATACTACAATTTCGGTGTGGATACAGAATGCCGTGTTGGGGGAATTGTAACTGCCCTGGAAGCGTGCTATACGTGCTGTAGATGTAGCTTACGTGTGAGCAGCAGCGTATGAGCTTGGAATGGCTGTTGGCCAGAAGGTATTTACAGTCTAATGGGGGGCGGTTTCTCTTTTCTACGGCGACGGCTCTTTCAATTTTGGGTATTTGTATAGGAGTTGCCACGCTCATATCGGTGACATCAGTGATGAATGGCTTTTCTGCGAAGCTACTGTCCAGCATTTTGGGTATGAATGGCCATGTAACAGTCCATTGCAACTGCCCAGATTATCCCGACGTAATTGCCGGGATTAGCATTATGCCTGGCGTGGTTTCTGCTACACCGGTTGTTGAAGGGCAAGCCATGCTAAAATATGGACGCAACATTATGGGTGCAGTGGTGCGTGGTATGCGCATGCGTGATGTGCGCCACAAGTTACGAGGACACATTGTAGTGGGTGACGTGGATATGCTTGAGGAGGGGATAGTCCTAGGTTTTAGACTTGCGGAAAGCATTGGTGCCGATTACGGTGATGAAATCACTGTAATTTCCCCGGAAACTTCCTCGACGATTTTTGGTGCAGCGCCACGCACGCAAACGTACAGGGTGACTGGCATTTTCGATGTAGGAGTGTATGAGTATGACAGCGCTTTTGCATACATACCGCTACGGGATTCCCAATTGCTTTTTGGGTACATGGATCGGGTACGGTACGTAGAGGTATTTCTCAGGGATGTGACACAATCCTCTGAAGCCCTAGCTGCAATAGCAAGGCGAACTGGCCTCAGGGTAGAAGATTGGAAAGTTCAGCAGGGACAGTACTTTCGTGCTCTGGAATTGGAGCGTGATGCCATGTTTTTCATCTTGGCACTGATTGTCATAGTTGCGGCCTTTAACATAATCTCTGGGATCTCCGTGCTCGTGCGCGACAAAAGGGGCGCGATTGCCATAATGCGCACCATGGGTGTGAGCAGATATGCAGTGATGCGTATATTCTGTATGTGCGGTGCTTTTATAGGTATGTTGGGTACCGGTCTTGGGTGCGTTTTAGGGGTTGCCTTCTCCGCAAACATAGAAAGTATAAATAGCTTTGTTAGCTCTTTTGGGCGCGGAACACTTTTTGAGTCAATAGCATACTGTCTGGATGGGATATCACCGGAGATGATGTTTGAGGATATCGCAAAAGTTGTTGCGCTGTCTCTTGGTGCCTCCCTATTGGCTGCTGTGCCTCCAGCTATTGTGGCCGCACGCCAAAACCCAGTTGATATTCTTAGGTATGAGTGAGCAAATGAAGGCGGAAAATTGCGGATGGATAGGAGTTTTTTGTGTCCTGTCTCTGTGTATGGGCGGAATTACGTACTTCGTCTTAGAGTGTAGAGAGATATTGTTAAATGTCTCGGCCAATGTGGAAAGGCTTGCTGATGAGCGCACGCGCGTGAGCCCGATATTGTCTGACGTGTTATCAGAAGTGCAACAACTCAAAAACGCAATTCCTCGCAAGAGGACCATTGTGGTAAACAAGGAGGGGTGTGCACGCGCGGAATGTCTGGCTAGGGTGTTGCTAATGGTGGCTGACCTACGTAAGGCCTTTGCTTTGGGGGCAATGTCTCACGATGCAGTCTACGCAGTGAAGCCTATGCTTGTAGAGTTACATGACCAGCAGATAGATGATAGCTTTAGAGCTGTTGAGGTGTTTAATTCGAGGAAGGGATATAGGGACCTGATTGAGGACTTATCTAATCTCAGAAAGGGGCTACGTACAACAATGGCCGGCCCAATTGGTAAGCGCCTGTCAAAATGGATATCAATAGAAAACCATAACGAAACCATGTGGCAGGAGTTTGAGCGCTTAGAGCGCCTGGCACGCCAAGGTGCTTGGGAAGATTGTTTAGAGGTTGCCAACGATGCTTCGTTAAGCTCCGTGCCCGGTATAAAATCTTGGGCAAAAGATCTGGAATCCGTGCTGGAAGTTGATAGAAGCCTGTCCACCATATACGATCGGCTGATAGAGCGTGTTAACAGTAACCCAGAGGGAATATGATCACCTATTTTTTAATTTGCATAGTCACATCCCTGGCAGCTGGACTGGCTATACAGAATTACGAGGAGCTCGTGTTCAAAATAGACATTGCTGGATATGTCATAGAGGCAAGCACAGTGTTTGTGGTTTTTGTGGCGTGTGCCCTGGCGCTCCTACTTACTGCTTTGCTACGGCTATGCCTGACTTGTGCGCTCATTGCCTATAAGATCAAATGCAGGTCTGTTGCTAAACGGTATGAATCTCTGGGGAGGGGATATGCCCTGCTGAGCTCTGGTGGGGTGATGAACCATGGGCAGATTGTAGATACAGTGGAAAAGCTTCGTGGACTTGATTGCTATTCTCTTGCGATTTTGGAGACATGTGCGTGGTTTAGGCTTGGGCAGTACGAAATGGCAGAGAAACCGCTGCTGACGCTGAAAAATAGCTGCTTGCCCGACGGAAGACTGGGGCTGTGGCTGTTGGAGTTACTAAATAGGGAGCGCAGCAAGGATTGTAGATTGAGAGTGCTACGAAGGTTATGTGATGTGTTCCGCCGGGTACCTTGGGCCACAATGTTCAAGGTAGAAATTGCCCGCATAGAGGGAGACTGGGATACTGCACTTGTGGAAACGAGGCTGGCAGCGAGGCGGGGCGTTGTCCTGCCATACAAACACGAGAGGATGGGGGATGTGGCCTGCCTAATGCTTGCAAGGGCATGCTGTCAGCGAGGCAACTATAGAGAGGGCCTCAAGTTGGTGGAAAAGGTGACAGATATGCACGCAACCATTCTAAAGGCAACTATCCACGAAAAATTGGGCAACCTGCGAAAAGCTAGGGATGTGCTAGAGGTTTGTTACAAAACCGCTCCACACCCGGAAGTAGTTACTGCATACTTGGCAGTGTCACAAGATCAAGATGCGGCAATGGAACGCCTCAGTAGCTTAAATGCCGAGCATTACGTCAGCATGCTATTGGCCATCAGGCGATATGTGAGTGTGAAGCAGTACAATGCAGCCGAGCAGTATGCCAAGCGTGCACTTGCGAAGTACAAGTACGTTGAGCTATACTGCGCGATGATGGAGGTCATGGCGTGTATAGGGAATGTTGACGAGGTTGCATACTGGCTTGAGAAAATGAGGAAAGACTCCTTACCAAATATGCAATGGCGGTGCACAGAATGTTGTGCTGTATCATCTGGGTGGAGCCATGAATGCTCGGTCTGTAGCACCTTTGATTCTATACAATGGCTGGGGTAAGTGGTTGCAGGTGCGCTGCTTGTGTTCACTATCACCTGGTGGGTGGCCATTTTCATCGCGCTGCCCATCAATATTGAGGTAGATGCGAATCCACAGGTGGGTTGTGCCGGCAGTGCCCCCAGGAACGCTCACTTGGCTGCGAAAGTTTTGATAGTGACCATAATTTCTTCAATGTGTGCCGGTCTGTACTGCTATCTGAAGTATGTGGGGTATCTTGCAGATTTGAGCTTTTTGTATGACTTGGTGCCCTAGGGGGTGCACGGGGGAGGAGCGGTAATTTCTGCTTTCTTCCCGGGTTTGGCGCGACCAAATCTGCATTCTGTGTGTGCTATGGAACCCTCCCCCAGTGCAACTGCTCGGTTACCCCCACTTTGTGAGTATCAGGGCATGCAGATTCGGGAAATATGCGTACTCAGAACGAAGATACACCGCGCTATGGGCGCGAACGTAAATGACAACGGTGACGTGGGAACAAAAGATCAGAACCCACATTTATGGCGCAGGAAATTGCCTGCTGTGGATGGTTGGCACAGTTAAAAACAGAAAAAGTGGTGGGAAGCTGCAGAGTATATGACGGTGTGGAGCGCAAAACATGCACTGAGATACCTGCATACAGGCAACATAATATTCCTACTATGTTGTAGCGGGCTAATTCTATGTATATTTCATAAAACCATGTGCTAGATGTGTATATGTGACCGAAAGCATGGACAGTTGTATGCTAGCACGGGTGTATTGTGGGGAAACCACTTGACTGGGTATACAGTGTAGGCGATAATACGGCGGGTGTTCTGTGTTTTTTGTTTTTGGGTGTTGTGAAAAAGCGTGGGAATGGGCGTGTTGCGTACTGTTATGCGCGTGCCTTGCTGGATGTTGTTATGGATAGCGCGGACGGCATCTGCGGGGAGATCAGGCTAGTGGAAGATGCTCTTACTGCAGATGGTGAGGTCCGTGCGTTTTTCTCAAATCCTGTGACGCCAAAAGAGAACAAAATTGGGGTGTTGCGCGCTTTAGGCGAGAGCTGTAAGCTGAGTCAACCCCTGGTGGGCTTTCTCTGTGTAGTTGTGGGGGATGGCAAATTTGATCTGCTGTCTGACATGTTCGCGGAGTTTTTTGTCCTGCTCATGCGTGCGCGTGGTCAGTTTGCGCTGGAAATAACCACGGCGTCTCAGGCGTCTGCTGCTGAAGAGGAGCGGATATTGAACATTGTGAAGTCAGAGTATGGAGAACCAGCAACCGTGACTAAGCGCGTGGATCCTGCAATACTTGGCGGGTTCGTTGCGAAGATGGATTCCCTGGTGATCGATGCCTCGTTCTCCGGGTATTTGCGGGAGCTAGAGAATGTGAGCAGGGGTGTTGTTTGTGGTGTGTAGTGTTGTGGCAGGGTGAAGCATGAGCGTTGTGTCCTCGAGTGATGTACTCAGAATCCTGAAGGAAAAGATTGAGGGTTTTGACAACCCGGTTAAGGCTAGCAGCGTTGGGGATGTTGTCGCCATAAAAGACGGTATAGCCCTAGTCTATGGCCTAGGTGGCGTAAAATTTGGTGAGACCGTGGCTTTCTCTTCCGGGGTGCGCGGCGTAGTTGCGGGGCTGGAGCGCGATACGTGCAGTGTGGTGGTCTTTGGAGAAGATAGAGAGATCCGCGAGGGAGATTCTGTACAATGTACGGGTGAGCTTATGACCGTACCTGCGGGACTGTCTGTGCTTGGTAGGGTTGTAAATCCACTCGGACTTCCGGTAGATGGGGGTGGTCCCATTGTGGCCGACTGCAGCCTTCCGGTAGAGGCCAAAGCACCTGGCGTAATGGCTAGGCAGCCCGTGTGTGAGCCTTTGCAGACCGGGATAAAGACTGTAGATATGCTTATTCCAATTGGGCGGGGTCAGCGTGAGCTCGTCATCGGCGACAGGAAGACAGGCAAGACGGCGATGGCACTTGACGCCATTATAAACCAGAAGCGCACCAACGATTTGGCTGATGCTAAGAATAGGGTGTACTGCATTTATGTCGCGATCGGCCAGAAGAATTCTTCGATCGCCAGGGTGGTACACAAGTTGAAAGAAACGGGGGCTATGGATTACACAATCGTTGTGGCTGCTGGTGCATCTGACCCCGCATCTATACAATACATTGCGCCGTATGCTGCGTGTGCCATGGGGGAATTTTTCCGGGATAATGGCATGCACTGCTTGATTGTGTATGATGACTTGTCTAAGCACGCTGTTGCATACAGGCAGATGTCTCTGTTGTTGCGGCGTCCTCCGGGCAGGGAGGCTTATCCCGGTGATGTGTTTTACATACATTCGCGGCTCCTAGAAAGGGCGGCCAAGTTGTCTGATGACCTAGGCGGCGGCTCCCTGACTGCGCTACCGGTCATCGAAACACAGGCTGGTGACGTATCTGCCTACATACCTACCAATGTGATTTCCATAACTGATGGGCAGATCTTTTTGGAGTCCGAGCTATTTCACAAGGGGTTTAGACCCGCGATTAATGTCGGCTTGTCCGTTTCTCGTGTTGGTTCCGCAGCCCAGGTTAAGGCTGTGAAGAAGGTTGCCGGTTCTATGAAGCTCACTCTGGCACAGTATAGGGAGTTGGAGGACTTTGCCAGGTTTGGCTCCGATCTCGACCCTAGCTCCCAGGCTATGCTGGAAAAGGGACGTAGGTTTATGGAGTTGCTCAAGCAGGGGCAGTGTTCCCCCCTCTCTGTGGAGGAGCAGGTTGTGGTTGTGCTTGCTGGTGTTGATGACTGTGTGAATGGCATCCCGGTTAGTGAGATGGGTAGATTCGAAAGGGGCCTTCTGGAGCGTCTTCGTGCTGAGCATCGGGATCTTATGTCTTCCTTGTCAGTCGATATTGCTGATGATATAAAAGGTAAGCTTTTGGAGGTTATAAGGGGTTTCGCTGCTGGTTTTTGAGTAGAAGAGGATGGGTGCTGTATGAGTGATTACGTGACCACCAGGTTTCCAATCACGAGGAGGGGGTTCCAGAAGTTGGAGGCGGAGTTAGAGGCTCTCAAGAGTGAAAGGCCTAAGATTATCAAATCTATATCAGACGCCAGGGAGCTGGGTGACCTTTCCGAGAACGCTGAGTATCATGCGGCGCGCGAGAGACAGGGGCTCGTTGAGAGCAAGATAATGGAACTTGAGTCCAAGCGCTCCAGGGCTGAAGTGATAGATGTGTCCGAGCTGTCAGGGGACACTGTGATGTTCGGTGCCACAGTAACGGTGTCAGTCTATGACGAACAGGCCGACTCCACAGGTATTATGAGGTATCAGATTGTTGGTGAGTATGAAGCGGATATATCTAAGAATATGATTTCCATAAAATCCCCGCTGGTGCTTTCCCTGTTAGGCAGGAAGGAGGGAGACACTGTTGAAGTGAAAACGCCCAGGGGCGACTATAAGATATACCAAATTATAAAAATTGAATTTGTGTGAGGAAAAAGGGGGAGCTGGTTGATATGAGTGTTGAGCTACTGGCCTCGGGGGTTTTTGCTCCTGTAGATAAAGTTGTCGAGGCTGCTGCCCAGGGCAAGGCTTTTGTACTTTTAGATGATGCGGAAAGGGAGAACGAAGGTGATTTGGTAGTGCTTGCTGACAGGGTCAGCGCTGCGACGATAAACATGATGATAAGACATGGTAGCGGGATTGTGTGTCTTGCAATCTCTGAGCAACATGCAGACAGGCTGGGTTTGGCTCTAATGCCCAGGCGTAACGCGAGTGATGGTTGTCCGGCCTTCACCACGTCCATAGATGCTAGGTATGGAATAACTACCGGAGTGTCTGCGTATGACCGCGTGGCAACAATACTGGCTGCAGTTGCTGAACACAGCACTGCTGATGATATAGTCACCCCGGGACACGTGTTTCCCATAATAGCTGACAGTGGTGGGATTACCAAACGGGCGGGCCACACCGAGGCAAGTGTGGAGATAGCAAAACTTGCTGGCGCGACAGGCGCGGCGGTTATCTGTGAGCTTATGAACCCTGATGGCACCATGTCCAGGCTGCCCGAAATCGTTGCATTTGCTCAGGCGCACGATGTTGGTGTTACCACAATAAAGGGGCTTGTGGAATACCTGAGTAGCGCTTAGTAATGGAGGTAGTTGCGGAGAATCGCAAGGCAAGGTTTGACTATTTCGTACTACAGGAGTATGACGCCGGGATGGTGCTGGTCGGGAGTGAGGTGAAATCCCTGCGCCAGCGCAAGGTCAGTATGGGTGATGCCTACGTCTTGGAAAAAGACATGGAGCTGTGGATACACAATCTACACATCTCCGAGTACAACAGGTCAGACCGCAAAAATCATAAGCCGTTGCGCGTGAGGAAGCTGCTACTACGCAAGCGTGAGATCCACAAAATTGCTGGTAACATGAAAGTGTCGGGTCTAACTGTAGTGCCGCTGATGATCTTTTTTAATGACAAGGGGATTGCAAAAATCAAAATTGCAATAGTGAAGGGGAAAAAGCTATACGATAAGCGCGAGGCTATAAAAACCAGGGACTGGCAGCGCGAGAAGAGTAGAATATCCCGCAGGGAAGTCTAGAGTACGCCGTGGTTGGGTAATTGCGCGCTCGGACAACAATGGGGCCGCGTATGGCTGTAGATACCTGCTTTGAGTAACGAGTCGGGTTTACTCGTGGTTAGTTGATCCTCTACTGGTAGACGTTTCACATCGGCCATAATTCCCAGCGACTGCATTACAGGGCACACTGGCAGGGCCATAGTCCATAAAAGGGGCGCACATAGATTGCAACTTTGGGCCCAGATCGAGCGGATCCTATTGTTGAGGGGTGTATTTTGGCTGCGACCTGTGGGTGCCAATGTTACGGCAACTTCAATCGAGACATACTAGCTGGCTATAGTCCGCAAAAGGGGCGCACTTCGGGCCCAATGTTATAGCAACTTCGAGGTGCAGGGCACACTTCGGCTTATGGACTCGGTTAGACACATGGTGTGTGCATATGCACTTAGTTGCTGCTCACGGTGGCATTTTATGGCAGCGTCGTGGTGCACCAGCCGGCTATAGCCCGTAAAGGGGGCGCACATAGATGGCACACTTCGGGCCTAGGTAGAGGGGCCTTGTCGTGGGGGTGTAGCTTTTGGCCGCGACCTGTGGGTACCAATGTCACGGCAACTTCAATGCGAGGCGCACTAGCCTGCCCGTGGGACGCGGTTGGATCCATAGTGCTTGGCATATGCGCTTAGTTGCTGCTCACGGTGGGTGCCAATGTTACGGCGACTGCAAGCTCTGCACTGTCTGGTGCGGTGAGTTTGATCTGCTCTGCGCAGCACATATGTTTCAAATCCTCGAGCATAGATTCCGGAAAGTCAGTTGCAAGTCCGCCTATGGTTATGAGCTCGACTGGGTATTTGACGGAAACCTGCGCGTGGGTTTTCGCTTTGCGCACTTCCTCCACTATTTTTATTAATGCATCACCGTGCTGCTCAAGTGAGGCATTGTAGGGAATTTCGTCAGCGTTCGGCCACTCTTGGGCGTGTATACATCCGGAGAAAAGTGTACCATATACTGCCTCAGTGACATACGGTAGAAACGGTGCAAACAGCAGTAGTAGGGTTTTTAGGGTATGATGTAAAGTGCTGACAGCGGAGGCATGCCCGTGTGCCGACCCGTGATTGTACGCCCTATGCTTTACCAGCTCCAGATAGTTGTCGCAAAAATCCTTCCAGAAAAATTCCTCTGTGCGATTCAGTGCTGCGCAGTACTCGAAAAGTTTTAGGTTTTCTGTATTATGGGCAACCGCTTTGTGCAATTTGGATAGTATCCACAGATCTGTAGGTGCCGCTGTCGTGCTGACGGGAGGGCTATCGCGCAGAAAAGTGGCCACAAACTTACTCGCATTCCACAGCTTGGTTGTGAGCCTTCTGCCAGTTTTCAGCACTTCTTCGGAAAATACAGTATCGGCCCCCAGGCGGGATTTCGCAGCCCAGTATCTTACGGAATCTGCCCCATAAAGATCTAGTGTACTTTCGGGATCCATTGCATTGCCTTTGGATTTGCTCATTTTTGTCTTATCCTCAGCAAGGCACCATCCGCTGATCATTATGTTTTTCCACGGAATCTCTCCGTTGTGGTAGTAAGACTTCAACATTGTGTAAAACGCCCACGAACGTATAATTTCGTGGCTTTGCGCCCGGAGATCTGTGGGAAATAAAGGCTCGAGATTCTCATTGCGTAACACTTGCCCTACAGATTTTGTAAGAAACTGTGGCGATATGGAGCTGGTGGCCCACGTGTCCATAACGTCCACATCCGGTTCGACTTCATCTCTGCCATAGCCGCTGGGCAGGTCGCGCAATGGATCTACGGGGAGATCGCGCACATCGGGCAAAAGCACCTTGCCCACCTCGCCCTCACGCTTGGAGTACCATACCGGGAACGGTACACCGAAATACCGCTGCCTAGATATGCACCAATCCCAGTTGAGGTTTTCGATCCATATTTCCATGCGTTTACGCATGCTGTCCGGGTACCACTGCACTTTTTGTACTTGCTCAAGAAGCTCGTGCTTGTGCTCCATTACCCTCACGAACCACTGGTGGCTAAGCAATATCTCTATTGGTGCGCCTGACCTTTCCGCGCACTTTACAGTGTGCACTATCGGCTCCTGTGAAACCAGCAATCCGGCGCCCTCCAGCGCGTCACAAACCGCCTTTCTGGCCTTCTGCACATGCATTCCGTCAAACTGTGCTGCAGGGATTTTTGCATCTGGAGTATCTTCCGCCAAGTCTACTATATGCCCGGTCCTGCTCACAATGGTTTTGGTGTCTAAATTATGTGTGCGCCACCAGTAGACGTCTGTTTCATCGCCAAATGTGCAACACATTACCAATCCTGTGCCTTTGTCAATTCGCACTTTGTCGTCAGGTAAAATTTTGACTTTATGCCCCCCGACGGGCACCACTGCAAACTGGCCGTGTAGGTGAGTGTACCTATCATCTTCCGGATTGAAAAACAAAGCCACGCATGCAGGTATAAGCTCCGGCCGGGTGGTGGCTATATCGATTTTCTCTCCACCTACTGTGTGAAAGCTAATGGTGTTTAAGTGGGAGTGCAGATCTAGCTCCTCAACCTCCGCATGCGCTATAGCGGTGCAATCTACGGTGTCCCATAATATGGGCTGCTGTTTTCTGTATAGCTTGTCTTTTGCGTATAAATCGAGAAAAGAGGCCTGCGAGAGCCGCTGTACTTCTTCGCTGACCGTGTGATATTCCAACGCCCAATCGTAGCTTATTCCCAGCCGCCTGAATAGATTTCTGAACTTAGTTCTGAACTCGTGCGAGACCTCCCTGCACATTTTGGTGAACTCCGCCCTCTCTAACTGCACTGCCCTCAACTTTTTGATTTTTTCAACCAGCCGTTCGGTTGGAAGCCCGTTGTCATCAAAGCCGATGGGGTAGAAAACGTCCTTTCCGGCCATTCTTTGGTAACGTGCTATGAAGTCCGTGTGGCAGTAACTAAAAACGTGCCCCATGTGCAGAACTCCAGACACAGTCGGCGGCGGTGTGTCGATTACAAAACTCTGTGCAACGTTTCCCTTCCACTTGTAAATTTTGTGCTCATCCCAAGCGGCGTTACACTCTTCTTCTACGGTTTTGTGCTGATATCTACTATCTAAAGACTGCATAAAATGTCGAACGCGTACGTTCAAGCGATAAACCTGGAGTATAAAAAATTGTCATGTTATAAACAACCCTAATTTCGTATACTGCAGTCACCGCCGGTATGGCACACATTTGGGAATAAATTGGGGTGTAACCGAAACGTGGTAGACTGCACTGGCATATCATGGCCATGCCGGTATCCTAAGCTGCGTCCCGCGCGCTGTGCCATGGGTGAAAATTGTTAGGTGATGCCAATCATGCCCGTTGATAACCACAGCGCGTGCTAGTTTAGAATCCGGTGGAGCGTGCCAGCGGTTGAGTAAGTGGCGCATTCGCTATAAAGTAGTGCTAGTCCATACCTGCCGCTAGCAGGGGCTGATGTTTCAAACACAAGCCAGCGAGGTTATATGCAATATTCGATGGGCGGCTTGGGCGCGTTTTTAATGTGCGCGTGCGCGCTGTCTCTGCTGTGTTCCGTGGTTGCACGCTTATCAACCGCGTGGGGGGCAACACTGACGCACGTGGCATTCTCGTTATACAGCGCAGCTGCAGCCCTGCTCACCTACCTGCGGGTTACGGACCACTTCAACTACGCACACGTATATCAGAATTCGCATACTACTCAACCACTCCTGTACAAGGTGTGCGGGATATGGGGAAACTATGAGGGCTCAAACCTGCTGTTTGTATGGATGCTGAGTGCATATGGAACGCTTATTGCGCTTCTGGTCAAGCGAGACGATCTGAAAGGAGCTGCGCTCGTCGTACAAAACTTGCTCAGCTTTGGCTTTGCGCTGTTTGGCGTCATATTTGCAAATCCATTCCTGAAAGTTATAACCCTGGACGCAGACGGGCTGGGTTTTAACCCAATGTTGCAGGATGTCGGGCTTGCACTTCACCCCCCAGTATTGTTTGGGGGATACACAGGTTTTGGCGCAGTATTTTCCATAACGATTGCTGCACTTGTTTTGCGCATAGACCCCAAAGAATGGGTCGCGGTTATACGTGGTTGGGTGTTAGGCGCGTGGACTTTACTCACGCTGGGTGTAGCACTTGGCGGATGGTGGGCATATAGGGAATTAGGTTGGGGAGGATTTTGGTCTTGGGATCCGGTTGAAAATGTTTCCTTGATGCCGTGGTTTTTGGGGGTGGCGCTCATTCACATGATGCCGGTGGTGAAAAAGTTCGGCATATATTGCAATTTTACGTTTTTGCTCGCTTTGCTGGCGTTTATTTCCAGCTTGTGCGGCACATTTTTAGTGCGCTCTGGGTTTTTAGTTTCTGTTCATGCTTTCGCGAATGATCAAGGATGCGGCATTTTTCTACTGGCTTTGGTTACGACAATAACGGTGGGCGGGCTGCTAACATTTGTTATTAAGTACAGAAATTTGCCGGAGACCTGCTGCCACTTCGGCTGCATATCAAAACTCACCGCGATTTTGGCCAATAGCGTAATAATGTTGACCGCGTTTTTGGTGGTTTTGGCAGGGACTGTGTATCCCATAATTCTAGAGCTGCTTGAGGGGGATACCATATCTGTAGGCGCGCCATATTACAATAACGTGTTCAGCGTGCTATCCGTAGCGTTGTTTTCGGTTATGATATTGCTCTCTGGCCTAAGTTGGGACGGCTCGGAGAAATTTAAAATGACCTTCAAAATTTCTTCCGTAATCGCAACACTTCTTGTACCTTTTGCAGCGCCCCTTGGGCTCACCGGAGTGTTAATTTTGCTGGCTGCGCTGTTGTTTTTTTCGATACTGGAAGATTACATTTATCGAGTGCGTAGCTCACAAATGCGGCTGAGTGCTGCGGTCAGGCGTGTGAGCCTTGGGCGATATGCAATGATGATGACACACGCCGGTGTTGCGGTTTGCATGTTTGGCATCATCTGCTCTACTGCATTTCAGGAAGATGTAACACAATACATGAAAGAGCGCGAATCCGCAGAAATTCACGGGTTTAGCGTGACATTATCTGGTGTGTCACTGGTAAAGCGGCCGCATAACGAGGCCATAAGGGCGAAGTTTTCCGTGGCTAGATCAGGCAAAGTAGTGTGTCTATTGTTCCCCGAAAGTAGGTTCTACTATGTCGAAGGTATTAGAAATTCTGAAAGTAGCATCTGTCACGGATTACTTGCGGACATATACATAGTAGTAGGTGAAGTGGATAAAAATCGCGGGATAGCGGTGCAGATGCACTACAAACCACTAATCAATCTGGTATGGGCAGGGTTTGCCCTGATGGCGGCCGGGGGAGTGCTGTCGGTAGTTAAAGTATGGCTGCGCCGCAGGCAAAACAATCCTGCTATAGGTGCAAATAGTACTGCCTGATTGGATGAAGTTTAGTATGATGATTACTGGCGCACCATTGAGGGATAGTAGTGAAACTTTTTCGGCTTCACGACCGCAGTGTTTTAAGGGTTTATGGCCCTGACGCTGGAAAGTTTCTACACGGCATCACTACCAATGATGTACTTGGAATCGGGGCTCGGGAGCCTATATACAATTTGATATTAAATCCCCGCGGAAGGTACGTATTTGATTTCTTTCTAATCCCTCATGAACAAAATTTCTTGCTAGACTGCGCAAGTGCGGACGCGGATGCTCTCACCGAATTGCTGCGTTCATATAGATTGCAGCTAAAAGTTAGGGTGAAGCGCTGCGATGACGAATGCGCCGTTGCAGTGCATCCTAATACGGTTGATAGCGGAAATGCCGCAAATTTTGAGGATGCCATACTGTTTCAAGATCCACGGGACCCAAAGATGTGGATGCGCGCGATTGTGCCTACCACCGCGTCGATAACCTGTGATGAGCTGCCGAACTTAAACGAGTACGAGCTGCTGAGAATTAAGTGCACGATTCCAAACTGCGTCCTAGACATGGTGAGAAATGAATCATTCCCGCTGCACTTTGCGATGGACAGACTTAACGCCATAAGTTTGAACAAGGGGTGTTACATCGGGCAAGAAATTGTAGCGCGTATGTGGCGTATAGGCGCGAAAAAGAAGCTATACACGGTATTTTCAGACACGAAAACATTGGTATGTGGGCAGGAAATATTTGCGCAGGGACAGCCTGCAGGGCACATGCTATCCACGCTTGAGGGTTGGGGCTTGTGTCTTTTGGAGGTTGAAAAAATTGCCGATGGTTGCAATCTGGAAAGTGGCGGCACTCACCTGAAAATTTATGAGTAGTAGAACGGGGCGGTGGGATATACTGCGGCCTTGGCGCTCTTCTATATGTTTCTGCGCCAAAGGGTGCAACGTGGGATGGTGCTTTACATACAACGATTAAGGCAAGGATCTGGAAAAGATTACTGTTCACACTACCTAGGGGCACGGTTATAGGGCAGGGGAGCGGTTTGCGCGCCCCTACATCTTGCCTAGTTCCTGCCGTAATTCCTATACTCTACACCAACGCAAGCTACTCTCCGCCGGGTGTGGCCCTGCCTTCCGGCGGTTTGGTGCGATCCCCAGTGCCTCGTCACCGCTGGGTAGGCGCAACACCCATGTTGCCACTGGGCGCGGCTGTACGCAACTTCAGGCACGGAGGCGTGCGTAGCTAAAACTCGAGCTTCAGCCCCAGATTGCAACCAGAGTAGGAAAGCTTGAGTGCAACGTCAGCAAAATTGCTGCCCTGGTCGGCATATGTATCTCCCAGCACATGCTCAACGACAAATTTTCTATAACGCACCTCACCGGGTACCTTGTGGACAAAGGCTTCCAAATTCACCGAGACTCTTTGCGTAAGCATGTAGTTCACTCCTAGACGTGCTCTATATGCAAGTTTCCAGAGGATGTTACCGGATACATCGACTAAATTTCCACCGACGCTTCCGCAAACATACGGGGTAAGACGCCCTGAGGATGTACGGCTAGGCGCGTCGTAGCACGCACTGAGCATGACTGCCGTAATCTCTATGTCGTTTATTTCCACAACGGCAGAGGGCTCCCCGCCACCACCTATCATTTTGTCAATCAACAGCTTAGCTGCTGTTAGTCTATCTTTGCTACTGAACAACACAAGCCGCTCCGCCGCATACCTGGCGTCATCGTGCCCATACATAGAGATCTTGTACATTGCAGTGCCGAGACTATCGTCTGATGAATCTATGGCCAGCCCTTTCTGGCACCCTGTACAGCTCTCCAAGGCCTCAGCGATATTGCCGCTGTTGCCGTTGTAGGCGAGAGCGTAGGTGAGGTTTTTAAGTAGTAGGAAAAAACCAGCTCCGTTTCCGGGCTCTCCGTTAATTTTTGCAGGGAATCTTTTTCCTTCCATGCCGAACTCAACCCTCACGTTGCCTGTGGCATATCCTGCGGACCACCCGAACGAAGGAAACTCCCCACATCCAAAATCTATGTCAGGATTTGGTGATTCCCAGTCAAAACTTGCCGCCTCCTTTAATAGCTCGGTGTGCTCGGTACTTTGGCTTCTGCTCATGGGTAACACGCCAGCGGTCTTGCCATCGATAGTTCCTAATCTTAGGCCTCTCACCATACTGTGTGTCCAGCTTGCTGTTCCAGCCACGTACACGCGCCGCAGATCTGCACTGTCGCGATCAATGCGACGCCCGGCACCAAATGCGAAGCACACGGGCAAGCAAGCTACAACTGCGCACACGCCTGCAACCGGAGGGACTTTTTCTCTCCACAAAGCAACCACGTTCATAGGTAACTCTCCACAACACAGCACACACAACCGGACCGGGTCCAGCGCCTGGATTCTATCAGCTTCACCGTGAACATTGCAAGATGAATTTTGGTTTTTCAATCAGCCGCACCGTAAACTACGCGTTTTTTTCGGACGAGTCATAGTTTGCCCAATGCGCTGTCCTGGGTATACTGGATATGCGAACTCTATAGCGCCAAACCGTCTGTGTGGCAGCATCACTTTGAGGTAGAGTATGCGATGTGTGGGTCACATGGCCCCGCCTGTTTGGTATTGCAACAAGAATGGTGGGTGCTACTCAAGCACCAGGAGCAACAACCCTGCTGCCGCTCCTGGATTCTCTGTAATTTGGGTGTACTAAATCGAAAAGCTTGCTCCGATGTTCAAACCGAGGTTTTTCAATCGGAATGTAGCCGAAGCATCAGTGCTCGATGCTGCGTGACTGCCTGCTACAGCTTCCGTCTCCAGGCTTGGGTGCCGCACATCACCAAATACACCCTGCAAAAACGCACCTGCGGTGATATGAACACGAGGTGTTAGTGCATAACGCGCTCCGCCCTTTACTTTGTACAAGAGCCGTGTGGTGGTATCACCTGACATACCTATAACACCCCAGCCAACACCTGCGCAGGCGTAAGGTATCAGCCTCACGTCTGGGGTATATGCAGGAACGTCTCGACAAATGTTGAGCGTAGCGGATGTTGATGTAATGCCACTAATCCTAATAACCGTAGCACCTTCCACGTTCTTAATAAAGCCGCTTGCAACGCTTGCTATACCCTGTGTGCTGAGCTCCGCTATTTTTTTAGCAACCAACTTCGGGCCGTATTTATATTTCTCCGCACCATAGCCTGCTACAAGATGCTTAACTGCGCTCCTTGGGAATTCGTCTTCGGGGTCTCTTTGCATGCTCTGCATTATATCCACAAAGCGCTGCTCTGCACCCGCCTTTAGCGCCAGCTCGATTTCTTCAATGCCTGATAGTACTGACTTAATTTTCTGTGCATCGCCACCCATATGTTGCAAAAGTGCACTTTCTATAGCATCGGCATCACGCTGGGCAATTGCGTGCGCGAAATCTCGGATAAGCAGAAACGTACCACCGCTACCCACTTCGCTAGCCTTGACCGGAAACACTTCCCTTCCTACTTCCAGTTCTATTCTGAGATCCTGCATATCTAGCCCTACCACGCCAGCGATTGCGGGAAAGCTGCTATTTTCGAACTCTACCCGAGCATCCAGTTTGTCCCAGTCAAATCGCTCAGACACGGTACCAATTCCGCTGTGGTACGTAAGTATACCTGCTGGGTACTGCCCTGCGTTTTTCAACCTGAAGTCCTGTACGCTGCTGTACGAGGGGTTAAGTGTCAATCCAGTGTAAAGCTTGCCCCGGTGCTGCTTGTAATATGTTGTATCTGCCGTTGCTACGGACGGTAACGCGCAATTTAGACACACAGCGGATAAAGCTATCGTGCTCACTAAACAAGACCGCATATAGTTCACAAAAACAACGCCCATAAGCGACTTCCTCCACTATTCAATGATTATGCTGAGAAACGAGGCGCTGTGTGCTCCTCGTGCAACATGTCTAGCGCACACAAACTGAAATTTCTTTTATCTTAGTTGGCAGAGTAACTTGGTTATGGCCTTGGATGCGGCAGCTATGATGTTGCAAAAATTCCGCATATCAATAAAATTGCAACTTCATGTGGAGAGTGTGTCTCAAAACCCATAATGGAAGTGTGCCAAGCAACCACAAGTTATAGGTTAGCAAAGCCGCATCTGAAGTGTGTAAATGCTCGCACTCACTGATTGCTGCGAGCAACCTTCTCCAGATCTGATTACCAGCCACACTGTTGATATAATACCAGTATTTACCTTATCTGCGCAGCTTTTGTAATTTGTGCTCTATATGCATCAGTGTACTGCGTCACCCACGCTCACACCCAACTTCCTGGCATACACAGTGTCCAATGCGTGTTCTGCATCGATGAAGGCACAGTTACCTCCTTGTTTCTGTGCTTCAGCAATAACATGAAGTGCAAGTGTGGTTTTTCCTGAGCTTTCTGGACCGAAGCCATCTCCGAATCTTTTACCATTTTTAGGTTTATCAAAACCCTCACCGCCATTCTCGCCCCAGGGATCACCTCCCACACTCATACAGCCCCTTAAAACCGCACCACAGCCTGGTCAGTCTATCCCAGAATATCTGCCATATCAATAAAATACTGGGTAAGAACACCCATGCTGAGCCACCAAGGTAAGGTACACAGGGTTTGGCATAGCGAGGAATGTTTCCTCAGCAATTGGTGGAGGGATTGCCCCTGCACTCTGCACCTGGCTAGTTAAGACAACGGGCTGGCGCATTGCCCCTGGGCTTTGCATAATATTCTGGGCACTGGTTGCACTAGTCGCACTTACAAGAATCAGGAAGGAAGACGTATACAGGGACTGGCTGTAGGACTGACTGCCCAACGATTTCAACTCTCGACCCTGCCGCCGCAACCCACCAAGTATCTACCCCGCGGTTGGTAGTATTCCGTAAGTTAGAAGAAGTTAGTTGGTTACTGGAGAACAGACCAGCTGTAGGGATACTCGCTAGGAAGGATTCACATGGAGGAAGGGGAGTGCGGAGAGCACTCCCCCTAGAAGGTTACTTTCTCTAGTGTGACCTAGAAGGCAAACCGGACACCGAACTCACCACCGAAGTAAGCCATGGTGAAGGAAGCTACACCAGTTTCCTTATTTCTCCCAGCTGGGCCTGTATAGTCAGCAATAGGGCTAAGAGGTAGCTCATCATAGTCACCATCACCTAGCACCTTATGGTAGAAAGCCCCAGCGAAAGCGGAAATTTCAGGAGTCAGAGCATAACTCAGACCAGCCTTCACTCTGTAGGCGAACTTAGGATTTATATGCCCGTCTACAACACTGATGAAGTTACCACCGATACCAGCACAAGCATAAGGCACAACCCCAATACCGTCAGTCAGGAGGTCATAACAAGCATTGAGCATTACAGAAGTAGACCCAATAGCCCTAACCTCTATCACCTCCGCACCTTCAACAGCTTTAGCAAAAGCCCCAGCAACAACAGCCTTTCCCTCCTTATCGAGGCTATTGATGTTGTCCGCCATCCCCTTCACGCTGATGGTGCTGGTGCCACTGGTAGAAGTGTTCATTGATGAGATTGCATCTGTACTGTCAGCATTGAATACAGTGCTAAGCTTGCTGTTGGTGTCCTTGCTATCAGTAGTACCACACTTGGTGGCACCAGTGGTACCATTGGCCCCACACACCTTCTTACTCAGTGCTTCACCACCACCGGTAGCAGCCTCTACTGCAGTACCCCACCTCTTGGCATCACTCTTAGTTATCTTACCTAAATGAGTAGTAAGACGCTCTACCTGACCTCTAGCTGTATCATATGCTAACTCCTTTCCTAATAAGAATACTGAAGCTGTATCCTCATTAGACTTCTTACCTCCCTTAATAACAAACCTCTCATACCCTACTTCAACTTCAACCCTGGCTCCTCCAATACTATACCCAATGCTTCCTTCTGCAGCAGTAACCATGCTGTCCTTGAAGCTGATCCTAGGTTCTGGGGCGCTCCAGTCGAAGTTCTGGACTTTGAAGTCCACCCTTCCGGTAGTGTCTCCGTTGTACGGGAATACACCTCTAGTGCTGCCACCGGCCTCCCCAACTTTGAAGTCTTTGATGCTGCCGAATGCTGGGCTGTAATCCAACCCTACGTAAAAACTTCCAGCCCCTGCACCTGAAAACAGGCCGTCACTACTGGCACCGCCTCCAGTTGCGGGGGCAGCAGACAAAGAACCCGGCGTAGCAGCTCCTATGACCAGAGCCATCAACACGCCTCCCAGGGGAAGCTTCCTATAACTTATAGCACTCATAAAACCTAACTCCTAAAAACCACAAAAACTGTACGCTGTTGAAGGCTATGTACGCTACCCACCACTGCACACCGAAGACCCGGCGGAAATACCATCGGGGATTCGGCCTCGGTGACGCACCTCCACAGCCTCCCAACTACGGGAAGGCATATAACGGTAACCTGCCTTCTCGCATTCACTGCTGCCAGGGATCCCAAGGTGTATGGGCGCACCAACAGCGGGTGTGAGAGCCAACTTGTCCCAAGTGATGCCAATTCCCCCTGCAATGTGGGAGTTGTCGTCACCACCCGAGGCCCGCTTCCGTGCAGGTATCCCCCTGCTCAAGAACAACGCTCCGCAACTCATGTTGATCTCCACATAAACCACCTCAAAGTGACACCCGAATGCCTGCCTCAACACCGAGGTACTGTATCCCTACGCTGCTCTCAAACGGGAGCTGACCCGGGCTGCCACCCTCTCCCCGGGGGACTAGAGCCACAACGGGTAGGGGCCTCACAGCCCGCTCCAATGTGCCACGGTAGTAACCCGCGGCGAAGGCGCCGATGCGGGGGTGCAAGCTCAGAGCCGCGCCTACCTTCGCCTGGTACGCAAAGCGCGTACTGCCTGTGCCCAAAATGTCAAGGAACTCCGCACCCCCACCTAGGCATGCGTATGGAGCGACACCCCCCCCGTAGGGGCCTGCAGGGAAGCTGCGACAAATGTTGACCAGAGCCGAACCCGCAGAAATCGCGCTGTTCATGAAGACCGCTCCACCCTCTAGCGCCGCATGTCGGGTACCACCAATAGCCCTCCCCCCAGCAGCGAAATACTCGTGGCTACCTCTTAGCATTGGCCTCCCGAACCTCTTGACTTTAAAATTCTCAAAGGAAACCTCAAGCTCCACCCCGACCCCTGCCTTGGAGTAGCCCAGCACACCTGAAGCTCCATACACGCTAGGCCCGTAGGACGGCACGTAGCCAGGCTCAAAGTTCTGACTGCCCTGGAGAGCCCTCAGCAGGGGGGCGTCCAGAGAGGTGCCAGCTGATGCCTGCCCGGGGTCCAAGCTCAAAACGGACGCGCCCGGCGAAAGCCTGAAAAGTCTGCTTGGAGCGGTGAGCCTGCTCTCGCGCACGGTAAACCTCCGGATAACGGGTACTGCTGGCTTGTACTGAGCTGCCAGATAAAGCTCGCCATCCACAGCGCTGCCAAGACTAGGAGCCGCCCCGCCCTCGGTGGTAAGCGCCGCTACGAAGAAAAGAAAAGGTAGTGCAAACAGACTTCTATAACTCATATATAAAACCCGACCACATAGTTGCTAAATCTAAAAACTACCATCAAACGCATACCTCACTCCGGTAACCCCCCCGAAATAGCCCGTGCTAAGAGCCGGAAGGACACCAACGCCACCGTCAGAGGGCATGCTGCTGCCGACGGTACGTAGAACTGGCCCTCCCCCGTCAGTACGCTCCTCCACGTTAGCGCCTAGGTAGTACGCCTCTGCGAAGAGAGTAAACCCGGAACTCAGGGTATACTCAACGCCGGTCCTGCCGCTCCACGATAATGCCAAGCCACCGCGCAACCCCCAATAGTCTACGGACGAGACCCCAAGGCCTAAGCACGAATAAAGCCCAAAGGAGCCGCCGGCTGCGCTGAAGCTGGAATAACACGCGCTAAGCTCGACCGAGCTCAGGCCAACCTCCAGAACCTCCCCCACACTGTATCCAGCTGACGGCCCACCGTTGGGGAAACCCTCACCACTCGGGAACGCGAACCAAGAGGAGTTGTTACTCACGGCATGCCCGCCGCCATCGACGCCGAAGCTGCCGCTGTAGGTACCGAGCTGCAACCTGAGGGGACCGAAGCCGTAGCCCAGAGCACCCGACAGGCCGACACTGCGCCTGTACCTGGGAAGGTAGCTCACCTCAAACCCCCCGAGTGGGGCCGGCGCTGAGAGATCCAGCCCCAAAAACCGCACAGGCTGCTCGCGACTCCCGGTGACCCCAAGCATGGCACCTGGTACGCCGTGGATCTTCACGGAAGGAAAACCGAAGCTGGCCACACCCAGCTCCCCGCCAAGTGCCACGTAAAAACCCCTGACCCCCGCGTCCGCATTGGTGCACGCCGCCCCAAAAGCCACCGCCAGCGCCCCACATGTAAGGATGCCACCACAGGCCTTCTCGCGAATCGACATACAAACAATCCAACAAACCGACTCAAAACCACCCCATCCACGCACAGAAGAGGGCAGTGTGTGCAACCCACACACCCATAAGGTATACTAAAAAAGAATTAAGTCAAGAGAGCTGGCAATATATTTTGCAATCTAAATGATGTACCTTAACGATTTATTCAAGCCGGACATCCTCAACCATATGGATACCACATCCGGCCGTGGGGAAGCGCAAGCTGACCTCGACCCTAGAACACAAGCCTGATACCGCATTCAAACCCGAAATAGTTCAGCCCCAAGCTCGCCTGCGGATACAACAGGCTAGGCCACTTGCTGCCGGACGATGCCTGGGTGTTGCTGCCG
The DNA here is from genome assembly GCF_000024505.1 of Anaplasma centrale str. Israel. Lineage (NCBI taxonomy): Bacteria > Pseudomonadati > Pseudomonadota > Alphaproteobacteria > Rickettsiales > Anaplasmataceae > Anaplasma > Anaplasma centrale. The sequence continues at coordinate 206,799 of NC_013532.1, forward strand.
CCAGTTTCCCCTCTGCTACCAGACGATGTCTCCCGAACGCGGTGAACGACGGGCACGCTGGTGAACTTCTCCGGGTGCACTCTGCTTGCATAGGCATACGCAAACAAGGCTGCCTTTCTGGACGCAAAATACTGCACCCCGACCTTTGCCTGGTACGTCCACCTTACCTCAGTTGCACCCAAAAGCCTAGCTATACTGCCCCCGCCGCCGACGCATGCGCTGGGGGATATCTGAGAGGACTCGGGCAGCAGGTCGTAACACAGGTTGGCTATCAGAGAGGCTATAGTCACCTCCTCGTTTTTAATAGTAATGTGGTACGGCGCGTTCGGCTTCGTGGCGACAGTCATGCTGCTCTCATCAGGCGCCGAAGCAGCGAAACTATGTGCACGCTCGGGAGCATCCTTGTACTTCCTGGCATCCACGCGGAAGTTCTGATACGTGCCCTCGGCTTCTAGTCGCACATTTCCCGTAGAGTACCCCACTGATATGGAGCCAGCCTTTGCGCTCTTCAGGTACTCAGGGGAGTACCTTCCCTCGAAGCTCTCCGCCGAGGCCAAGCCCAGCCCCTTAGTGGGAGAGGTAGCTGGAGCAGCAGGCGCCGCCTGCTCGACAACGGGCTCTCCAGTAGCTGCGGCAGCACCGCTCTGCTGCTTTTCCTTCATGGCAAACGTGTTCAGCACCTTGCCGTCGCTTTCTACCACAAGATCCCCGAAGTATGGGACTGCCAGCTTATACTGTACACTGGCACAGAACCCAGACGCACCCTCGCCTCTTGAGAAATCCACAGGTCTGGGGGAAGCAGATGCCCCGCAGGGCGCGAACAGTGAAAACAACGCAGCACAAACCAAGCCGTAGACCTTCTTCATGGCGAAACTGTACCCAACATTTCAAGTGCACCCGCCAGGATAGGCGAACCACGGCGGCGTGTCAAATGCATGTAGTCTACATTCAGGGAATGCTTGCCGCACATAAAGGAGTTGTTAAACAATGTACACTGCAACTAGTGTACCATACCAAACTTGGCTAAACAACCTACCGTAGCGACGCGACCCCGGCAACCGTGCACAGCGGCACGGCACAGGCACACGGGTGAGAGTGGCACGTGGGAAAACCTGCAGAGAGGTGAAAGCAGCCCACACTAGTGGTGCTGGTGCAACACTACCCCCACCATGCCGTGCAAGATCCCCACATACACTACCTGAGTGCACTATGCACAACCGTCGGTTCTGGTTCCCACCTAGTCCTCCGTGCTGGACCCAGAATCAGACTCGTAACCTAGCTCCATATCCGCATCGGGGCGCTCGTAGTCATCACGCTGCTGCTCCATGCACATTACCTTCACCAAGGTGTGAATCGCGCCACGCATTTTGTCGCTCTTGATGCGACGATATGCCCTGACCAGCATAAGAACTTCCTTGCCGTCGTTATAGCCGTGGCTAAATTCCTCTAGGGAAGACTCGTCATCTTCTCTAAGTGCGGCATCTGGTGCATCGCCTGTGTCGGTGATGGATCGCAAGTCATTCTGCAGCTTTGAAATCAAATCTTTGATTTCAATACCCAAAACTCTTGCCAGCTCATACAGCCTGCTGATCACAATACGGTTGGTGCCCTTTTCATACTTTTGCACTTGCTGAAATGTGATACCCAACCTGCTTGCGAGCTGATTTTGGCTCATGCCCTTCATGATGCGCTGCTTCTTGATTTCCCTGCCGACATACTCGTCTACCGGGTGGGGCCTGGCTTTGCCCCCAACAATTATGGGTATGGAACTTTGGTTTTGTGTTCGAGAAGTCATAAACATTATCCCATATGTTACTCAGATAACTTAGGATAAATCATACATAATGTTAATGCAACAGTTATTTAATGTATGGTTGTAATAATAAAACTGTGAATGGTATGCTAGATTAGAAATAAAATCATCAATAAGCATCCCAGAAACTCTTTGGAGGTTTTCTGGAAAAGCGCGCTACTACTTGTTAATGCGCGTGTTTTGTGCTAGCATGCGGCGGTAGTTCTAGGGGGAGCCATGATGTTCGAAAAGACGCTATCTATACTTAAACCTGATGTTGTTGAACGTGGAATAATAGGTCGTGTAATATCCTACATAGAGGGGGCAGGGCTGCGCATTGTCGCCCAGAAGATGTGCGCGTTGTCACCTGAGCAAGCGGAGGCCTTCTATGCAGTACATAAGGCGAGGCCATTCTTTCCCAGTTTGGTAAGTTTTATGACGTCCGGGCCCGTTGTGGTTCAGGTACTAGTTGGTGAGTCTGCTGTAAAAACTTACAGGGACGTTATGGGTGCCACAAACCCACGTGAGGCAGCTCCAGGCACAATTAGGGGAGATTTAGCAGAGAGCATAGATGCAAACTGTGTACATGGCTCTGATAGCCTGGAGAACGCCGAACGGGAGATAAGATTTTTTTTTCAAGAACACGAAATCGTGGGTAGTGTGTCTAATGGGAGGTAACCTACGATTGGGCAATACGTGCCTTTTTAGGGTTGGTTCTGCGTTTGTGTGCCGATAGCCGAAGTTATGTCAAGCACGTCCTACCTATTAGCTCAGTACGACACGGCAAGGACGTGGAGGATGAGTAAGGGCGTGTGCAGGGTCATTCCGTGCTGCCGTCTTGGTCGCGTGGGCTAGTGCGGTTGCGATCTGCCTCTTGTTGGGCTTCTAAGAGCTGCCTTGCCAAGAGCAGTAAATGGTTTCTGGTGACAACCTGTGGGTTGTGTTCCCATGCTTCCTTTAACCTTTTTAGGGTGTGTCCGAGTAATTTTCCTTCCTTATATCCCAGTTTAGCCAGATCCTTCCCAGAAACCGGCAGCACCAAGGGCGCAAACTGTTTTGTGTATTCCAAGTGCTCCAAGAAGGCATTCTCAGACAAGGTATCTTGACTCAAAAAGCTAACTATTATCAGGTCCCTATATACGTCCGCGCCCAAGTCGTTGAGGTATTTCTGCTGTTGCGCGATAGGAAGCGGGAATGGCAGGTCTGTCGTTAGCAGTGTTGCCAGGAGCTTTTTTTCCTTTCTGGACAGGCACAAGAGCCCCTCCAATCCCTCTACTACGCCTGCCATATCAGTGTAGGCGTGTCCCTTCAACATGGCTGCAAGCTTGGTTATGGGTGTCCTGTCTACCAAATGTACACATGATAACCTGCCGATTTGTACCGGATATGGTACCACTTGGCATAACACCCCACATCTTTCCATGATTTCTAGCGTTGACGTGCAGTGCGTGCATGCCAATAGCTTGAAAAACTCGCTGCGTACCCGCTCTTTTGATAGCTTGGCAATGCTCCACGCGTATTTGCCACAAAGGGAAATGATTTCCTCGCTTAGCGGGCTTGTGTTGCATATAGAAGCGTGGAACCGAAACACCCTCAGTATGCGCAAAAAATCCTCATTAATGCGCGCTTCTGCATTTCCAATGAAGGCCACAGTACGGTTTCCTAGGTCTCTTATTCCAGAGAAGTAATCGTAAATTTTGCCGTGCTTGTCGCAATACAAGGCGTTGAACGTAAAGTCCCTCCTGGAGGCATCTTCCATCCAACTATTCGTGAACGCAACGGCTGCATGCCGGCCGTCACACTCCACGTCACGTCTCAGAGTGGTAATTTCATACGGGATACCCTCAACTACTGCAGTTACGGTGCCATGTTTTACCCCTGTAGGTACGGTCTTGATTCCTGCACCGCCCAGGGCTTGCATTACGCTTTCAGGCACCAAGTCGGTAGCTAGATCAATATCCTTCGTGTTGCGACCGAGTACACTATCGCGCACACAACCTCCCACGAGTCTGACGCTTCCGCGCGCACCCTCTATAACCCCAACTATACGCACCACCCCTGGGTCATCCAAGAGTTTGCTCAACATCGTCTGCGCCACGTAAAATTCCTCCCGATGTTAGCAAACTTCCGCGCAAAAGACAGAAAATTTTCCTTATAGTAGCGCCATGTAATAATTATCGCGGTGAATGCGGGTTTGAAGATATGTGATGAACATAAGCCACATTTCCCGCTCTGGCGCGCCTGTTAGACAACAACTACTGCTTTGAGTTGCTGTTATGCAGCATGAAACATGCAGTGTGGCGCGCTTAAGCAACTCTTGCACGAAGCATGCACGCTGTCAGGGACGTGAATTTATGTGCAGGAGGCAAGACTCGTACGAACTTGTTGGAGCATTTGCTGGCAAAGTTTACAACAGATTTATACTGACACGCCCTGTTGTTGCGCGTTTTGCGCAGTTTGCTTACCTAAGGCTGTGTTTTGGCACCTTTTCTGCTGTGTGGAATGCCTGAAAGCCAAAATTGCCGGGGGTGCCGTTAGTAGTTGCCCAGCTACGGCAATGCCGCATCGTCCATGACGAACTGCACGTACTCATTTCCCCGCCACTGGTTTACGCTGATTTTGCCGAGCAGATGAACGCATCGCCCGCGCTGCAGAAGCGTTGTGCCCAGTTCTGTGCCTATGCACTTGAAGCACACGCCCTTAACAAGTGCATTGTCACCGGATATTAGGCACCTAACGTGGCTGCCACCCATGACTTCGGGTTTTCTGATTTCTACATTTTTAAGGATGAATCTAGGCTCTGGATTTCCTGGGCCGAACGGTTCCAGCATTTGCAGCTCCCTCCACAGTGGAAAGTTCACGGCTCCTGCGGTTAATATGCCGCAAGCATACGAGACTTTCTGTATGTCGGAGTGCTTAAACCTTTCCAAGAAGAACGAGTACAATGCCTCAAGCTTGTCTGCGCACACTGAAAATCCCGCGGCCATAGCATGTCCACCGCCCTCAGGTATTAACTGCTCAAGTTTTGCTGCGAGCACTGCCGCTCCTATATCAATACCGCTAACGGATCTGGCGCTCGCCTTGCCGAGATTTCCGCTTAGCGAAACCACTATTGATGGTAGATGGAATCTCTCCTTAAGTCTGCTCGCCACAATTCCTATGACGCCCACGTGCCAGGTGCCCGCAACCATGATGACATTATTACCCGCTGCGACTAACCGCTCTGCTTGGTGCAACGCTTCTTCCAAACTCCGCTTTTCCAGCTCTTTTCTTTCAGCATTCAAGCTCAGCAGCATGTAGGATATTCTCTCGCACTCGCTCTCGTCATCACTAGACAAAAGGCTGGCTCCCAGGCTTGCGTTGCCGACCCGCCCCCCGGCATTTATATGTGGCCCTATGCTAAAGCCCAGGTGATAAACGCTGATTTTTTCCTCTATCCCAATGGCGTCTCCGAGCACTCTAAGCCCCACGTTACTCCGGGCGGATATCACCTTCAGTCCGTGCCTGACCATTGCTCTGTTGAGCTTTATCATTGGCATAACATCGCAAACGGTGCCCAGCGCAACCAAGTCGAGGTAGTTCATGAGATCTGGCTCGCTCCTGTGCGCAAAAACCCCCGCTTCTCTCAGGGTTTTTTGTAGTGCCACTAACAGCAAAAAAGATGTACCAACGGCCGACAGGTATGTATGCTCAGAGGATTCGTCCAGTCTGTTCGGATTCACTACCGCAACGGCCTTGGGCAGGGTGTTTATTCCGATGTGGTGGTCGACAACTATTACATCAAGGTTTACAGACCGTGCTGCTAGTATGGGTTCGTAGGCCAACGTGCCGCAGTCTACGGTAATACAGAGGCTATAACCTTCCTCACGTAGTTTTAACATTGCGGCGGAGTTTGGTCCGTAGCCCTCTTCAACGCGGTCAGGGATGTAAATTTTTGTGTGTACCTCCAGGCCACGCAGGTATCTACACAACATGGCAGAGGATGTTGCGCCATCAACGTCGTAGTCGCCGAAAATTGCGATGCTCTCCCCATTGCGTATTGCATCGTGTATCCTCGCTACGGCTTTGTCCATGTCTAACAGGTGAAACGGATCCGGCAGCAGGAGCCTCAGGGTAGGAAACAAAAAATTTTCCATCTCTTCTATGGGGATACCGCGAGTTGCCAACACCCTGGCTACCACTTCACAAATCCCGAAGCGCTGCATAATTGTTGTTACGTCCCGGCAGGGTACCTCAGAGACCCTCCACGTTGCCCCTCCAACACCAACGTACTCCAGTGCCGCGTCTGTTGCTTCTATTACATCTTGCACTACTCAACCCCGGTGACCTACAAACGGCCTTGTGTTTTAAAGTTGCGGCACCAGCCCTACAGAGCGGCTATAAACGTAGCTACACACTGCAACCCCAAACTCCCGAACGAACGCTTGACTGAGCTCAGGATCCAAAGCTGCTACGGGGTAAAAAACCCCTGGCCCCCATCGTACAGGTACAACTTCACCATCTTCACCGTGTCTATGCCAGCGTCTTCCATTTTGAGCAGCAGATTTCCAACCTCCCGGCCGTCAACGCCATCCTCTTCCTTCCCTTCCGCGTAAAACCTGCAAGACACAAGATCGACGTACGTGTAAGAATATGGAGCTTTAGGCCACAACTCCAGTCCTTTGGCGTACACCAGCTGCAACTTCAGTTCCGAACTGAGCCCTGAAAGGGACCCAACTAACTCCTTGATGTCAGTGCCCTTGTCCCAATGTACCGTGACATCAACGCCCACCAACACCCTTTTGGGATTGCTGCGCACGTAGCCCGAACTCCCGGTACTTGGTGTTTCCTTGCCGAGAGAGAGGCCCTTAAGCCGCTGAGGTGTTGTTCCTAAGTTTCCCACTATTGCCTGCGCGAACTCCATGGTGGATGCCCTACGCAAGCTGGTTTTCTCGCTATATATATCGGCAGTATGCACGCCATCTTCTAAGGTCTTCAAAAATGCGTTACGGATCACCCCGGCCTTGTCCAGCTGCCCGATGTGCACTAACATTTGCACAGCCGCGTTGAGCAGCCCTGAGGGATTGGCCACATTCTTGCCTGCTATATCGGGTGCTGAGCCGTGTACTGCCTCGAACATGGCGTAATAATCACCTATGTTCGCACTGCCAGTGAGCCCTATAGACCCAGAAGAGAGCGACACTATGTCTGATACAATGTCTCCATACAGATTTGTGGTTACCACAACATCAAAATCCTCCGGGTTGCTGGCGATCTTAGCCATGCCCACATCAACTATGTAGTAGTTTGCTTCAATATCTGGATAGCCCTTGGCGACCTTGTCGAAAGAAGCGTGCAGTATTCCGTCAGTCATTTTCATGATGTTATCTTTCACGAAACACGTAACCTTCTTTCTATTGTGAGCCCTGGCGTAGTTAAACGCATACGCACAGATTTTTTCCGAGGCGGACCTGGTTGAAATCTTCACGCACTCATGGGTGTCTTCAGATAGTTTGTGCTCAACACCGCTGTAGGTGTCTTCCTCATTCTCTCTGATGATTACCACATCCAAATCTGGGTGCTTAGTGCCTACAACGGGAAAATAAGAAACGCAGGGCCGCACGTTTACATAAAGCCCCAGCCTCTGCCTGAGGGCGACATTCAAACTCTTATGCCCACTACCCTGTGGGGTCATAGTAGGGGCCTTAAGCAGCAGCCTAGTCCTGCTGATTGACTCCCACGCAGAGGGAGCGATGCCAGAAGTCCACTCCTTTTTATACTGGTTGTGGCCTATATCCACGGTTTCTATAGAAACATCTGCTCTGGCCTCCTTCAAGATGAACAGCACGGCCTCCATAATTTCCGGCCCTACTCCATCTCCATACGCTACGGTTATAGGTACTGACATAGACTCCCAACACAAGAGCCCACAGTATAGCGAATATTGCTCAAATGGGAAACGTTAAATACACGCGCTGTGGGTAAAGCTGACGGCTAATCATATACTGAAAGGCGAATATCAGCCATTATAGCACACTCTAACACTCACGCATGCCGGTATAGGTTTATGTGGCGCTATCAGCAGAGCAGGTACCCAGCGTTGGCCTCACGACCAACTTTGTTGAGATTGCAAGGTTGCTATGTAGGCAAAGTGCTTGTAGAGCGCGTACCACCCGCCACGGCGTGCCGGCTAGAAGTTAAATTTCCAAAAGCCCCCTGGCAAATTCCCGGGCGGAAAAATCCTTCAGGTCATCTATACCTTCGCCGACTCCCACCGCATGTATGTGTATGCCATACTTCTGTGCTACACTTAGCACTATACCACCTTTGGCTGTGCCATCTAGTTTGGTGAGCACTATGCCATTCACCCCAGCAAAACTTGAAAAGAGCTCAACCTGCGAGAATGCATTTTGCCCTATTGTTGCGTCTAGCACTATTATAGTGTTATGTGGAGCCTTTTTGTCATGCCTGCCTATCACGCGGCGTACCTTGGCCAACTCTTCCATTAGATTTTTGTGGTTTTGTAGGCGCCCAGCGGTGTCTATAAGCACCACATCTATTTTCTCGCGTATGGCTTGATCAACCGCCTTATATGCTATACTTGCGGCATCAGCCCCGGCCTCCCCCGCTATAATTGGACAAGATATTCTATCGGCCCAAATCTTTAACTGGCTAACCGCAGCTGCACGGAAGGTGTCACACGCACCCATGAGTACAGATTTGCCTTCCCGCTGGAATTTGCGCGCAAGTTTAGCGGCTGTGGTAGTCTTACCACTGCCGTTGACCCCACATAACATTACCACCTGGGGGCTGTGCTCTATAGATATTGGAACGGCGACCTTGGTGAGAAATGCCTCGATTTCTTCAGCCAGTGTTTCTCGTACCCGGGCACAGCTGGGTTCGCTAAACTGCATTGCAGCTATCTTCTGTGTGAAAAAAGACGCACTCTCGCGCCCCATATCGGTCGATATGAGCAGGTGCAACAACTCCTTCAAAGTTTCTTGGTCGACCTTCCTGCCTTCTTGGAATAGCTTCCTAATTCCTGCATTGAGCCTGGATGAGGTCTTCAGCAGGCTGTCCTTCAAGCTACCTAGCAACCCTTGATCGCACTCCATAAACGTAGACCTAACAGCTTGAAACTCCCGACGTGTGTGGTACCATCACCACGACATGCAGGGGGGAGCTCCTAATTAATGCAAGCGCACTTCGTAACATCCTGCGGGACGGATGCAGGGAAGACCTTTATCACTACAGCGCTGTGCTGGAATTTTAGAAGAATTGGTGAAGCTGTGCAAGCTATTAAGCCAGTGGTGAGTGGGTATAACGAGGACAACCCAGAATGTAGCGATACTTTTCAGATTATTGCTAGCTTAGGATATGATTTTACCCAAGAAAACGTGGATAAGGTTTCTCCGTGGAGGTTAAAACATCCGCGTGCCCCGAATATTGCATCAAGGATGGAAGGTGTTAATCTGAACTATAGCGAGATTTTGCGGTTTTGTGCCGAGCGTTGCAAAAATGCGTCCGGACACATATTAATTGAGGGCGTTGGTGGAGTTATGTCCCCACTAACGGATGAAAAAAGCTGCATAGACTTAATAAAAGATCTGGATATCGCTGTGGTTTTGGTTGCAAACCCATATTTGGGGAGCATAAGCCACGTGTTGACGGCTTTGGAAGCGCTGCGGGGTATGCAGGTGAAGATTGTGATTACCCTTAAGGACCTAGGTAATACACATTGCACAGATTTGGTAGAGTGCCTGCGTTCGTATTGTGGACGTTCAGCATACGTTCAGGGCCACGTTAGTGGCGAACACGAAAAGTGGGTGCTGGCGGGGCAGGGAATAGTAGACTTCATTACGAACAACAGCGCTTAATTGCCGTCATGGGGGCCATATGCACGGTAGGGTGTAGGCGACGCAGCAGCATCCCTCTTCTCGTATAGCGTCATGCCAAACGTCAAACGGCCAGGTTCCACACTCTCCCGGATCCCTGTTGCTTAATGCAGATAACACTGCCTTAATCTTCCCCCTCATCACTGTATAGCTTCTGTTGCTTCTCCCGCCTTTCCTGCTCCTCTATACAGTATAGAGTTACGGGGTTTGCTTCCAGTCTTGCTGTGCCGATTTTCTCCCCCGTTTCCTCGCAGTACCCGTACAGGCCGTTGTCAATTCTCTGTAGCGCCTTATCAATTTCCACAGTCAGAGCATCATTGCGGTCACACGTTTGTAGGGTTAAGTCTGTATCGTACTCTCTGGTGGCCATATCGGTAAGGTCAGCGTCTGCGTGAGATTGCAAAACCTCCCTGGCTTTCTCCGCAGATTCCCTCTGCAGCGCCTGTTTCCATGTGATGAGCTTGTTTCTGAAATAGTCCAGCTGCTTAGGGTTCATGTAGTTTTCATCTTCTTCATCCAAGATGTACTTAGGCAACACTGCACTCTCCGGTGTTATAGCATAACTGCAATCCTAAGAATGCTTGATTAACATTTGGTGTACCACTATGCTGCTAGGGAATTATACACAGTGTCTTATCGTGTCCCATGGAAGCGTGCTAATACGCGAGCTTAAAATAATATCTTGCAACACTGGCAGCGCGGCGCAGGTTGTTTTACTGTTTGTTGTGGTGGTAGGTACTGCATTATTCGTACTGCCGCCGGGATGCGCTAGTGAGGTAATGCCGTGCTTATTCTGGGTTTGCAGTGCATCAGTGACACAAACATCTATTAGGGCGCTACTGGAAGATGATTACCGTAGCGGAATGCTCGAGCAATTGCTCATACAGAAGCTTATACCAGAGGCTGTCATATTTATGAAAGTACTTGCGCATTGGATGTGTATTTCAGTGCCCATAAGCATCACTGCTGGGTTGATACAACTCACAATGTTAGGGGGAAATATCCACTATGCGATTGCACTAAGCTTGGCTTTAGGCGCGGGGCTGCTGGTTGTTAATTGTGTGTCTGCTGTGGGGCACTCTCTGGTATTGGGTGGCGAAGGCAAGCTGATCACAGCCCAGATTTTGGTTTTCCCGATAATTGTACCAGTGGTTATATGCTCCCATCTCTGTCTTGAGAGCATGGTAGATTCTACCTTTACCAGAGCAACTGTATTACTGGGGGCGGGTGTATTGTGCTTAATACCTGTTAGCGTACTTTTTACACTAGCAGCCGTTCGGCTAGCTGTAGAGAAAGACTAAAACGGTGCGTGCCAAATGAGGTTTACACAACTCGACAAGTGCGCAAATTTGCTGCGATGCGCTACGGCTCTCGTGCCAGTTGCGCCATAGCGAATTGACTTTTAGTAGACATTGCCTATAGTAGTGAACATTGGGTGATTAGCTCAGGTGGTAGAGCGTTTGCTTGACGTGCAAGAGGTCACTGGTTCGAGTCCAGTATTACCCACTACACGGGGGTGATGCGTATGTCCAGCCATGGTGGTGAGTTCTGCACACATACGCACAGAAGAATGGCACTTTCCATAGTTGTGGTTGCAGTGGCGATGACAGCCGAGGTTATAGGTGGGTTTGCGTCAAACTCACTAGCCTTGCTTTCTGATGCTGGTCACATGCTGACAGATCTTGTGGCACTCACGCTTAGTTGGTTGGCGTATAAGTTTGCTGTAAAGGAGTCTGATGCGTGTAGGTCATACGGCTATCACAGATTTCAGGTTATGGCTGCGTTCGTCAACGGCGTCTCTTTGTTTGTGGTAGCAATCCTTATAGTCTGTGAGTCGGCGAAGAGGTTTATTTACCCAGTTGAGGTGCACTGGCAGATCATGCTGATTGTAGCATTGCTAGGGCTGGTAGCGAATGTGACAGTGTTTGTCATCCTGTACAGGAAGGATGAACACAACTTGAATATCAAGAGTGCGGTGCTACACGTTGTAGGAGATCTGCTAAGTTCTGTTGCTGCTGTTCTATCTTCTATTGTTATTATGCTCAGTGGGTGGCAGATTATTGATCCTTTGTTATCTGTGTTTGCCAGTGGTTTGATGTTCTATAGCGCATTTAGAATAGTGAAAAGCTCAGGCAATATTTTGCTTGAAGGAAAGCCGGAAAACATAGACATTGAAGAGGTGAGGAATTCAATCCTAGGCAACATTCCCGCGGTTATTGACATACACCACGTGCATTTGTGGTCCCTGACCCATGATTATCCCATCATGACCATGCATGTGAAGGTGCATGCACCTTTGGCGAGCGATAAGGCACACTCCGCGCTTTTGATATCTATCAAAAAGTTACTCAACGAGAAGTTTGGTATATCTCATGTGACCATAGAGATTGAATGTGGGGAATGCTCGGATGCTAGCTGAACCATGCTTTTTGGTGTAGTAATGGTTAATGTTAATATAACAACTGGTGGTGTAGCATTGCACACGCTTCCCAGAGGATTGGTGATGTACAGGAGATACGCCGCTGGTGCGGGCTATGTTGTGGCCGTGTGTCTTGCCTTTATGTCTCTCGGGGGGTTTACTACCCGCTTCGAAACGTGCAGCAATCACCGAGAGATTTGCGGCTTTATTGAAACTCTCAAGGCGCAGGTGTACTCCATAGTTTCGCAAGGCGGCGAAACCGTTGATGCACTGCTTGAAGATGTTGTAAACAGTGCCCTAGATCTGAATGGGATCGCGAAATTCGCTATGGGGAGTCATTGGAAAGTTGCTGACTCCTCGCAGCGCGGGAGGTTCATTAGCACATATGGGCGCTACATAAGGGGCGTGTATACTAGGCAGTTGCGCATGCATGCATTTCATATGATGCGGATAATGTCTGTGCGACTTGCGGGTGATGATACCTATGCGGTCAGAGTAAGGCTTGCCAAAAGGGGATATGGGGACGATTTCATCGTGATAGAGTTCCACGTTGTTGATAATGGCAAGCTTGGAATATGCGATATGAAAATCAACAACTTCATCAGTACTGCTGTAACCCAGCGGTCGATAGTTGATGATATAATCAAGAAATACGGCATAGAGGGGGCTATCTCTCACTTTGAGATTGAAAACAAGAAGGCCCCCATGAACTCAATAGGTGGCCTGCGTCCAAAATCTGCTGGTACCGGTTCCTAGTGCGCCAGGGTATGGTGCATAGCGTGTGACCAGGAGCGATAGGTGGTACCCAGCCAGGTACAGCATGCCCAGCTGTATCTGTTTCGAAAAGAGGGCGAACTGGCCCGCTAAAGCTGCAAGATACCGTGGCAGTGTTTGAACTTCTTGCCAGATCCGCACGGGCACTTTTCATTTCGCGAAACACCACTAAAGAGTGAGTTACCCTCACGTGCAACCATAAACATATGCTGCGCGGCCGGGCCAGCATCTCGCTCTAACCTCATGTTTGATAGCTTCTGCACCACCATCTCGTAAAATTTGGACAGCGTGTGCTTCAACATAGCAAAGGCCTCTATTTTAAACTCATTCAAGGGATCTTTTTGACCTATGGAACGGAGATTTATGCCACACTTTAGACTATCGAGTGCAGACAAATGCTCAATCCACAGGTGGTCCAAAGATGTGATCAGGACCCGCCTTGCGGCAAAGTCCCAGAGGTTCTCTCCGTTATGAACAAACTCTGCAGCCTTCTTTTCTAACAGCTCCCGGGCGAATGAGTCAAGGTAGTCCACCACTTGCTCCTTAGTTTCTAAGTTTTGTAGCTTATCAAGTTCTGGTTCTGCCCCGTATATTCGCTTGACCTCCGATAGCATTGGTTCGCACGTTTCCGAGTTAAAGTCGTAGTACCTATCCTTGATGGTGCGTGACACCAGATCCTGGTTCACGTTGTGGTACATAAATGTGAAGTCGTACACGTCATTATCAAGCACGTGGTTGCGCTGCTCAAATACGACCTGTCTCTGCTCGTTGATTACGTCGTCGAACCGGAGGAGAGATTTTCGAATGTCGTAGTTCCTCGACTCCACCTTCTTCTGCGCGCGCTCTATTGCCTTGCTTATCCACCGATGCTGAATTGCTTCACCCTTTTTCATGCCGAGCTTTTTCAACATTCCCTTGACTCTATCCGAGCCAAAAATTCTCAACAAATCATCCTCTAAGGAAAGGAAGAATTTTGACAGTCCGGGATCTCCCTGCCGGCCAGATCTCCCGCGTAGCTGATTATCAATTCTCCTGCTTTCATGTCGTTCTGTGCCGACAATACACAAGCCTCCCGCTTCAACTACCACGTCCCTATCACGTTTTGCTTGTGCCACGAGCTGCTCGTACTTTGCGCTGCGCTCCTCATCAGATGTTATGCCTGACAGCTCGTCTTTCGCCAGCATTTCGGGGTTGCCACCAAGTTGTATATCTGTTCCCCGACCTGCCATGTTGGTTGCGATCGTTACTGCTCCCGGTCTGCCTGCTTGGGCTATAATGTATGCCTCCTTTTCGTGGTACCGAGCGTTTAGTACGGAATGTTTTATTCCCCTCTTTGTGAGCATTCCGGACAAAAGTTCGGACTTTTCTATGCTAATGGTACCTACCAGCGTGGGCTGCAGCCGCTTGTTGCACTCTACTATGAAGTCCATTACAGCTTCGAATTTCTCCTCTTCTGTGCAATACACGTCATCGTCCATGTCTACCCTTCTGACGGGGACATTGGTTGGAATTTGCATTACCTGCAAGTTGTATGTTCCTAAAAACTCATCTGCTTCAGTTGCCGCAGTTCCAGTCATTCCCGAAATGCGGCGGTACATGCGGAAGTAATTCTGAAACGTGGTAGACGCAAGGGTTTGATTTTCACTATTAACAGTAAGCCCCTCTTTAGCCTCCAATGCCTGATGCAGCCCGTCTGAGTACCTGCGCCCCTCCATCATCCGCCCGGTAAACTCGTCAATTATTACAACGTTGCCATTCTTAACTATGTAATCCTTGTCTACAGCGAACAACTTGTGAGCACGCAGAGCCTGGCTCACGTAGTGCATCATTACTATATTTTCCGTATCGTACAGAGAAGACCCTGCGGGAATCAGGCCCATCGATAGGAGCATTTTCTCAACCTTGACCGCGCCTTCTTCCGTCAGGAATGCGGACCTGTTCTTCTCCTCTACCTCGTAGTCTTCCGGTGCCAATGCTTTCACCAACGAGTCTATCCTGCCGTACAGCGCGCTATCACGCTCCACCGGTCCGGAAATAATAAGCGGAGTTCTCGCCTCATCTATCAGAATAGAGTCTACCTCATCCACTATTGCGTAATTGAACCCCCGCTGTACCATGGATTCCCTACTGAATTTCATGTTATCACGAAGATAGTCAAACCCAAGTTCGTTGTTTGTCGAGTAAAGCACGTCACACGCATATGCGGCTCTTCTCTGCTCGTCCGAAGACGCCCCTGTTATACAGCCTACGCTCATCCCCAAAGCCTGGTACACCTTACCCATCCACTCAGAGTCACGCTTTGCCAGGTAATCGTTCACGGTAACTACGTGTACTCCCGCGCCCTCCAGTGCGCCCAAATACGCAGCAAGGGTTGCTACCAATGTTTTACCTTCTCCTGTCTTCATTTCTGCAATCATGCCTCTGTGCAGAGCTATGCCCCCTATGAGCTGCACATCGAAATGGCGCATGCTCAGCACTCTACGCGCGGTTTCGCGCACCACTGCAAACGCCGGGATGAGGATATTATCGAGTGTCTGGCCGCCCGCAAGCATTTCCCTGAAATGGCTGGTTTTAGAAAAAAGCTCGGCATCTGAAAGCACCGATAGCTCCTCCTCCATCGCGTTGATGCCCTTGACAATCTTGTGAAACGAGGCCCTGCCGGACCCGTAACCGTACGGCCAGAACACCCGCTTTGCTATGCTCAACATAGGGACTACGTATAGAGTACCGGAACGCAGATTATATGCTCAAGCTGAGCAAAGTACAACAGAATTGACAAAAACTCGCAGATATCTCCCCGGCAGTTAGTACTGCTAACCAACATGCCAACGGGTAGCCAGTTGCCAGGAACCGGTGCACACTCATGTTTATTGGGGCACCTACAAGCAATGGGGCGGTAGGGGTTTGCCTAGTGGAGTCAGTCTGGAACGAAAGAACGCTTTATAGGCTTAGCCTCCTCCTCATTTCTGGTTATTTTTTTGCCGGACATAAGATCACCGATCTCGTCTCCAGTGAGCGTCTCAAACTCCAAAAGGTTTTCTGCGATTACGTGCAGAGAGTCTATGTGCTTTTCTAAAGTGGCCTTGGCCTCCTCGAGCGCTTTTGACACTATAGACTTCACTTCCTCGTCTATCAGGCTTGCCATGTTGTCAGAAATTGACTCGCTGCGATCATCGCTGTGGTAAAGTGGCCCAACGCTATCACTCATGCCCCACTTCATGACCATAGATCTAGCAAGTTCCGTAGCCTGCTTAATGTCTGAAGATGCGCCGCTGGTTACTTTGCTGTATCCAAAAATCAGCTCTTCAGCGGCCCTGCCCCCCATGGCCACCACTAGATCAGCAAGCATCTTCTCTCTTGTGTGAGACACCCTGTCAGTTTCCGGTAGGCGCATAACCAACCCCAGCGTTCTACCCCTCGGTATTATAGTGGCTTTGTGTATGGGATCAGAGGCTGGGTTGTGAAACGCCGTTACTGCGTGTCCAGCTTCGTGGTATGCAGTAAGGCGACGCTCCTCATCCGTCATAATCATAGACCTTCTCTCTGCGCCCATCATGACCTTATCTCTGGCATACTCAAAGTCACTCATAGTGACGACTTTCTTATTAAGCCTGGCAGCAATCAATGCGGCTTCGTTGACCAAATTTGCCAGGTCAGCACCAGAGAACCCAGGGGTTCCTCTTGCTACTACTCTGACATCGACATCCGGAGCCATAGGCACCTTTTTAGCGTGCACATTTATAATCTTCTCACGCCCGTTTATATCTGGAATGGATATTGTAACCTGCCGGTCAAACCTACCTGGCCTTAGCAGGGCAGGATCAAGAACGTCTGGACGGTTAGTCGCGGCGATTATGATTACGCCATCGTTGGATTCAAATCCATCCATTTCTACAAGCAACTGATTCAGCGTTTGCTCGCGTTCGTCATTGCCTCCACCGAGGCCTATGCCGCGATGCCGACCTACAGCGTCTATCTCGTCCACGAAAATTATGCATGGCGCATGCTTCTTTCCCTGCTCGAACATGTCCCGCACCCTGCTGGCACCCACGCCAACAAACATTTCTACAAAATCAGACCCAGAAATGCTGAAGAAGGGGACGCTAGCCTCACCGGCAATTGCACGAGCCAACAGCGTCTTACCAGTCCCCGGCGGGCCTATCAGCAAGCACCCTTTTGGAATTTTTCCGCCTAGCTTTTGAAACTTCTGTCGATGCTTGAGGAAATCTACTATCTCTACAAGTTCCTCTTTTGCCTCATCAATGCCGGCCACGTCTTCAAATGTGACTTTGCCGCGATTGTCAGTCATGAGTCTTGCGCGAGACTTGCTGAAGCTCATTGTACGATTGCCCCCAACCTGAATTTGCTTGAGGAAAATGCACCATATCACTACCAAAGACAGCATCGGTAGGCAGGAAATGAGCAGGCTGCCCAGAATGCCCAACACTGTTTCCCCAGATGAGAACTCAAAAGTCACTTTCTGGGCATGTAGAGTCTTAATCAGGCTGTCGTATATTACACCTCCAGTCCTAAATCTCGTGCCGTCGCGTAGCTTGCCCGATATTTCGCGCTCTGTTACGTTAACATACTCCACTTCGCCTGCGTCTAGCTTCACAAGAAACTCAGAAAAGGGCACGCGTAGCTCCTTGCTGCCTGTGAGCTTATCGCCGAATTGAGTGTAGAGCACCGCAGTGAGGGCGATCACTGCCGACCACACAATCAAGCCCTCAGCCACTTTTCTAAAGTTCATGACGAGTGACCCCTACTGACAAAGCTGATTACAAATTAGGCTAATCACGCCCCTTCTAACCAGAACTTCTTCCACACTGATAGCTGGAATAACCCCTATATTATGGTTTTGCCAGGGGTACGCAAGAACTTTATCTCCGTGAGCGAGCACTGGGAGACCACGTGCAACATCTCTTTTAACATGCATCAGATGCTCGGGTAGCGGCCCATTACCTAATGGAGTGATATACAAACTATGTGCCTCCTTTTGTGAGTCTGACAAAGGCCCCGCACTGTGTGACGCATTGTGTACACCAACTATCTTTATGGTAAACCTTCGGTCCCACTGCATGATTTCAGCGGTTGTGCTTACACAGATCCTACCCTCTATACGCGCAAGCTCGCGCACTATCGAGAAATTCCCGTCAGACTCTTTGAACACCTTGCATCCATGCAGTGTGCGCGGAGTAAAATCTCCTCCCTGCCGCATCTGTGTTAATATTGGCCAAAAAGAGGAATACCGCGGCTTATGGTCCTTCCCCCCCATGGCCATTAAGGATAGCAACAGCAATCTGGATGCAATTTCCTCTGGTACACTGCGTAATTCCTGCGACTTTATGGTTATGAAACCTAGGGGGCTGAATTCCAGGCAATCATCAAGTGAAGACCGCACATAGTGCAAAATGCACGAGAGAGCCCTATACATGTGCGACGTGGTCCTGCACAGCCGCTCTATGATGACGCCGGGGTTTTTGCTTTCCGCTATTAGGTTGCGAAAAAACGTTCTCCTATATTTGGAGTCCTGGTTACTCGGATCTTCGACCCAAAACAACCGTTCTTGCGTTGCGTATTGCAGTATTTCCTGCCTGGTGAAGTTGAGTAAAGGTCTGCAAATTGTAATATTTCCGAAGACAGATCGCTCATGCATGCCAGATAACCCATCGACGCCACTACCACGCTCTAAGTGCATAAGTACAGTTTCTGCCTGATCACTTTTGTTGTGTGCAGTTAGTAGAAATTTGACTGAGTGCTCGACGCACCACTGGTGCAGCAGGCCATACCTGATCTCTCTGGCGATTTCCTGGGACTTGCTTGGTATGTAACCCCCCCAACGCAGTATTCTACATTCCAGCCCAAGCTCTAGGGCTCGTTTTTGTACACAGCGTGTTTCGTAATCCGCCTCAGCACGGAACCCATGGTTCACTGTCAGCACAATTGGGCGGCTGGTAGCCTGCGTTTTGTGGAACATTCCCACAAGGTTCAACAAGGTCATACTATCCACGCCGCCAGATACTGCAACCGCATAATCGCTGCCAAGATCTAGGCTGCAGAGCTTTTTCAGGACCTCAGACTCCAACTCTACTGTTCCGTTTAGCATTTAAAATGCGGAAAGAGGGGGATTCGAACCCCCGACACATTGCTGTGTACACGCTCTCCAAGCGTGCGCTTTCGACCGCTCAGCCATCTCTCCGCGCTGATTGTAACAGAAAAAAGGCGTTCATGCGCACAAATTTGGTGCCTGCATAACCCATATCTTAAGCATGGACGCATGGTACTTGTTATGGTAAAACGCGCGGAGGGCGCGCAATGCCAGGGTGCTGCGTTTACACTAGGGCGGGCGTCGCATGGTGGTTGTTTTGGTGGCTGTTGTGCACAACAAGGCGTGTGGTACATTCCTGACACATTGGCGCTCCCTGGTTTTCATCCAGGGTGTATTTTCCCTGCTATTTGCGCTCTTCCTCTCAATACCGATGGTTGTGGACGTCTGTATGGGGGGAGGGGACTGGGAAAGTTTTGCTACTGCATTTTCGGTGTCTGCTGCTGTTGGAGCAGTGTGTCTGCATGGTGGGAAATCCGGCCCAATAGGGCGTCATGAAACTATATACCTCATCTGTGCAGTGTGGATTGTGCTACCAATGCTGGCTGCAATACCGTTTTTTGTTTCAGATACAACTGGGTTGACATACGTTGATGCACTGTTTGAAACAGTATCCGGGCTTACCACTACTGGTGCCACAGTGCTCTCCAATCTGCACGCAAAATCACCGGGCATACTGCTGTGGCGTGTAATGCTGAACTTTATTGGTGGGCTGGGGGTTATAGCAATTGGTGTGTTGCTGTTACCGTGCTTGAAGGTTGTGGGGCTCAAGGACATCTACGGCGTAGAATCCCCCACTGTACGGCAGTTCAAGTTGAGCATTTTCAGGGCTGTGCTCTATATTACCTGTCTATATGTTGTGCTACTGGTGTTGTGTGCTGCTGCCTACAAGATAGCTGGCATGTCCGTGTTCGATGCAATATGCCATGCTATGAGCACAGTTTCCACAGGTGGGTTCGCTAACTACGATGACTCGCTGGGCCACTTTGACAGCGTTGCAATTGAAATTATAGCTATAGTCTTCATGCTTCTCTCTTCATGCCCATTTGTGGTGTACCTGAGGTTGGTTCTTGAAGGAAGGTTTCAATCCAAACAATTTGCCGTTTTCGTGTGCGTGCTGGCGGCGTTTTCGCTTTTAGGTGCGATTAATCTGTATAACAGAGGCGTACTTCCGGGGGAGGAATTTCCTGCAGTACTGCTGCGCGCAACCTTTATACTCGTTTCACTGGCAACTTCTACTGGGTTTGCTAACTGTGATTATAGCACTTGGAGCTTCCTGGCCGTGACTGGGACGATTCTAACCCTATGTGGAGGGTGTTCTGGCTCCACTAACAGCGGTCTCAAGATGCATAGAATCGTCATCCTGGTGCGCGGTGGGTATAGGTATGTTAAAAACCTGCTCATGCAGGCTCCATTTGCCACGCCCCACAAGCAATCAGTGCGGGAGGAGGAAGCCCTCCTCCCCGAGGCCGGTGCATTTTTCTTTCTGTATGTCTTCGTGTTTTGCATTGCGTGCATTATCGTTGCTTGGGGTGAGAGTGACTTGGCTACAATCGTAACGTCTGTTTCATCGACCTTTGCCAATACGGGTCCGGGTATAGGGGAAGTTGTGGGGCCAAATGGTACGTATGCTTCATTATCTGTTACTGTCAAGTGCGTATTGACCGTGCTAATGTTAGTTGGGCGGCTAGAACTTGTTCCGGTTTTTGTGCTTTTGTTATCCCTGCTGCAAGGCAGCGTTGGGCGCTTGCTGCGGGTTCGCAATGGCGCGAAAATGCTTGATATGTTTCGATAACCATATAAGATGAACCCGGATCTGTCATAGGTTGCTCCGTGGTGGAAGAGTAGAAGGGTATCGTATCGTGTTGCATTCCGCTGTTATGACGGAGCCCCGGAAGGGTGTGTTTGCAGTTTTGGATATGGGCTCTACAAAAATGGTGTGCCTCGCTGTGAAAGTGCGTGGTGACGGTGGGCCCGAGGTTGTGGGGGTGGGTTATAAAGCTGCTGACGGTGTGAATGGTGGGGCAATTGCCAACAAACAGCATGCCGGCTACTCCATATTGTCTAGCGTAGATGCCGCAGAGCAGGTGTCTGAGCACACGATGAATCAGGTGTACGTCAACGTATCTGGGTGTGGCATTGCGTCGCACAATATCTCAAATGAAATGCGCTCTACAGTACACGAGATATCAGACCGCGATATACGAAGGATCATGCTCCAGACTTATGAGAAATTCTCTGGGGATGACATGGTAATCCACAATATTCCAATAGCTTACCATTTGGATGATCTGAGCGATGTTACTGAGCTCAGGGGGCTGTATGGTAGCAAATTGCGTGCAGATATGCACGTAGTTACCGCTTCTAAGCTCGCGCTCCTTAACATCGAGAATTGTATTACCGATAACAACTTGAGTATGGGTGGCTGTGTTGCCGAGCCCTATGTTTCAGGGTTGGCTTGCCTTACGGAGGATGAGAAAGAATTGGGAACCATGGTTCTGGATATAGGGGGGAATTACACCTCCATGGGCATCTTTGATAGGGGCAAATTTGTGTACGCAGGTACAATTCCCTTGGGTGGAGTGCACATAACGAGGGATATAGCATACGGGTTATGTATAAGTGTAAAAGATGCTGAGCGCATGAAGATTCTGCATGGGAACGTAATGCTCACTTCGGCTGATAGGGACTATGCTATTGAAACCGAAGATGGTAACGAAGATAAACGCTCTATAATGAAATCCGATTTAGCCAGCATTATCCGCCCGAGAGTGGAAGAAATTCTTGAGCTGGTGAAGAAGGAAATGGACGCGCAGCAAAATGTGGTCGGTAAGGTGGTAATAACAGGAGGATGCAGCAATCTGGCTAGCATTCGAGAGATTACTAATTACGTTCTGAATAGGCAAGTAAGAGTGGGGCTGCCCGTTCACGTTTATGGCATGAGCAAAGAGTATGATAGAAACCCCGTGTTCTCTGCGGCCATCGGCACTGCACTACTGGTAGTGCACAGCTTCTACAAAGGAGGAACGCGCAGTGGGGCTGCCAGCCCGTCATATGGCGGAAGAATACGCAAGATACTGAAGTGGATCACCGATAAGAGCGAAGTATAAAACCCGCCGGGGTGTGCCTGAGCCGGTAGAACAGAGAGCCTGTCACCCAGACTTAACATGCCCCTTGCCCAAGCAGGTGGCGGGCACCAACCAGGGGAAGCCCACGCAGCCACTGCAACACCCAACCTGCACCTAGTGCAGTTTCTTGGCTATATCGTCGTCGTGTTCCGGTGAAGGAGCAACATCGCTGCCGCCGCTGTCGCCCCGCTCTTTACCCTCTAGCTCTTCCCTAAGCAAGCTACGAGCCGCACCGGACGCCGCATCGATGGCGGCTAGCCTCAGGGATTTGACAAAATTGTCAACCTCAAACGCAACCCGCTCAGCTGCCAAGTTAATCTGAGCCTCGAGCATCTCTTCTATCTCCTTTTTTCCGTTTTGCACTATGGCTCTATACTGCTCTTCAGACTTCTGGAGTATCCCAGCCACTGCTAAGTCGACCTCATGCTCCTTCTGGGACACATCGCGAAGCATTAACTCCAGTCTACGCTCGAGATCAACTGATTTCTCCACAACGACGCCTGCCGCATCAGAATGTTTAGACAAAAACCGCCTAACGAACTTGCTGGCAGGGTTGAAAGCCAACGCAAATCCCACACAAAAAGCAAGGTCAACTATCAAATGAGTACTCATAGTCATAACTTTCCCTCATATAACCTGGCGGCCAACTTCTTCAGTGCATCCCTTTTTGCCTCGTCGCAGCCGCGAACCTTGGTGTAGTACATAAACGCAACCTCGGCGGAAAGATCGACCAGCTCACCATGAACGTCCCGCCGCAATTCTCCCAAGCGCTGTTCCACTGACTCGAACATAGCGCAAACCTCCTCGCTCAGCAAAGAACGAGCCTCCTCAGTGCACGACGAAACCTCAGCCAGTGCTCCCTCCACCGCATCTCTAGCCCCGAGATCCGCGTCCTCTAACGCCTTTCTCTGCCTGAGCAGCCTCAGCTCTATAGCTCCACAAACGCCCAAAGCATCCTCCAAAGACTTGCTAGCCGCAGCGTACCTCTTGCCCATGATGCCCTCAACCCTGGGGACAGCCCACCTGACCGCGAGGTAGAGCAGGAAAAACGCGCAGGAGAACCAGGCCACCTGCGAAGGGTACATTGAAAAGTCCAACTGGGGTACAGTGCCCATTGCTGGCTATCCAGCCACGAATATCAAAAGCAGCGCCAGCAGAAACGAAAACAGGCCCATGGCCTCGACCAAAGCGGCGCCGGTATAGACGTACTTCTTCAGCTTATCCTCCGTTTCCGGGTTACGAGCAATGCCATTGAGCATGGCCGAAAAGACGGCTGCAACACCAAGCGCAGACGCCACCATACCCAAGACGCTCAGCCCAACGGCCACAAACCTCAAGGAGTCCATAAACCACCACCAGTGCAAATTTCAACCCTACAGATTATAAGGGCTTGAGATGCCAAGTCAATTAGTAATTGACGTTACGCAATGTGGGATTTACCAAGTGTGCCGCTTGAACATACGAATGTTGTGCAAACCCAGCGTGCAGCACGGGATCTTCGCATATAAGTTGTGGCTGTAGAATTGGTTACATTGTCATACCATGGTCACATGGTGGTGCCAGTTGTCTCGTACGCATGCACTCTCAGTTGGTGCAGTGATTGCGAAATCAAGAGTACGTGTGTAGCACGTGAAGACCTGAGGTGTCGCATGGCGAGAGCGAATATCATCCGGAGGCAAACTTCTGGCGGCGGATAGGATGTGACAGAGTTGACTGTAGGGCTGGGGAAATGTACACTTTGCGGCTGTTGTGTGCGTGGTCACCTGTATATTCCCAAATACTCCAAAGGCGGCGGTTGCCTTAGGTTGGTACCTGTGCCAGATGTGGCATCGCAGTTCGGGGCCGGCGCGCGCAAGTTTTGTGTAGGCTCATTGGAGGGAGGATTAATATGTTTGGAATTATTTTCGCTGGAGCGCTTGTGTTTACGATCGCTAGCTACTTATCTGACGCGGTAGCTGATACTGTTTGTAACAACGTGTTCTATGATGCAGATGCGGGGCAAGAACCCGATGATACAGCACATTTTGACAAGGCGGTGTTACACTGTGCTACCAGTACGGTTACTCATGGAATCACGTCTGCAGTCCTTGGTGCAGCCCTGCGCCTTCCTGCCAGTGTGACTGCAGCGGGTACAGCGTTGTACGCTGGGTGTGCTGGGTATGCGCTTATGCGTGCTGCTGACCGCGCTGGGTCGGTGGATCAAAGTGAGGTAGAACCGCTGCACACTGTGAGTACTCCGTCGCGGAGCACATCGGGGGGGGGGGGGATTCTTACGGATATTCAGCTAGTGGAACCAACGATGCCGCCAAAAGCACAGGGCCCGGCTGCATGAGTGCTGCCACTGAGGGCCCGGCGGAATCTTCTAACAACAGCGTGTCTGACGGCGGCGGGGGTTGTCGCTCCACCAATGACGACGCATCGCGTCCAGCAACGCACCTAGAGCAAGCCGAGTTGTACCAGCAACGCACCTGGAGCAGCAGCCAAGTTGTAGTGGGCAACTTCAGCGATGTGTGGTTGTACTAGTTCGTGCTGAGTGATGGCGTGCGGAGGATCCACTCCGGCACGGTCTGAGGATATCGCGCGGCAATCCCCGGCCGCGCGTGGCAAACTTCTAGCCATACCTGTGCTGGGTGCCCTAGTGGCTCGAGACAGCGTCGGACAAGTATACGGTGGTGAGCACGGTAAATATGTATGCCTGTAATACGGCAACGAAGACCTCGAATGCTATTAGGGCCATTATGAACACGAATGGCAAAGGTGTGAGTATGAGGTGCATCTTGAGCACAAAATCTGCAATAACTGCAATGATTGTATGACCGGCGATCATGTTTGCTGCCAAACGTATCGCGAGGCTTACCGGACGGGCCAAGTACGCAAACAGCTTTATGAAAACCATCATGGGGGCTAGCCACATTGGCGTACCCTCAGGCAGGAATATCCTGAGGAAATGCAGCCCCTGGTGCCTAAACCCAATAACTGTGACAGCCGTGCAGACGACGAGTGATAAAGCCAAGGTAACGGAGAGGTGACTGGTTGCGGTGAACCCCAGCGGCAGTATGCCCACGAGATTACACGCCAATACGAATAAAAAGGTTGTCATAACCAGGGGTATGTAGCGCAGGCTATCCGCGCCGGCGTTGCTCTCAAGAGTGCTGGCCACGAAGCCGTAGATCAACTCCACTGCAGCCTGGGCAAGCCCAGGAACTACGTTGACTCTTCTGAGTGCCCAACACAAGAGCAAAACAGTCCCCAGGGATGCGAGAACCATGAAGAGGGAACAATTTGTAAAGCTCAGGTCTATGCCCCAAGGTGTGGGTATGCCAAGCAACTTTGTAACTCTGAACTGCTCCAGCGGACTCAAACTACACCTAAGGCACCATGTACTACACTGCGCAGTATCATTCAGAATGCGGCTCCAGTCAACTGGAGTTGTTGCCATATACGCCCAAGCCACACAGAATTGTTTGTATTGGGTTAAGAGTCATACTTCCGGTGCTAAGTGACGTGCCGGATATAATAGGTTGGGCAGTAGGGCATACCCTTTGCTATGCACTGTTGCTGGATGTATACTCCCTGCATGGGTTTGGTGCGTTGTGGTTCATGACTACTCAGTTTTTAGACATGGCTTTGCCGCGTATTGTTGCTGGCGGGTATGCCGAAGTTGCTGAGTACATTACCAGAGCCATACATGTGGGCCAAGGCATGCTAGCCAGCCTTCCAGACATAGCGTCCAGACACGGGGGCAGAGCGCTCTTGGTTGCTGACTCAAACACCGCTAGGCTCATAGATAATGGGGTGTTGAATGCTTTTAGCCACTACGTGATTCAGGGCGAATATTGTGCCTCTGCTGGCCTGATAAACCGTGTGAAACATGCTTCCAAAAATGCGGATTTCATTATTGCCCTTGGAAGCGGGACAATCAATGACGTGTGCAAATATGTTAGTAAGGTTGAAGGCAAAGAATACATACTGTTCCCCACTGCTCCTTCCATGAATGGGTATACTTCTCCAAATGCCTCAATCACGGTCAAAAACGGCACAAAAAAATCCTTTGTTGGGCAACTACCCAGCGCCATCTACATAGATACAAATACGCTTGCCAATGCACCGGCTAGGATGATAAGCAGCGGTTTCGCAGATTTTATTTGTCGCTCCACGGCACGCGCAGATTGGTTGCTTTCGCACGTATTGCTAGGTACCCAGTACAGTGAGCTGCCTTTTCTTATCAGCGAAGATGTAGAGAGCGCCATTATAGAGAGCTACCAAGGCCTGGTGGGCAGAGATGTCGACACCGTTATGTTGCTGATGCAGGCTCTGCTCCTGTCTGGTGTTGGCATGATAATAGCTGGGGGGAGCCAGTCTGCAAGCCAGGGAGAACATATCCTGGCCGGCGCCACGGAGCTCCTAGATGGCTGCAACTTATTACATGGGGAGAGGGTAGGAGTTGCCACCGTGGTGCTGGCGAAGTTACAGAAGAAAATGTGCAACATGCGGCCACAACTCGTGCAAACTTGCATTGACAGTTGTGTGCTGCAGCGGTGTTTTGGTATGGAGCGGGCGCGAGAATTTTGTGATGTACTGCTACGGAAGTCTATAGACCGCGAAGCTGCTACAAACCTTAACTGCATGATAGGCGAGAAGTGGGAATACATCTCTGAGAGGGTGAAAACTGAGGTTATTGATCCTACCCTGCTGGAAAAAATTCTGCATGGCTTGAAAAGCCCGTATTTACCCGAGCACGTTGGGTGGACTACTGCAGGGTACGGCGAAGTGGCCAATTTGGCATTTGCTACAAGGGACAGATTCACGTTTCTCGATATTGCGCACCACGCACAGGTTTCGGTGATGTGACCGAATTTTGCATGTTCCGCAAATACGCGGCGTCATTATATGGCTATCTTAACATCTTGCCGATCTTACCGTGCCGAGACTGAGTTACGTATCAGCTGTGCACACTCCGCTGCTAAGCGCCCCAACTGCCGCTTGGCTTCGGTTACTGGTACTCGCCGGGGCGATCAAGCTCCACTTGTATCCACAGATTTCTTCTGTGCAGCATCGCCTTCACCAGGCTCAGGAGTGTCTGACTGTTGAGTACTGCTACTTTGTTGGTGCTCCACTTTTTCCTGCTTAGAGGCCCCGCTCTGTTCAATTGTTGGGCTGCTAACCTCTTTTTTGGTTTCGCTGCCCATGCTGTGTTGTGCTGTTTCCCCGGCGGGCCAGACCACCTTACTAATGTTGGCACCCGTAAAGTCCACATCCACCAGGGATGCATCGGTGAAATCTGCAGAAGAAAGATCCGCGCGCGAGAAGTTCACATTGTGCAATTGCGCTTCGTAAAAGTTTGTGCCTGCCAGCCTGGAGTTTGAAAAGTCTATTTCACGCAGATGCATGCCGCTGAAGTCTAGGTATGAGTAGTTCACATCAAGCACCTTTTCACGCTTCAGCAGTTCCTGTAACTCCTTTTCCGATGTAACCGCACCGCTCACGCTTGGTACTGTGTCATTTTCCATAATCACGGTATTCACGAACGTGCAATCTTGAAACTCTGCCCCAGCCAACACTCCCCTGTATATACTAGTGCCTACAAACTCTGACTCTATAAAGCTGGCTTTTTTTGCGTTACTCGCTGATATACTCACCTTTCCCAGTTTGCTGTTAGCGAACACGGAATTGTGCAGCAAAGTGCTGTGTATTATGACGTCGTGCAACTCAGTTGAAGACCATATAGCCTCACTGGCGTTTACGTCATTGTACACGGACTGCGACGTTTTAACCTCGCTCAGCACCGCGCCTGTCAGGTCTACCTTTTCCAGGGTGACTTTATTCAGGCTTGCGGCGTGTGCAAAGATTGACGCCATACCGGTTCTGGAGATTGCAGAGCCGGTGATTTTCGCTCTGTTCAACACGGCGAGCTCAAGTGTGCTGTCAGAAACGCTCCCGGAATCAAGTGTGACCTCTCTCAGATCAGATTCTGTCAGAATAGACTCAGATATTGCAGTGCCTTTTAATACTGCTTTTGTCAGCACCGCGTTGTGCAGATTTACTCCCACCAGCACTGCGCCACCCAGAATTGCTCCGCTGAGATTGGCACTTCTCATATCTGTGTGGTAAATATCGGCGGAATACATGTTGGTGTTGCTCAAATTCGCATTGTGAAAACTCGAGGAGCGGATGTTGGCTATTTCCATGTTTGCGCCGCTCAAATCACTGCCCGTTAGGTCCGCAAAGTTCATGCGAACTCCATACATAATGGAGCCCTTCAGCACGGAGTTCTGTATTCTTGCGCTGTGCAAATTGGCGCCAAATAGGCTTGCGGACGTCAAATTACTACCCTGTATTAGTATGCCGGTTGCTTCTATGTCCTGGAAATTCGCATTGCTCATGTTAGAGTTCAACACCGATACGGCACCGAGGTCAGCATTTGTGAATGTCGTGTACAGGCCCTGTGAGTCTTTGATTACCGCGGCCTGCATGTCTGCACCAAGGAAAGATGCATAGCTAATTTCGGAGGAGCGGATTCTAACTTCATTCAGGTCTGCAAGCGCAAAGTTGGCGAACTTGAGGTCCACTGATTCAAACTGCGATCTGTTGAGGTCGGTATTCGAAAAGTTAGCCCCGCGCATGTCGGATCCAGAAAACGTGGTACTGGAGATGTTGCTGTGCCTAAAGTTTGCTTGGACGAGGTTTACATCCTCAAAGACCGCACCTCGCATGTCCAACTCACTAAAATCCGCCCCAGCCAGGTTACTGCCGAACTCCTTTTTAAAATTTGGGGCGACCCCCTTAGCGTTGCACTTGACGATGAACTCTCTAAAATCGCGCCTGGTGTATGAAGTTTTTTTTAGGCTCTCGGTGTCTCTAACAAAAGCCTGCCTGGGATCCTCTGGTTTTTCTGCCTGCGCGCCGCTGCTGTGGGGGAAGGTGCACAAAAGTGCGCACAATGCGACCGCTACCCAGGCCAGTTTTTTTGAGGAAAAGGGTGGACAGCCCGCGCACGCGTCTATTTTTCTCATACACACCCAAACCAACCCACATACCCCCACATTGTAGGGGGCAAAAGCTCACAAAGTATTAACCCCGTTCACGTACGATCACGCCAAAAGTTAAGGTGCGCACGTGCACTGCACTGCTCTTGTGATGGCACTTAAATTGCTTTGTGTCAACGCAGAAAGAGGCGTATACTCCGGGAAAGGCGCTATTGCAGTGTACCTGCAATCGGTAGTGGTCTTGTGCTCTGCAAGTTCTGGTGGATAGAGCGTGGCATTTTGTGGAGTGCGTGATGCGTACGCAGTCTAGGACATGCGGTCGAGCTAGGCGGCGGGTGCTGCTGGTTGTATACTGCTTGGCGCCTTTTGCCATATTACTGTCATTAGGGACGTGGCAGCTCCTGCGGTTGCGGGAAAAGTTGCACGTTATTGAAACAATGCACATGAATCCTGTGATCCTGCCTGCGGGGGATCTACGCACCTACGCGTACAGGACGGTCAAATTGCAAGGTGCCTTCCAAGGCACAAAGCACATACGGGTTTTTGCTGGTAAGATGGGATATTACTTCCTGCAGCCATTTTCACTGGTAGACGGCAGGCATATTCTAGTGAACAGGGGGGTGTTTGCCGGCGCTGCACTCGATAACACTCATGGTGCAGGAGCTCAACCTGCCAGCGGCATTGGCACCGCGCCTGGCACCCATGATGCAGATGTCCGATCGGCCACTGGCGCGGGCATCATACCCGGCGACGTTCGCGATGCAGACGTCCGAGCGGTCAGCGGAGTTTTGCACTGCAAGCTAAGAAGCCTGTCCAGATGGATTGTACGGAATAATCCTAAAGAAAATCTGTGGTTTTGGTTCGACATAAACGATATGTCAGAATACGTTGGCCTGCCCGACTTGGAGCCTTGTATATTGTGGGGAGACCACACAACCGTTGCTGGTAGATTGAGCGCCAATCCGGCGCTCAAGATTAGGAACGACCACCTAGAGTATACCATCACGTGGTATTCACTTGCACTGATCTGGTGCCTGGGGTACGTATACCGTATATACAGAGCGAGATGATATCCCACGGTGGTGGGGATAACACCCAAATGGTAGTTACTCATACTGCTGGCCCAAGGTCATAGTCTTGCCGGACATTCCGTTATATACATGCAAATTTGCAAGTACTCTCTGTATATACGTACGCGTCTCGTGAAATGGCACGGATTCTATCCACTCTGCAAGCGCTCCAGGTGACCCTAGATTCCTAGGGTCACCGAGGTTCTTGAGCCACAAGTTGACATTGCCCGGCCCTGCGTTATAAGCAGCCAGGGCCAGCACCAGAGAATTGTTATATGCCTTGAGCAGTTTTGTCAAGTAGTAATGTCCAAGCATTACATTGTACTCTGGCTTTAGGAGATCACTCTCCCGATACTCTACTTGTAAATCTCGTGCTAACTCCATTGCGGTCGATGGCAACAGCTGCATAAGTCCCAGCGCGTTAGATCGACTCTTGGCATTTTTGTCGAACCTGCTTTCCTGCCTGATCATCGATAGCACGATCTCCTTGTGGTCGTCATGTACTGCGAGATATTGCCGCGGATAAAGGCTTGCCGGAAGCAAAAACTTGGACCCTATATATTCTGCACCCTTAAGCGCGGAGTAAGTATTGCCACTTGATAAAGTGAGCTCGGTAATCATACCAGCAACTTCAGGGATATGAGTATTTTTTATTGCGTGCTGCACAAATAAATCTGCCATATCATCGCGCCGCACTTTAGATAATATGTACCCAATTTTTGCAAATAAGTTTCTTTTACAACGTAAATAGTGTACACTAGTGTATCTTACGTTTTGTGTATCGAGTAAGACCCTGTCTACGCCTAGCTGTAAAAGGGACAGCTGGCCGTAGAAGGTTGTCTTGTGTGACGCTGCGAGCCTGAGCCATACGAGGGCTCCGTCGTCGTCATGCAGGGCTTCGGCGGAGCGTGCGGCCCAGTAAGCGGCCTTGCTTTTGTGTTCGTGCGCTCTTGCCGTATTGTAAAAATCTGCAAAGTGTGCATGGGCAGCCTCGTAGTCTTCTAGACATTTGAACGCAATCCACCCGAGCAGCCAGTGCACTTCAGGTAATGTTCTGGCATCCACAAGCTTAGCGCAGTCACTAGCTAGTTTGTAGGCGGCCCCGTAGAACCTGGAGAGTTTATAATATACGATTTCACCAATATACAACCTGTAGAGATGCCAAAGTTCCTTACGGTATTTTTGGTCTTTGGGCATTGAAGACATCAAATGCAAGATCTCTTCGCTGATCTGTCTGTTCTTGAGATACCAAGATACATAGTCGTACATGAGCCCAAAGTCGGAGCTCATGGACGCAAAAACTGGTGACACATCCATGCCGGCTAGGTCTTTTTTGTTGCGCCTAAAGCTTATTCTGGCCGTGGTAACTAGGCCCTCTTCCCCCAGGTTGTTGGCGATGTACTCCGCTGCACGTATTCTTTTTGTCCACAACAGCCGGTTTGCCACTGATATTAGTGCGTTCCTAGGCAGGGTGCTGTAGTTGAGGAAAACCGCACTTTTCTTCAGGCGTCCGCACGTGGGCTTAACCTCGGTGATGGATGTTGTAACGGCGGTTTTGGTATGTGCAACTGGGTTTGGCCATTCCGGGTGGGCTTCCTTAAAATCGTTTATCTCCTCCTGGGAGACGCAACTGTGGCGCAGTTTCAACCATTGTGCGAGCGTTATATACTCCTTACCTAGCTTTCTTGCGATGCGATGCGATGTTGAATAATTGCCCCTGCTGGCATGCTCCAACATTGCGGATAGGCCACGAACTTCGGATTCCCGTATTTTCCATGGGACCGCCATGTCTGAGCCTGAACCGCTTGCGACCGATGGCAGCATCAGAAAAACGCACACCACGCGCAGTAGCGTAGAACGCAGCGAACCAGTGATCATAGAGTGTTTGGTGACTATGTTACTAGGAGAAACAGACAAAGATGCCGTGCCCCAACCAAACGCTGTATTCCGGCGGCTTTCGCTTGCCGCAGGCCTCGCCTTCACCTGAGACACCTTTGGGTTGATGGTACGCACGTGTGGTAAATTTTTGAATACCACACACCGCAAATGTGGCTACCTTTGGGGTAAGCACACCTGTCAAGTGCCATGCTCCGTTTCCTTTCTACGATACACACACACCAAAACCAGCAAAACAAAAAGAAACCCCCCCATAATCGCCATAGCGCCGCCCACTGAGAAGCAATAGCGAGCAAGCGCCGATGCGGCATCTGGGAGGTGAGTTACCTTACGCAGGGCCCCATACCCTCCTAACAACTCTAGTCCCGTGATGTGCAACATCTGCCCCACGCTGTATACGAATAGCTGTATGTTTTGCCAAGTTTGGCTGACCGCCCTGTAACCAAACTTTGGCATTTTCAGATATACAAACCCCATAAAAGCCGCCGTCATCCCCACAACGCACCCATGGTAGTGCGCGGGTATTGTGACCGTGCCCTGCATGCTGAGAACGCCGAGGACGCTGCCGTAGATGAACATCACCGTTGCATAGAGCAAATATCGGTTGTCACGCTGCAGGAAGGATTTGATATTGCCGCCCGCAAATACTACCAAGAAAGCAGGCACCAATGCCTCTGCTATCCGCATGTGCCACGTGAAAAACTCGGCCAGTGATGCAAAATCTGAAGGGTAAACTATGTGCGCCGCAGATGCAATTATGACGGACAGGGCGTTAATCGCGAACACTGTGCTGACCAGGTACGGGTGTGTGAAACACCCATGCCTGATCCGCAACAACATCACCACCAGAAATGCCTGGCCGAAAACGCCCTGCAGTAGGTGCCCCGCCCCCCAGAAGACCCTCTCGTAAAACACTAGGCTTTCCAGGCCCCTGTCAGTCGCGGAATATGCGGTCATGAAGCAAAACGCTGCTGCAGTCATCATGGTGGACATTCCGTGGATTCCCACCAACATAGGAAGGTCGGTACACTGGCCCTTCGTTACTGAGGGTAGGGTGTTTAGCAATACCCCGCAGCAGAATATGCCCAGCCCTAAGAAAAAAAACCAGTGGTCTATGACGGGCACGTAGTTGCTCTTCACCGGTGTTGCGCCTTTTAAGAGCGCCGATAAAACCATAAATGCAGCGCCCACCGCAGATACCGCCCAGGAGTGCCCCAGGTACCTCAACTTGCGGTGCACGGTCATACTAATCAGCGCAGAGGACATTGAACACAGCCACACTATTACCGAGAGGTCTACGTGCAGCACCAATGACAAGCCAAACACCCGGTCAGCGTCTGCGACCACTGACTTCAGAAAGGGCATTCTCAGAAAAACTACTAGTATTGACAGGATTCCGGAAATCCCCAATGCGTGGACCCCAACCAAAACCCATCCACGACAAGTCTTTACGTTGCTGTCATCAACGAAAGCCATACAAAGCCATGGTTAAGACTGGGACATAGTATATGCAATTGTTGTCATGAGCAAATAAAAAGGTTGTTTTGCAGCGCAGTGTGACCGCGCGCACGGCCAGTGTGGGGAAGCTGATTTTACATATGGGTGGTGCCCATGTGATAAGCATCTGATGCATGGATGATGAGCTAGATGGGCTGTGGGGTGTCAACATGTGAAGCACCGGATAGGTCTGAAGTTTTCAGCAGGGGCAGGGTGGGGAAGCTGATTTTACATACGGGTGTGCAGGGTAGGTGGATGGATGACGGGGCGGACACCCCCTCCTCGGGACCATGGGATAGGGTGGGGTGTGCAGCGGATGCGCGATGACGGGCTAGATGGGCGCTGGGTATCAACATGTGAAGCACCGGATAGGTCTGAAGTTTTCAGCGGGGGCAGCGCGTGAGCGCTTGGGGGTAGCAATGGTGGGTGGATGGTGGGGCGGATACCCCCTCCTCGGGACCATGGGATAGGGTGGGGCATGCTACGTAGGCCCCAGATGGGTACCCGCGAAGGCAGGGATCTGAACGTGTGTTATGCACATTGTGCAATTCTCAAAGGGGCGGTGACCGCGCGCAGCTTTTCCGAATGCAGTGAGAATTTTGCAGCCATGTGATGATCAGTCGCCACGCCACTTTGTGGTGATTGGGCATATTTTAGACTTGCAGTAAGCCCGGAAAGCGTCCATTATAGAACTGTTTGTGGATTTCAACAGGTCGGTCAGCGCGGCGAGCGTTTTTGTGCTGGTTTCTTTAGGCGTGGTGGGTATTTCACTTTCCACTGTCCGGTGCGCGGCTGTTAGGTCTCTTAGTATGCGGTGTCCTGATGGGCGGGTGCTGTGAGTTGAGGGGGGAGTGGCTTGAGGAAAGTTTTTCCAAATATGCTGACCATCTTTAGGGTCCTCGCCATACCTGCTGTGGTCTCCAGCTTTTACTTAGATTGCGGATGCGCCAGGTATGTGACCTTGGCTATATTCCTGCTTGCATGCGCGACTGATTTTCTCGATGGGTACCTAGCGCGCATTTGGAGGGTGCAGTCCAAGTTTGGTAGGCTTTTTGACCCGGTTGCTGATAAGCTCGCCATCCTTTCTGCTTTTGTGATGCTGGTATATGTAGGGCGGATAACAGGGCCATGCGTTGCCTGTGTTG
Source organism: Anaplasma centrale str. Israel (assembly GCF_000024505.1). Classification (NCBI taxonomy): domain Bacteria; kingdom Pseudomonadati; phylum Pseudomonadota; class Alphaproteobacteria; order Rickettsiales; family Anaplasmataceae; genus Anaplasma; species Anaplasma centrale. The sequence continues at coordinate 241,486 of NC_013532.1, forward strand.
TTGTTATCGTTTGCAGGGAAGTTCTGGTATCCGGAATGCGCGAGTTCCTCATTGCTGCGGGCATCAGCCTGCCAGTGAGCGGTATGGGCAAGCTAAAAACCGTGATGCAAATGACCGCGACCGGAGTGCTGATAGTCGGTGATGGGGGGACGGTGACGCGTGTTGGGGAGTTTCTCCTATGGGTTGCAGCTGCCCTGTCGGTCTGGTCTATGTATCGGTACACCCGCACCGCGATTGAGAAAACCGGAATCTGACTTCCGACTTAGTGGTAGAAACTCCTGAGGCCCGTGAAATACATTGCAATGCCGCTATCATTTGCAGCATCTATTACTTCCTTGTCCCGCAAAGAGCCTCCCGGCTGTACAATAGCAGACACGCCCGCGGTCGCGGCGTTATACACACTATCTGCAAATGGGAAAAATGCGTCAGACGCCATAACGGCACCGGCGCAATCTTGCGCTTTTTTGACTGCAAGCTCAACGCTGTCAACCCTGCTCATTTGCCCAGCTCCCACTCCTATAGCACGCCCATCGCGCGCTATAACGATTGCGTTGGACTTTACGTGCTTGCACACCCGCCACGCGAACAGCAAATCCTGCAATACCGCGGGATCTGCCGCCTTAGTCGTGACCTTGAGTAAATCGCCGATGTCTATTGTGCTACAGTTGCGCTCCTGTATCAACAGGCCACTACCCAGCGCACTTTTGAAGACCAGCCTACTTGCAGTATAGGGCGCGCATTTGACTATACGCAGGTTCTTTTTCGCTCCTAGTATTTTGAGCGCACTTTCAGCAAAATCTGGGGCGACCACCGCCTCTATGAACACATCAGCAACCTTTTGCGCAATCGCGTCAGTAACCTGCCTGTTGCACGCGATTATTCCGCCAAAGCTGCTCTTTTGGTCGCAAGTAATTGCCTTTTCGTAAGCGTCGTCGATGTCTGTGCCGGAAATTGCCACCCCACAGGGATTTCCGTGCTTGATCACAGAAACTGCTGGGACGTCAAACTCGGCTACTATCCCAACAGCAGACTCAATATCAACTATGTTGTTAAAGCTCAGCTCCTTGCCGTGCATCTGTTCTATGGGCAACGCCATGGGCGCGCTCTCACGGTATATGCTATACACAGCGGCCTTCTGATGCGGGTTCTCGCCAATGCGCAAATCTTGGACCTTCCTGCCGAGTATCGCGATCTCCTGCGGCATGTCTGGCCCCTCCGCACCATTCAGCCACGTGTGAATGCACGCATCATAAGAAGATGTGGAAGCGAAGGTTTTGGCGGCCATGCGCTTTCTATACTCAAGCGTTGTTGTGCCCCCGTGGTTGGACATTTCCTGCATCAGCCCTTCATATTCGTGCACGTCTGGTACAACCGTAACGTGCTGGAAATTCTTAGCCCCCGCCCTCAAAAGCGACACTCCACCCACATCTATGTGTTCCACCACTTCGTCATCCGCGGCCCCGGTGCTTGCAAAATGTTGAAAGGGGTATAGATTTACAACCACCAGGTCTATAGCAAGCCCATCCAATTCTGGGCCATGGCTGCCCCTATTGCACAGAATCCCTGCGAATATTTTTGGATGTAGAGTCTTGACCCGTCCATCCATCATCTCCGGGTATCCGGTGTATTCCGAAACTTCCACTGCAGCAACTCCGGCCTCCTTCAACAAGCGGCATGTATTGCCTGTTGCTATTATGCGAAACCCCCTTGCTGCGATAAACCGGGCCAGCTGTTCGATGTTCGTCTTGTCATATACTGATATTAGCGCCGTTCCGCCCGTTGATGAAGCAACCATAATCTCCGCGTACTAACCCATCATTGCCAAAATTTGTGCCTCGGATGCCAGCTCGTCCCCGACATATGCGTGGCACTGAAATTTGCAGGTGGCACCGCGCATATGAATTACCGTTGATTTTATTGTTAGTGCGTCCCCCGGGACAACCATCCTGCGAAACTTTGCCGCGTCTATCGACATAAAATACACCGACTGATCCCCACGAGCCCCACCCTCTCCGCGGTCATCCACGACGCACAGCATCGAGGATTGAGCCATAGATTCTATAATTAGCACGCCGGGCATCACTGGATTGTCGCGAAAATGCCCTACAAAAAACGGCTCGTTGAAAGTTACATTCTTGAGTGCAACTATGGACTTACCAGGGGTACACTCCAGAACCCTATCTACCAACAAGAACGGATACGAGTGGGGCAACATCCGCATAATCTGCTTGTGATTGAATGCTACAGTCATCCTAAGCTAGCTTCCCCCCATGCTAACTCTCGACAGGTCCCTATTTAAAGTCTCCAAAACCTGCTCAGAAATGTCGGCCGTGCCCTCCACGTAAGCGACCTGACCTTTCGGTATAAAAAGCACGATTGTGGCGCCAAACTTGCCGGCTAGCTGCTTAGAAATCTGCTGGATTTTACCGTAAACCTGCTCCATAGCGCCGCTGTACATGCCTTCAAGTTCCGACATTTTAGCCGCCGCGTCCCTATTTAAGGAGTCAACCTCCTTTCTAAATTCCGCAACCTTCGCATCAAATGCCTCGGAACTCAAGATGCTCTTCTGCTTTATCAGCTCCTCCTCGCCCTTACGCAACTCCTCTCCCCTTCGGGTAAACGTGCCCTGCAGCTCAGTCCGCCGCCTGTCCAGCTGTGCCCTAATATCCTTCGCAACCAGCGCCTCACTTAGCACCCTTTCCGAGTCTATGAATAACACAGGCTGCTACCTACTGCGTCTTCTGCGCCCACCGCCGACGAACAAAACAGTGCAACCAACGAGAGAAATACTGTGAGAAACCTGCGCATTCTAAATACCCGCATCTGTGGAAATCCTGATTCTATCTTTAATGTCAAACTTTTCCTTCACTAGAGGAAACCCAAAATCTATCCTCACTGGCCCGAATGGCGACTGCCAAGAAAACCCAAACCCTACAGACAGCCTCGGTAGATCGCTAGTGTCATACCCGCCGGCTTTTGCATCCAGCCGAGACAGACTTGCCACGTCAGCAAACACGGAACCCCTGATGCCCAAATGTTCCGGCAAACCTATAGGAAAGTCAAACTGGGCCGTGACCCCGTAAAACAACTTGCCACCCAAGGACTCTTTAGTTGTGCGGTCTCTGGGGCCAATCCCAGAAGCGGCAAAGCCCCTAATTTCACTGTTGCCCGCAAAGAACCTTTGTCCTATCTTCACCGTTTCACCCAAATACGCGAACACGTACCCGAAGGACGGCTTGATCTTCAATACTATATCGCTGTGTATTCTCCGAAATACCGGGAAGAAATGAGCGCTTGAGGCCTCCGTCTTGACGTAATGCAAGTTCCCCCCTATTCCAGAAAATGATTGGCTCACCTTGGCGAACACCCCCCTGCTGGGCCTGTAAACGCTGTCCAGGTTGCTGTACACCAAGGAATAGCCTATGGCAGAATCAAGGTGCCGCCCCTCCTGCTCTTTTATGTAGGTGGAAGCCGACGCCCCTACGTTGTGTATGCTATGGTATTTGTAGGAATACTGCAGGGATGTGGCGACACTATCGGTAAGACTGCAAGACAGCCGGGTAGAAAGCCCAGCATTGGTGCTACTAAACGAGCCCTCAGAAGAGGGCAGCAGGCCGCCGAAAACCCCGCCACCACTGCCGGCAGGTGATGAGCTACCCTGCCGTGAGTAAAACACCCCCATACCAAATGCAACGTCGCTATCGAACACATTTGGAGTCACCAAATCAAGTGTTCCAGATAGGCTGGTCATGGACCTAGACAGGTCAAACGCGATCATCTTCCCCGTGCCTAATACGTTGCGCTCCCTCACGCTCACCTTACCAACCAGGCCACTTTCTGAGGAGAAGCCGGCCCCTATGTCAAACGAGCCAGTGCCGCGCTCTTTCACCTTAAAATTCAAATCCACCAGGCTATCAGAAACTTTCCGCGTCTCCACATCCACGGTCTCAAAAAAGTCCATATCCGCTAGCCTCTTGCGGGACTGCCTCACAGCGCCAGTGCTGTATACGTCACCCTCGTAAACGCCGAGCTTGCGCCGTATAACGTGGTCTAATGTCCTGTTGTTCCCAACTATGTTTATCCTGTGTATGTAGACGCTGTGCCCCAGGGACACGCTGTACTTCACGTTGACTACGTCACCCTGTACGTCATAGTCGCTCGTAACGGAAGCGAACAAATTGCCCCGCTCATTGAGGTGCGCAGTCATACTTGCAACTGACCCGTTCACCATGGTCGCATCAAACACCGCACCCTTCTTTGACAGCACCAGCCCCAGTAGGTCTTCCTCTATGCCTTCGTAGCTATGCGCCACGTCACGCACAGTTACGATGCTGTCACCAAACTGGTATTTCTTACCCTCCTCCACAGAAAACACCACGGTTGCGCGCGTGAGATCCCGACTAACCTCTGACACCACAGACTTGACTCTGAAGTCAAGGAACCCCCTGCTGGTGTAAAACTCGCGCAGAAGGGATTGATCTATCATCAGCCGTTCCGAAAGGAACTTCGTACTGCTGCCGAGCAGGCCAAAAGCCTCCTTCAGCTTGTGTTCCCTAGAATATATTACTGCTTTTAGCTTGCTAGATGGAAATTCCCTATTGCCCACAAACCTAATTTCACCAATGCGAGTGGACCTTCCCTCTACAATTTTGAGCACTATATCGACTGCATTGTGCGGGGCTCTCCTAACCGCGTAAGACACCTTCGCACCCAACATGCCTCTACTCTGATAAAGAGCATGCAAGGTTGACAGATCTCGCTTTAGCTTCGCCTCCGTAAAAATGCTCATCTTCTTCATCTTGAGTACGTCATTCTCAAGATTTTTATCGGAGAACACCCTGTTGCCCACAATCTTTATACTGCGCACCACAGGGTTCTCCTTCACCCTGATAACCAGCTCGTTCCCCTCCACGCGTACTCCAACTCTAGAAAACAGGGAAGTCGAGTATAAGTTTTTTATTGCTTCATCGATTTGAGGTTGCGTAACATCCCCAGTTAGAGGAACTTTGGCGTAGAACTGCACGGTGCCGGAATCTAGCCGCTCATTGCCCACTACCCTGACCCTTGTCACGCCAGCAGCTGCGCTAGCGGGAACAACAGACCCGACAATGGACACACACGCGACCACGTACAGAGCGAAAACAAAGATGTATCTCATAAAACTCACTTCAAAATGCTCTTGACGTCATTGAAGGTGACGAAAACCATCATAGATACCAGGAGCACGAAGCCTATGGCCATCATGACGTTCTGATACTTGGGATTTATTGTCCTCCTACGGAAAATCCCCTGCAGTGCGTACTGCAACATGTACCCCCCGTCAAGCATAGGTATGGGGAGAAGATTAACAACCCCCAGATTTGCGGAAATCAGACCCACAAACCACAACCCCTCCTTATTTCTGATCGACTCACCAGAGTGCTTTGCTATCCTAACAGGCCCACCAAGCTCATCAACGCCGCGAGCCCCCGTCACAAGCTGTACAACCGCCACCAGAGTTATTTTTACAATCCTGAAAATGCACCTGAAAGCCTCAGCCGCGGCGAGCAGCACCGGAAGACGCCTATTCCTGGTAGTTTCCGGGGATATGTCGGCCGCTATACCCAACCTGCGAGCATCATCAAGCCACACATCTGGAGAGAGCTTAACGGAGTGGGACACGCCGTCACGCAGAAATACCATGGTGAACTCCTGATTGGTACTCCCGGCAATGTAATGCCGTATCTCCTCGAACCACAAAACCTCGCGCCCGTCAACCTCAACAATCCTATCGCCCACCATGAGCCCAATTCTCTCTGCCGTGCTCCCCGGAAGGACGCTGCCCACTATCGGCATCGGGCTCATAACCCCTCTGGTGCTGAACAATATGAAGAACACCAAAACGGAAAACAGCAAATTCGCCAACGGCCCAGCGCCGGCAACAGCGAACCTCTGCCACAGGGACTTTTCGTTAAATGCAAAGGACTTCTCACCCTCAGTGAGCTTGTCCTCCTGCGCGTCACCCAGCATTTTCACATACCCCCCAACGGGCACCATGCTGAATTTCCACCTAGTGCCAGACCCGTCAGTAATTCCAAACAGCTCAGGCCCAAACCCAAGGGAGAACGTTTTGATCCGAATTCCACACAACTTCGCAACCGCATAGTGCCCATACTCGTGCACAAACACGACCACGGAAAGCACAAGGAGGAAGGATGCAAGGTAGAAAGAGCCCTCCTGAAAAGCGCTAAACACCTGCGCCATGGAAACCATAGGATACTCGACAAGCTCAAAACAGGAGCATGTTATATCATATTTATATCCTTGACAACAGTATTGTGCGGTATAAAGTTCCTGCGTGGTGGCTGCAGTGAGCGCGGTGTTTGTGAGATGGGTGAGTTTGGTCTCGAAGGGCGAAAACGCAGGTTGCTTTACAGAAGTACACACAGGGGCTGCAAGGAGACTGACATACTTTTGGGTGCCTTTGCAAGGGAGTATCTCGCGCTGCTAGATGAGGAAGAGCTCGCGCAGTATGAGAAGATAGTGGAGCTTGATGACGAGTTGCTATACTCCTATATAGTTGGTAGGCGGGAAGTGCCCAGTTCCATAGACAAGGCACTTGTGTCCCGCATAGCGAATTGTGTGTCCGGTAAGTAACGTGCCGGTGGAATGCATTGGGGGTAGATTGCAGGGATAGGTGGCCTATGGAACATACATTTCTCGACGTATTAGCACTTGCATTCGTTGGGGGGCTTGTGCTCAACCTAATGCCTTGCGTGTTTCCCATATTATCGCTGAAGGTGCTTTCCATATTGCGGCAAAGCTCGGAACACAGGTGGAGCACCGCGGCAGATGGAATATTCTACACTGCTGGAGTGCTGGTTAGCATGCTGCTCCTGTCCGTTACACTGATTTTGCTGCGCTCCGCAGGCCACTTTCTCGGTTGGGGGTTTCAAATGCAGTCCCCAGCTCTGGTGATCGGCCTACTGCACGTAACTTTTCTCCTGGGTATGTCATTCTCTGGATTTCTTGATTTGTCTATCAAAGTGCCGTTTATCAGCACAATGGCTGGATCACACAATGTTGGAAGCTTTCTCGCTGGAGTTCTTTCTGCGCTGATTGGCACTCCATGTTCGGCCCCGTTTATGGTGTCAGCCATAAGCTTCGCTCTCCTGCAACCGGGGTTACGCTCCGTTGCAATATTCCAGGTTATGGGCCTGGGTATGGCCTTTCCATATCTGGTTATGTCATGCTCCCCGGGCTTAACCCGCCTGCTTCCAAAGCCTGGGCAGTGGATGGAGTATCTCAAGCAGTTTCTTGCGTTCCCCATGTATGCAACCTCCGCCTGGCTGCTGCACGTTCTAGTGAGCCAGAAGGGAACACACGTACTGCTCCCAACGGTGCTTTCAGTTGTTGCGGTATCGTTAGGGGTGTGGTTTCTGCGGGTTATGTCTAATGTCAAGATGCAAGCATCCAAGGCCTTGGCGGTGCTACTACCGCTCTTTGTTGTTGGTACTGCGATATATATTGGTCGCTTTCGAGGGCACGATCATGCCTACGGGGAGCTTACAAAGGTGGAATTTTCCGAGGCTAGGCTGGCAAGGTTACTGAAGGCGGGCAAGACCGTGTTTTTATCCGTAGGGGCCGAGTGGTGCCTCACTTGCAAAGTTAACGAAAAGGTGCTCGAATCCCCAGCGGTGCAAGATTTTCTGTGTACACACGGCGTTGTGTACATGAAAGCAGACTGGACCAACATGGACAGCACTATTGCCGAGTACTTAAGCGAACATGGCGGTGGTGGTGTTCCGTTCTACGAGCTGTACGTCAACGGAAAATCCGTAGGGCCTATGCCGCAAATTTTCAGCGAAAAAACGCTTCTTGAGATTTTGAGCAAGCACCTGAACGCAAACCCAAGTTCCAAGGCTAGCCCAGAATAGCGTGCTTTAGCGACCTAAAAAACCCGCGCACCGGCCCCAGCGCCCCAACCTCCGCAGTTGCATACACTGGAAACACCTTATCTGCCATGCCAGGGATCTGCACTGAAAGTGTGCCTATCTCCTGGCCCTTTTTTACCGGAGCAGCTACTGTACTCTTGTAAGAGACAAACGCCTTCACGCTTTTTGACAGGTCCCTCGGGTAGCTTATGACGACATCGTCGCGAACATGCATCTGGACCGTCCCTTTCCTACCATTCCACACTTTCACTTCACCCACTACGCTCCCCGCGGGGAAAACAACTTTGGTCTCAAAGCGATTAAAGGCATACAGCAGCAGCCGCTTAGTCTCGTACGCCCGCTCCGTTTCGGTTTTCAGCCCATTGACCACAACAAAAACGCGGCGATTATCCTTCTGTGCCGATGCCGCTATTCCATACCCAGCCTTTTCTGTGTGGCCGGTCTTTATCCCATCCACTCCTATATTGTAATTGAGCAGGGTATTGTAGTTCTTTTGGGTTACACCATTATATGTGAACTGCTTCTCACCGAATACGTGGTAATACTCGGGAAAATCCTCGAAAATTCTGACCGACAGCGTGAGTATGTCCCTCACAGACATCAAATGCCCCTCATCCGGCCACCCAGTCACATTCGTGAAACTGCTATGTGCCAGGTTCATCTCCTTAGCCAAACCGTTAATGTCCTCCACAAACTGTTCTTGTGAACCGCTGACCCCCTCTGCAAGCGCAATGCATGCGTCATTACCAGATGACACAGCAGCCCCCATGATGAGGTCACGAACCTTGACCATTTGCCCGACCTTTAAAAACGCAGAGGAGCCCCCACGCTTCCACGCGCTCTCACTAACAGAGAACGTATCGTCCATCTTTATCAGGCCGGCATGCAAGTGCTGAAACACCAGATATAGCGTCATCAACTTGCTCATGGAAGAAGGTGCCACTGCAACGTCAGCATCATGCTCAAAGAGCACTGTCCGGGACCCCAGCTCATACACAATTGCATGCGGTGCCTTTGTGTGCATTTTGAGCGCGTAAGAAGGGCGGGCCGGAGCCAATGCCAAGCAGCAGAATGCGGGCACCAAAAAACTGAGCAGAAAACGCCTGATCACAGCAGGATACTAGACTGAAACACGGGCAGTTATACTTGATGTGCGGGCTCTATATCAATAACAAAATTTACCGCGCGACATTGTTGATTGTTGTGGACAGCACCAGGCAACCAGGCTACAATCCCGGACGGTGCGGGCCTTGTGGGTTTCCAGATGGAAATTGTTAGGGACGTAGAGTCCGTGAGGGCGGTGCTGCGCCCGTTTACAAACCGTAAAATAGGACTTGTGCCAACCATGGGTGCATTGCACTCCGGGCACCTATCCTTAGTGCATGAGATGAAAAAGCATGCTGATGTGGTCGTCGTGAGCATCTTTGTGAACCCACTGCAGTTTTCCCCGGGCGAAGATTACGAGAAATATCCAAGGTGTGAGGAGGTGGACTGCGAAAAATGCGCCAGTGCGGGCGTGGATGTTGTGTACATCCCGAGTGCCGAGGGTATGTATCCCGATGGCTTTTCCACCAGTGTGGACATAGGGCCCATGGCGCGTGAACTGTGTGGCGCGTCTAGGCAGAATTTCATAAACGGGATTATGGTTGTGCTAATAAAGTTGGTGATGCAAACAAATGCACATTGCATGATCCTCGGGGAAAAAGACTACCAAATGCTGCACCTCACCCGTCAGCTGTTCCGTGACCTTAACATAGGCGTAGACGTGTTGCAGGGTAACACCGTGAGAAGCGCAGAAGGGTTGGCGCTGTCTTCCAGGCACCAATATTTGAGCAGCGCGGAAATTACCAAAGCCAACTTTTTGTACGGGTTTCTACTCGAAGTTGGGCAGCAGCTTTCTGACAATCCGCACGGGCAGCAAGAAATAATTGCGCGCGGCAAGCTGCGTCTTGAGCAGGAGGGGTTTGAGGTTGACTATCTTGAGGTGCGAGACAACAATACGCTCGAGCACATGCAGACCTTCAGAAAGCCCGCAAGGGTTTTCCTGGCCGTGTATTTGGGGAATTGTCGGCTTATTGATAACGTCCTCCTGGCTTAGTTTTAGGGTATGTTGCTGACGTAACCATGTGCCTTGAAAAAATAAGTGCCGCGAGGCCGGTCCCTAGGTACACTAGCGCTGCTAGACATGTATGGAGGGTATGTGGTGGGTAACGCGTCTTTAGCGAGCTACATGGGCGTTCTTCCGTCTGTAGACTCTACCGCTTTCGTAGCAGACAACGCACGTCTTATCGGTCGTGTTGCCGTAGGAAAGAATGCAAGCATCTGGTTTTGCTCGGTTCTCAGGGGTGATGTAGGGAAAATTGTCGTTGGTGAAGGCAGCAATATCCAGGATAATACCGTTGTGCATACTGATCAAGAATACGGTGACACCGAGATTGGAAAATTCGTAACTGTCGGGCACGGCTGCATATTGCATGCGTGTTCCCTCATGGACAAAACATTCGTGGGCATGGGTTGTGTGATTATGGACCGCGCCCTAATGGAGGAGTGCAGCATGTTAGCTGCTGGGTCTTTGCTAACTAGGGGTAAGGTGGTAAAATCCGGTGAGTTGTGGGGGGGAAGGCCCGCCAAGTACATGAGGATGCTGTCGGATCAAGAGTTAGCATATCTGCAACAGTCAGCTGACGGGTATATCGAGCTATCCAGGTCATATCTATAAGTCACGCGCTGATCTATGGTTTGACATTTCGTGGTTTGGTGCCTAGACTGGCGGTCCATCCGTCCGGCATATAGTTCGTTTATTGGGCAAGCTGCTTGTATGAGTGATAATGTAGAGATAAAAGTTGATAACCTTGGTGGGGAATCCATATCAGAGGCCCCTGTTCGGGTTCTGAAAAGGGTTGGTGATGCCGTTTCCGCAGAAGAGGCGGTTTTTGTTATTGAAACGGATAAAACCTCTCTGGAGATAGCGTCTCCGGTTGCCGGTGTTATCACCGAACTGCGCGTGTCGGACGAAGAGATAATAACCAGGGGCCAGGTTTTGGCGATCATCAGCAAGCATGAAGGTGCCCCTCAGGATGCCGCAGCGCGTGAGCACAAGCAAGCTGAAGTTGCAGCTCCGGATGCCGAATTAGCACCGCAGGTTGAGCAACGTGATGTGCAAGTTCAAGTTGCTGACAAGGAAAAGCCGGTTAAGCCAGCCACTGGCCCACGCATTCCCGGTATAGACGAGTTCGTTGCCGGTGGGTGTTCCTCACCTGCTGATAGGGCGGCTGGTAAAATCACCAAGCCTGTGGGCGATGTGGGCAAGAGCCCCGTCCCGCAGCAACGCGTGTATGATGAGGTTGACGGCATCATAAGCGTGCCAGGGGAAAGGCGCGTTAAGATGAGCAAAATCCGCCAGGTGATCGCGTCACGGCTGAAGGAATCGCAAAACACCGCAGCCACGCTCAGCACTTTTAATGAGGTGGATATGAGTGCTGTTATGGCGCTCAGGGGGAAATATAAGGAAGGCTTTGAGAAGAAGTATGAGGTGAAACTGGGGTTCATGTCGTTCTTCATCAGGGCCGTGGTGCTGGCTCTCAGAGAGATACCGGTGATTAATGCTGAGATTTCCGGGGATGAGATAATATACCGTGACTACTGCAACATCGGGGTCGCGGTTGGCACGGATAAGGGGTTAGTAGTTCCGGTGATACGCGGGGCCGAGACAATGTCGTTTGCGGCGTTAGAGCAAGAGTTGGTAATGCTGAGTAAAAAGGCCAGGGGAGGGACGCTCACAGTTGCTGATATGTCTGGCGCAACGTTTACCATCACCAATGGGGGGGTGTATGGGTCTCTTCTTTCCACACCGATTATCAACCCTCCTCAGTCAGGGATTCTGGGCATGCATGCAATACAAGAGCGCCCCGTGGTGGTCAACGGCAATATTGAAATCAGGCCCATGATGTATCTCGCGCTTTCGTATGACCACAGAATAGTGGATGGTCAAGGTGCGGTGACCTTCCTCGTGCGCGTCAAGCAATATATAGAAGATCCGAACAGGATGTCTCTCGAGATTTAGGTCATGGTTTCGGCTGGGGGCATAACTATTCACTCCGAGAAGGATTTTGAAGGCATGCGCAGGGCGGGTAGGTTGGCCGCCGAGACGCTGGATTTCATAACTCCCTACGTAAAGCCCGGGGTTTCTACAAACGCTTTGAATGATCTGTGCCATCGCTTCATTATAGATGCCGGCGCTGTGCCCGCCCCCCTGGGGTACCGCGGATATCCGAAGTCTATCTGTACCTCAAAAAATTGTGTAGTGTGCCACGGCATCCCGGATGATGTGGCGCTCAAGGATGGGGACATACTAAACATAGATGTTACGGTAATTTTGGATGGCTGGCATGGGGACACCAGCAGGATGTACTGGGTTGGCGAGAACACTGCGGTGAAGGCCAAGCGCCTGTGCGAGGCCTCGTATGAAGCAATGTGGGCTGCAATTGGACATGTGAAGCCCGGACAGAAGCTCAATAGGCTTGGCATGGCGATTGAGGAAACGATAGCCAAATATGGCTATTCAATTGTGCGTGATTATTGTGGCCACGGCCTCGGCAAAGTATTTCATGCGGCGCCTAATGTTGTACACTACTACGACGAGGAAGATGAAACTGTGCTGCAGGAAGGAATGTTTTTCACGGTGGAGCCCATGATAAATGCAGGTAAGCACCACACCACCGTGAGCAAGAAAGACGGATGGACCGTGACGACCCGAGATTTCTCTCTCTCCGCGCAGTTCGAACATTCGTTAGGGGTCACCAAAGATGGGGCGGAAGTTTTCACCATGTCGCCAAAGAATTGGAATTTCCCGCCCTACCACCAGTAGGCGCGCACCTCAATCGCCCGCGCGTGTGGTGGCGGGTAGCGGTTAGCGTCGTAACCTCAGGCTTTGCAGAAGAGTGCAGTTTCTGTATTGTGATACAATATTGCGAAGTTTTCCCGAAACTATGCAGCGGAATTTGCGGATCCACGGCTTCATACATGGCTGGCCTTTCAGGTATGTGCGATGCAAGCGATGAGAATCTCTACTCTGTTGGGTAAGGCTGCGGCCATGCTAAGCGGTGCTGGCGTGGCAACTCCGAGGCTAGATGCAGAGCTCATCGCGCAGCAGGCCCTGGGTATCAGTGCGATTGCCATGCTCGTAGATGCTGATATGCCAGTGGAACAAGAACGCGCGGATAGGTTTTTCGCGCTACTGGACCGGCGGCTATCGGGGGAACCAGTCTCGCATATTCTTGGCAAACGGGAATTCTGGGGCATGGATTTTGCAGTCAATTCAGATGTTCTCGATCCGCGGGCAGATACTGAGTCTGTAGTGTCTTCTGCAATCAAAATTTACAAAAACCAAAATCGTAACCTCACAATTGCCGATCTGGGCACAGGCACCGGGTGCATCTTGATTGCGCTACTATCGCACTACAGACACGCCACCGGGGTTGCATTTGAGAAGAGTGTGAAGGCTTACCGCGTTGCGCGACAAAACTTTGTGCGACACTCCATGCTCGCAAGGGTAAAACTGCGCTGTGCAAGCTGGGAGCGGTGCGAAGGGAAGTTTGACCTGATAGTAAGCAACCCCCCGTATATCAGGAGGTGCAAAATACCCGGCCTACAGCGTGAGGTCAGGCAGCATGAGCCACTGAGGGCCCTGGACGGTGGGGTAAGGGGCATGGAGGCGTATACTCAGATTTTTAAGGTCCTGAAAAAATGCCTGCGCCCGTCCGGCAGGGCGATCCTGGAGATTGGTGAAGATCAGAGCACAATACGCGACGAAGCCCTACGCTGGAATATAGGCTTCTGCAACTATGAGTACGACCTTGCCGGTAGGAAGAGGTGCATCATCCTGAAGCTGCTGCCCGGGGCATAGAACTCCTCCACCGCCGCGCCAGCACTCGATTCATGCCAAGCCCACGACCGCGCGCCACTTGCCTTCCACCCGCACAGACACCAGCAACATGAAAGGGGCCAGGGCGCACGTGCTGAGCTACGCTACAATACCCGCAACAGACTGCCGCACTCTAGAGTTCCAACTCCCCGGATTCGTACAGGGCGTATAGATCATCACAACCGCCTATGCTCTTGCCGTCAATAAAAATCTGCGGCACAGTCCTCCTCCCCGAGCGCTCTACCATCTCACGCATAGCCTCCGGGTTATCGGTGATGTCAATCTCCTTAAAGGGTACATTTTTTTTGTTGAACAAAGCCTTTGCCCTAGTACAATAGGGGCAGGGGACCTTTGTATATATGAGGACCTCCCGCATACCGCTCCTCCTTCCGAGATGTGCATGCTCTAGCTAGCACGGCTGCGTATAGATGTAAAGTTTTTATATGGAAGTATTGTATGGGCACGAGGGTAAAGAGGCGGTAGCGCTGACTTTCGGTAATTTTGACGGAATACACCTCGGGCATGTGCAGATATTCGCGGAGCTTACCCGGCGCGCTGCCGAGCTGTCTCTGCCCGCTGCTGTTTTGACGTTCTCCCCCCACACTGCCGCTTTTTTGAGGCAGAGAAAGAATTTCTTGTTAGTAGACTTTGAACACAAGGTGGAGCTCATAGAAGCGTGCGGGGTGGATTATCTGTACGTTGTGGAGTTCGGGCAGGAATTTGCGCAGCTATCACCCGATGCGTTTATTCATAATGTGCTGGTCGGTGGCTGTAAAGCCAGACACGTAGTTGTGGGGAAAGACTGCGTTTTTGGGCACAAGTGTGCGGGTAATCTCAAATCGCTCGAGCTACACGCGGCCACATGCGGATATGGGGTAACAGGAGTACCGCAGTACATGGTGGACGGACGTGCGTGTTCTTCCTCTCGCATCAGGGAGTGCTTGCAACTGGGTGATATTGAAACCGCAAATCTGCTGCTGGGCAGACGGCATGTCGTCAGTGGAAGGGTGCTAAAAGGCCGGGGCAGGGGGAAGCTCATAGGGTTCCCGACGCTGAATCTTAGCATGGATCATACCGTACTGCCGAAAAATGGTGTGTACCATGCAAGAGTGCGTTTTGGCGGGAACAATTATTGGCTGCCTGGCGTCGTCAACATAGGGACAAGGCCCACTTTTGCTGAGGAAATATGCCCACTGTTGGAGATGCACGTCTTTGATTTTGACGATGATGTTTACGGGAAATGGGCCGATGTAGAGCTGATTAGCTTTCTCAGGCCTGAGCGTAAATTCCACAATGTTGATCAACTGGTTCGGCAGATAGCGCAGGACATATCTGACGTGAAGCAAAAGTATTAATTGCGCATTTGCAGCGCCTATGTTACAGCCCCAACTTTTGTGCTAAACTGCGGGTTGTATAGTTAGCAGAGGTATACAGTGAAGGGTAAGATTGTTGGTGTGATAGCCATCGTGTTTATTTTCGCGCTTGATCAAGTGAGCAAAGCCTATGCGATTGATTGGTATTCAAAATCAGGCGGGACGCAGGTTTTTAAGTTTTGTGACCTGGTGGAGGTTTGGAACAGAGGCATTAGCTTTGGCATGTTTGGTGCAATGGAGAGTAGCAACTTAATCTTCACATACGTCTCTCTGGGGGTTATACTGGCGCTTTTCGTGCTGCTCTTGCAAGCCAAGCACAAGAAAAGCACATTCTGCATGGGTGTGGTAATAGGAGGTGCCCTGGGCAACCTTGCAGATAGGCTCAGGTTTGGCGCTGTGTACGACTTTATCAGCCTACATGTGGGTGAGCTTTACTGGCCTGCTTTTAATATTGCAGATGCCTGTGTGACTTGTGGGGTTATTGGGTTTTTGTGTCTTGAGGTTATGTACCACGCCAAGGCGCGTGTCGCCGAAAGCGCTGACCCTGTGGCGCTTTCTGTTAAGAAATATTAATTGTCTAGCTATATTGCTTGGCACAGGGCTTATTTTCATTTTGGATTAGGGGCGATGAACAAGTTTTTTGCGGCAAGCTTTCTGTTAGCTTCCCTCTTCTGTGGTCCCGCATTTTGCGCAAAGCTACAAGGTGTGCGGGTTGCGGAACTCGAAAACGGGATGAAGGTTTATGTGATATCGGACAATCGCTTCCCGATAGTGCTGCATATGCTAGTGTATAGGGTGGGAGGTATGGATGATCCACCCGGCCTTTCAGGCATCGCCCACTTTCTTGAACACATGATGTTTACCGGTACGGAGAAAGTTCAGGACTTCTCTGACACAATCGGCCGGCTTGGTGGAAGATACAACGCGCTGACTTCCACCGCATACACTGCATACTACGAGCTAGTGGGAAAGCAACACCTGCCGCTGATGATGGAAATGGAAGCCGATAGAATGCGCAACCTGGACCTTACTGCGGAGCACATGGAGCGTGAGCGCAACGTTGTGCTTGAGGAAAGAAAAATGCGTACCGAGGCAACCCCACGTGGGCTACTGGAGGAAGAGGCTGTGAATGTCTTCTATCGCAACGGCTATGGAAGGCCAGTAGTCGGTTGGGAGCACGAAATAGCGAACTATGACATGCAAAACGTCCAGGCTTTTTATCACAAGTACTACAACCCCAACAATGCAATATTGCTGGTGGCTGGGGATGTGAGTTTTGAGGAAGTGATGGAGCTTGCGCAAGCCAATTACGGTGGCCTGACAAACAATAGTGAGGCCGTTGAGCGTAATGCCGATGCCAAGCTAGAACCCCCGCACAGGGCTGGTATAACCGTCAAGATGGAAAGCGCATCCGTAGCAGACCCAGAGATGTTTATGCTATATCAAACCTCCAGTATCACTCAAGATGAGGGCTTGCGCAACTACTACGCGGCCGCCCTGGCTGCAGATGTACTTGCCGGAGACGAATTTGGTGTACTGTATGATGAATTGGTCCGCAAACAGCGCGTGGCAACACGAGTCTCTGCCTCACATAGTGCCAAGGAGTTGAGTAGTGGGGCAGTTTCCATAGATATAAACTTGCATCCAGGCGTCTCTCCCGATGTTGCAAGCAGGGAAGTCAAGCGCGTGGTTGAGCGGCTTGTCTCGTCCGGGGTGTCTAGAAAGTTTGTAGAGAATGCCAAGTACAGGGGGATGGCGCGTGTGGTGTATGACCTTGACGGCATTGAGGATAGGGCGTGGTTTTACGCGGGACTTTTGGCCATTGGGTCCCCCGCAATTTCTATGGAGGATGTTGTAGATGCGATCAAGAGCATCCGGGTCGAAGATGTCGACACTGCCATCAGGGGGATTTTTACTAGTCCCGCGGTGGAAGGGCATTTGTTACCTAAATTATAGGAGGTTGATTGTATGAATGCTAACCCTTTATTGCGCATTCTGTTCCTTGTAAGTGTGGTGCTGTTTGGGACTGAGTGTATTGCTGGTGGGGTAACTGTGGACGTACGCAGCGCAAACACTCCAAATGGCATCAGCTACTGGTATCTGCAAGAACATAACCTGCCGATAGTCTCTGTAGCAATTGCGTTCAAAAAAGCCGGGTCTGCTTATGACCCAGAAGGGCAGCATGGCCTCTCATACCTGGCCTCTTTGGTTATGCCGCACTCCGAGGTTGAAGAAGGTGCTAGTGCCCTGCAAAAACTTACTGAGCGGGGGATAGATTTGTCAGTCTCCGTCGATCGCGAAAATGTATATATCTTTTTGAAGACTTTGTCAGATAACCTAGGATTGGCGCTAGAAATGCTAGGCCGCTGCCTGTTGGATACGCACATAAATTCTGAGGTTTTTGCACAGGAAAAAGAGCGCCAAAAGTCTGCTGTGCGCCATAGTATGACTGAGCCTTCAGAGCTGGCGATGTATGGGATAGGGCGCGTTTTATTCGGTGATCACCCCTACGGCCGCTCACCCAGAGGCAGCATCGAGGATATCGACAAGATAACTTTTGATGACGTATCGCGCTACAAGCAAGAGACTTTTGATCTCGATCAGATGGTTGTTGGAGTAGTGGGAGATATCAGCGAAAAAAGCCTGTCAAAAATGCTCGACACAAGCTTTGCGCGGCTGCGTAGAGGGCAGAATCTTAGAGGGGTCAGCCCGGTTGATCCCAACATAGGCAGTAGGGGATATATCGAATACAAGGCTCCCCAAAGCGTAATTGTATTTGCTGGCAAAAGCGTAGAAGCCACAGACCGGCGGTACCATGCAATGCAGCTCCTGACAAACGCACTGGGCGGTACTGCATTGAATTCGGTGTTGATGAGAGAACTGCGTGAGAAGCTTGGAATCACGTACAGGGTGGGCAGCTTCCTGCACAACGAGGGGCACATGAATTTGATGCTAGGTGTTCTGTACACCGACAATACAACAGCTAAGCGTGGGGTAAATGGGTTTGCTGATGTAATAAAGAAGGTCAAAGAACATGGGTTAGATGAGCAGGTGTTCAACATCTCAAAGGCCGATATCCTCGATTCTTTCGTATTTACCTTTCTAAACACGGGTTCTGTGGCAAATTTGCTCATGAGGCTGCAGCTGCAGGGTAGGGAGCTGGGCTACATATCGGAATATCGCACGCTGTTTGATTCCATAACACTGCAAGAAGTTAATGAAGTTGCGCGGGAGATACTGGGTGATTTATCTGTCGTCGAAGTGGGGGTGCGTAACAACATTGGTGGCAGGACCGTACTCTAGTTCGCTAACGTGTGAACTGCACCGGTGTAACGCCTGTTACTTACTATCATGCAGTGGGATGCTTGCTGTATTACCGCTACGCGAGTGCCGCGGAGATTTGTGGTTTTCACCCTGAGGGATAGTGGATATACTGGAGCTTGGGGATGAGAATATGCCCTGGGTTTGTATTTCAATGAGGGTATGTGAAGAGGGAGCTTGATGATGACATTGGGGGTGGTGTAAGGTCCCTAATTCTGCGTAAACCCATCAGCAATGTCTACTTCAGGCTGGGGGCCTTCTGCGCGGCTGTGTTCGCTGCTGTTGCCGCATTTGCGTTTGCCTATGCGATATCTGCTGGTGTTGCGTTCTCGTGGTACGCTCCGGTTTTTATCGTTGCAGTGGTCTCTACTGTGACACTCCTTCTGAGTTTGGCGTTTATGTCTATTATGTCTGCCCTGCAAAGTCGCAGCGGTAGGGTGCAGTACGCTAGCGGAACAATACAAGCCCCTTTCGGTTGTTCGAGTAAGAGACTGGATATCAGTGTACGCCGGCACGGGGTGCAAGGCGGTTATGGGGTGTTTCAGTCAGTTCTTGCATGCACGATTGTATGTTCGCTGATTGCTGCTGCGCTGGCAGGTGGGGTCGTGGTTGGGCGGTCGCAAGCCTTACCTTCAATTGCCTCATTGGCCGCCAGAATGCAGAGCATAGAGAGTATTGCGTTTGTCGCCGCAGTTGCGGTGCTTTTGATTTCATGCCTCCTACTATTTTGCGTCAGGGTTTTTACTGACGGGGCCACACCACGCGTAAATATGTTCGTTGTTATGGCTTCAAACCCTGACTCCTCTCGTACGACAGATTCGGAAGAGTCATCTCCTAGCTCTGTTACGCGAGGGGCGCGTGGAGCCGCAGACGGCCCGGCCACCAGGAATGCGCGCACTGCCGATGCTGAAGCAGAACAGGGCCCAGCCCACAATGCCCTACGGAGTACAAGCTGGATTAGCGCGCTAATGGGGCTCGAACGCGAAGCCTCTGGGGTCTGTATTAAGTGTATTATAGACGCCCGTAGCCTGCAGTAACCCCACATGCAGCATACCACACGTGCATGATGTCTTGTTGTTTGTTGTGTGTTTCTCGTGATGCATAGTGTGCAGGTTCGGCAGACTAAATTCACGTGTACATGCCAGTGTACATGCCACTGCGCAGGGTCATATGCTGTTCTTCTCAGTCAATGTGGCGTAAATGTCACAGCTCGCCATGACCGCTGTGAGAGGGCATATGCTGCTGACCGTTGCTGTAAAAACGTGTGTACAACGAGATGGCAGCCGCTTAAAGACCCTTAAAACAGTTAGCTTCTGCATGTGAGGTTTTATATTTCCAAGTTTAACTAGTTGACAATATTGTTCCCCAGCAGTAGTATCGCCTGGGTGTTATCTATTTAGGTTGTGTCGGTTATGTCCTTTAAGATTAAAGATGAGAAGCTGAGTGCGCACATAGCGAACCCAGATAGTACTAGGTATATGCGTCAGGGTTTGGGTGTTACTACGGCTCTGTCGGTCATAGTGGTTGCTGCGCTTGCAGCGCGCGTGTGGAGGCTGTCTCAAGAAGGCCTGGAGTCTAGCGTGCTCTTGAAGCGTCCCCAGTTCATAGCGCTTATGGTCATGCTGGCTGTGTTTGTTGTTGCTGCTATAGGCCTAGCTGTGGTCTGCAACGAACATCAGAAGAAAGCGAAGGAAATGAACGGGCTATATCCGGATGCTGCGTATCTGACAACTCCTGACAAAGAGGGTGAGGAGCAAGGGAACAGGGTACGCGCTGTGTCTTTTGCTTCGAGCAGTCGTACAAACCCGTTCTCCACTCCTACGGCTATGGCGGGTCTGGTAACCCTTACTGTATTCGCTGCGCTGTCTGGTGCACTGCCTAGTCAGACCGCTATCACTGCTGAAATGATAGGCTCCGGGTTTGCTGCTGCCACTCCTCTGCAACAAGCGTGGGTTGTCATGCTGTTTTTGGCAATGGCTGTAACGTTCTTTGCTGCCATGAGAGGTGGTTTGCTTGCATCTGGCCAGGGGAACAGGCTTTGTGTTGTGAGCTCGGGTGATGTCTCCGCCGCAGATGGGGTACTCCCTGCTGGTGCGCTGGGCCCAGAGACTGACTTCAGCGAAGTTGTTGCTATACACGTGCACAACGCTGGTTACGGGGGTGTCGGGGTCAATCCTGCGCCGTAATCTCAGGGCGGCGGCCTTTCCGCATCGTCTCCACTGCAGTTGTTGGTGTTTTGCTGTGGTGGGTGCCGCTCCGGGCGGTTTGCTTTCTCTGCCTGGTGGATAGGTGCTACGTCGCCCCACTTCCTTCCCGGCCCTCCGAAACGGGGGCGGGTGTAGTTGTTGCCGTGCTGCTGTATGCTTTGTGGTTTGGGTGCGGCCGGCTTTCGCGTTGTAGGTGTATCTGTGTAGGTCTAAGGCGCTGCCCGAGGCGGTTGCATGGCGGTCCTATTGACTCTAGGTGCTGATTTCCTTAAAATGCTAGTAATCTTTTAGGGTGATGAGGCTGTAGGGTGTATAGGGACGCTGACCACGGTGATGTGGGTATTTTACGGCTGGGGCGTGATAGGCTGTTTGCCAAGATGTGTGCTGTGCTGCTGATTGCTAGTGCCGCCTCCCTCGCCTTCTTCGCGGCTTACATCTCCGCTTCCGGGTTTCCCTTGCTGGAGTCAGGGCCTGCCACTGCTGCTTTCCTGCTCTCCATGGTGGGTGCTTTTGCAGCGTTATGTGGGCTTATAGTATTCTGCGTGAGGCTGAGGACCATAAGTAGGTATGGGCTCATTGTCTCTCTGCCAGAGGGGAACTTTGACTCTCCGAGTATGCTGCAGATGAACGGGCCTTTCGTGAGTAGCACTAACGCCCGGGCTGAGGTCAGTGTTAAGAAGAGTGGGCTCAGCGGAGCCGCTAAGTTTGAGCCCTTTTCCTGCGGCCTTGTGGCGGTGCTTGGCGTTTCGCTGTGTACCTTCTCTGCCGCGTTTGGTGTCTTGTGTGCTTGTACCCGGGGTGATGTTTTAGAGGCGGCGAAGGCCTTGTTTGCTCCTTCTGTGGCGTCTAACGTGTGTCTGATCGCGGCTACTTTGGTGTTGGCTACGGGGGTTGTAGGCTTAGTGCGCTACATGCTCTCCTCCTCTGCGGGTCGTATGGTGGTGCTAAGCGATGACAGGACGCGCTTTTCGGATGCGGACATAGAAGACATCGCGGGTAGGCTGAACATTTCCCCTGCGAACGTAGCTAATATCACGATCTCAAGAGGTGGTGCTTCTGTTGTGCCCCTGGGTAGCTCACCGCTGCTTCCATGAGGGTAGGGTATAGAAGGCTGTTCTCGCTGTGCGAGGAGAAGCCCCGCTGTGGCGTGCAAGCCACGGTGCCGCGCGGTTTTATTAGTGCCCGGTTTGCTCTCCCTCCCGCTGTAGGGCAGAGGCTTCAGTGGCGGTGCGGCCGCCCTCCTGTGCTGTTTGGAAAAAGGTGTAAGATAGGGTAATCTCCCTAATGTCTTCGGTTTGAGGGTCCTCCTCTATTGCCGGAGATATGAAGAACGACACTGGCATCGTTATCCTAAGCCCCGGGGCGAATGTCTGTTCCGAGAAACAAAAGCAGGCTATCTTGTAAAAGTACTTCCCTGCCTGTACTGGGGTCACATTATACACTGCCATTCCGCTTATTTCCTTATCAGACGGGTTTTCCGCAACGTAGAAGGCCAACTTCTGCACTCCAGGAGTTACCATAACGTGGGGCTGCTCCGGGTAAAAAAGCAGTGGGATGCCATGTGTGTCCGCATTCAGCCTTACTTTGATATCATAGCTGCCTATTTTTTTATCTGGGGCCACAGATACGGCTTTTCTCGTTGTGCCGCCATATCCAGTTGCTTTACAAAAAATTCTATACAATGGCACCGATGCATATGTTAGGCATACCATTGAGGCTATGGCTGACACCAGCAACGCCAGAATTTCATTGTTGCGCTTATTTTTTTTCACAATACTCCGGGTTGCTCGCTCCATTCTGCGGAAGTTCGGTGATCCTTTTCAACATCAACTTGGCCGCTTCCTGCTCCGCGAGCTTTTTACTGCTGCCAGTACCCAATATACTGCCGTGCCCCTGTATACTCACCTCGACTGCAAAGACCGGTTTGTGCTCTGGGCCAGATTTGCTCACTAATTTGTATAGCGGTACCGTCCAGCCTCTGCTTTGTACCCACTCCTGCAGCGCAGTCTTTGGATCCTGAGGTGGTGCCGAGGACATGCGTTGTGCGCGCGAGAACCAATGTTCACGTATAAAGTTTTTGTAATCTTCCGAACTGCCATCTATGTACATTGCCCCTATGAGGGCTTCTAATGCATTCTCCAAGGTGCCTGGATTGTCAGATCCTCCACAAGACATCTCCCCGCTTGACATAAGTATAAGCCCACCCAAGCCTATAGATCTTGCAATCTCAACCACCTCTGAGCCGCGCACGAGCGCCGTTCTTTTTTGGGTGAGACAACCCTCATCATCGTCTGGAAAGAGCCTGTACAACATCTCAGACACAGCCATGCTTAATACGGCATCACCGAGAAACTCGAGGCGCTCATAATTTGCTGCACTCTCGCGCGAGAGACTGGGATGGGTCAGTGATTCCAAAAGCAGGTCTAAATCCCTAAACCGGTATCCTGTAACCTCATACACCCTGCATGCCAGGTTTTCTTTATCAATGTTATCAATAGGGCGCGACATGGCGTTCCCTCGCTATTGTTTGTGGGCCACTCTCAACATTGCAGCGCTCCAGCCTCAGAGTGCCTCTGGAGATGTTGTATGCCGAGTTAGGAATGTATGCAGATCTGCAGCAGCAAGCAAAGTTAAACGAAGCTACCATCGCTGTTCCCCCCTCTGTTATGTGAAAATCTTTCCTTGACCATATGCAACAGCAGAGCCGATACTTGACCTCTCAATTTTATCTAGGCGTGTACTGAAAAGCTCTATAATTGGGCGGTGCACTTTTGTACGAGAGTAATACTTGGGAATGGAGCTACAGGTGGCCACCTGCACGTTCTTAACAAAAACTAACGTAGAAATCAGAGCACGGCAACCAAGCTCCAAAAACCCAGAGCTTACCACGGCCCCGCCCCCGCCACACTGCACAGACCCACCTTCGCTGTTGTGCATACTCTCCGCATTGCAGGGGTTGTTACACTGCGCAATTTTAGCAAGCTGTGGGGCGAGAGCAGAATAGGGCCAAGGCCAAGCCCCGGGGCGATCGGTGCAGAACGCCTGGGTGAGGGCCGCGGGGCAAAACAAGGAAAGCAACGCTCCGAGCACAGCAAAGCCTACGCATTCTTGTTGAATTTCACTGGTATGTATATCGGCGGTGCATCACCCCCTCCCTTCTTTACAAGCAGCAACAGCGAACCTTTTCCGCCGCTACTACCCTTGATTTTACCCATCTCCTTGCTAAAATCTGACACACTGTTTATTGTTGTAGAATTGATGCCAAGCAGGATATCTCCCTTTCTGACGCCTTCGCTAAATGCGTCGCTTCTATGGTCAACCCTAAGTATCAGCACCCCCTCCTGCTGCTGTTTCTTCGAACTTTTGGGAAGACTACCAACCGTGATCCCTATGCTATCATCAGTGGCCTCCTGGTCTGCACCCCCCGGCACGGCATCGTCAGGCAGCTTGCCGATTGTGACCACAACGTTCAAGGTACGGCCATCACGCTGGACAGTCACCTTAGCCTTTTCGTTTACCGCGGCTTTCGTTATTAGATGCGTAAGCTGAGGCATGTTCTCGATTTTTTGCCCATTGAACTCAAGAATGACGTCACCCACCTTGAGCCCCGCCTTTTCCGCCGGGCTGTCTTTTGCTACACCGGATATCAACGCACCTCTCGCTCTCTCCAGGCCCAGAGAATCTGTCATGTCATCAGTCACATGTTGAATGACGACCCCCAGCCAACCATGCTCTACCCTTCCGCCCTTGGATAGGACGCTTATAACACGTGCTGCATTGTTCGAGGGAATGGCGAACGCCACGCCAACGTTGCCCCCTCCCTGAGGAGACATTATTGCCGTGTTGATGCCAATAACTTCCCCATCGGCGTTAAACAGTGGCCCCCCGGAATGTCCACGGTTTATGGCGGCGTCAGTCTGCAAAAACTCGCTCGCAGTACCAATATTGATATCCCGCGCACGGCCGGAAATTATGCCTACGCTTACTGAACCTCCAAGCCCGAAAGGGTTACCTATGGCCAGCACCCACTCGCCTACCAAGACATCATCAGAGTTGCCCAGCGTTACCGGTTGCAGGTCTTTTTTCGTCTTAACCTTGAGCACCGCTAGATCCGTCTTAGGATCCTTCCCCAGCACTGTGGCCTTGGCCGTGGAATTATCACTAAACTTCACGTGAATCTCCTTAGCATTCGCTATAACGTGATAGTTGGTCACTATAAGCCCGGACTTATCTACTATAAACCCCGAACCCAAGGAAACTACCTTTCTGGGTTTTGGTGGGTCCACGAGCAGAGGTTCCAAATTGTTGAAGAATTCCTCAAAAATGCCCTTTGGAATTCCCGGGAACCTGAAACCCTGGCCGCCCATAGAGCTTGCATCGCCATCTACGGTCTGTTCCGTGGAAATATTGACTACTGCAGGCAACAGCCTAGCAGCGAGCTCAGAGAACCCCTTGCGGCTGTCCGGAACCACAACCTTCGATTGTGCCGCTGACGGCAACGCCCAGCTATACAGCGACGCAATCAGCAAAAAAAGCGATAAAAACCTCTTCACACCTAACCCCTGCTTTTGTTAAAAAGACTGATAAAATCATTGTTTGGTGACAGCACAATTTTAGTTGTGCCATCGCTGAAGACCTTCCTGTAGGCCCTCATTGTACGATAAAAACTGAAAAAGTCAGGGTCAGCCTTAAGGGCATTGTTATAAATTTGAGAGGCCTTTGCATCCCCCGTACCCCTGATAATCTGTGCATCCCGCATCGCATCGGCGATAATAACACGTGTCTGGAAATCCGCATCTGACCTGATCTTTTGAGACATCTCCTCACCTTCCGCTCTGATTTCCCTCGCCTCCTTTTCCCTATCTGTCTGCATACGGCGGAAAATCGCTGCACTATTCTCCTCGGGAAGGTCTGCCCTCTTAATGCGCACGTCAACCATCTCTACGCCGAACTTTTCGGACTCTGTACTTACCCCCTCTTGTATGCGACGCATAACATCAGCCCGTGCTTCGTTGAGGAAGTTGATCAAAGCTACGCTGCCCACCTGTGCACGCAAACTTGACTCTATAATTGAGCCCAGCCTATTCTCAAGCCCGGTCTCACTCCGCACTGTTTGGTAGAACTTGACCGGATCAACGATTTTGTACTTTGCGTAAAAATCCACAACAAAGCGCTTCTGGTCTGCTGCTATTACCTCGCAAGAATCCGATCTGATCTCTATAATTCGCTTGTCGAAGTATATAACCTCGCTAATTACCGGGACTTTATGAAAGAGGCCGCTTTTTTGCACACTTTTTAACACACGCCCGAACTGCACCACTATAGCCTGGTGCGCCTCATCCACAATGAAGAGAGATTCCACCAAGAGCGCAACTCCCCCAAGAACAAAGCCACACAGCAGCGCGAGCTTGGCCAGACTCAACCTCATAATCACCCCCTACCGTTCCCAGCTTTCTTGCCTCCATCTCCGGCCAAGGGCAAGTAAGAGAACAAACCCTTAACATCGTCGGTGACCACAACCTTGTTCATATTGTGCAACACCTCTTCCATCGCTTCTATATACATACGATCCCTAACGGCATCTGGCTGATTCACATACTCTTTGTGCACCGCAAGAAACTTCGCTGCGTCCCCCTGTGCCCGATTTATTACCTCGCTCTTATAGGCCTCAGCATCGAGTTTTATTCTAATTGCCTCCCCCTTCGCCTTGGGCAACACTTCATTACGGTATGCGTGGGCCTCATTTATTGCCCGCTCTTTGTCGGCCCGAGCGCTCTGCACGTCTCTGAACGCACTGATAACCTTCTCTGGGGGGTCCACCTTCTTGAGCTGTATGGAGAGGACTTCCACGCCCATGTTGTATTGGTCCAAGACGCTCTGCAACAGCTTCTTAGTCTCATACGCTATGGAAGCTCTACCTTCACCCTCTATCGCGAAGGCAAGAGTACTCTTCCCTATTATCTCCCGCATCGCACTCTCAGCGGCATTTTTAACAGTCGCTCCCGGCCTGCTATCCCGAACGCAGAACAAATACTTATACGCATCAGTGACCTTCCACTGGACGTCAAAGTTTATATTCACGATATTCTCATCACCAGTAAGCATGATGCCCTCTCCATGGCCAAGGTCAGAAGTAGACCTATACGCAGCACTGCCAATTTCTTCCTTACTGACGATCTCCACCTTCACCTTCATCACCTTGCCAAAGGGACGAGGCAACCAGAACCGCAATCCGGGCTCGGTGATCTTGTTATATTTTCCAAACAGAAGCTCAACAGCCTTTTCTTCAGGATTTACTACATAGAACCCCGAAGAGGCATACAACAGGACTATAGAAAGAACCAAAAACAGAACGTACGAGCCCTTGAATACGAAGCCCCCACCGTTACTATTCCTAGGCACCCCCCCGAGAGCAGAGCGGAAGCCCTCAAAGAAGCCATCTAACTGGCCATCTCCGAATCTTTTACCATTTTTAGGTTTATCAAAACCCTCACCGCCATTCTCGCCCCAGGGATCACCTCCCACACTCATACAGCCCCTTAAAACCGCACCACAGCCTGGTCAGTCTATCCCAGAATATCTGCCATATCAATAAAATACTGGGTAAGAACACCCATGCTGAGCCACCAAGGTAAGGTACACAGGGTTTGGCATAGCGAGGAATGTTTCCTCAGCAATTGGTGGAGGGATTGCCCCTGCACTCTGCACCTGGCTAGTTAAGACAACGGGCTGGCGCATTGCCCCTGGGCTTTGCATAATATTCTGGGCACTGGTTGCACTAGTCGCACTTACAAGAATCAGGAAGGAAGACGTATACAGGGACTGGCTGTAGGACTGACTGCCCAACGATTTCAACTCTCGACCCTGCCGCCGCAACCCACCAAGTATCTACCCCGCGGTTGGTAGTATTCCGTAAGTTAGAAGAAGTTAGTTGGTTACTGGAGAACAGACCAGCTGTAGGGATACTCGCTAGGAAGGATTCACATGGAGGAAGGGGAGTGCGGAGAGCACTCCCCCTAGAAGGTTACTTTCTCTAGTGTGACCTAGAAGGCAAACCGGACACCGAACTCACCACCGAAGTAAGCCATGGTGAAGGAAGCTACACCAGTTTCCTTATTTCTCCCAGCTGGGCCTGTATAGTCAGCAATAGGGCTAAGAGGTAGCTCATCATAGTCACCATCACCTAGCACCTTATGGTAGAAAGCCCCAGCGAAAGCGGAAATTTCAGGAGTCAGAGCATAACTCAGACCAGCCTTCACTCTGTAGGCGAACTTAGGATTTATATGCCCGTCTACAACACTGATGAAGTTACCACCGATACCAGCACAAGCATAAGGCACAACCCCAATACCGTCAGTCAGGAGGTCATAACAAGCATTGAGCATTACAGAAGTAGACCCAATAGCCCTAACCTCTATCACCTCCGCACCTTCAACAGCTTTGGCAAAAGCCCCAGCAACAACAGCCTTTTCATCAGCTTCCAATGTATTAATATACTGTGTCAGCTTTCTTATTTTCTCAGCAGCAATCAGTTCTTTAACAGCATCACTCTTCTTACCTGAATCAACTTTATTTAAGTAATCAGTCCAACCCCTATTCTTTGTAATCTCCATAGCACTAGTCAATGCAGCCTTCATCACTGTAGCTACTCCACGTTTCTCAGCAATCTCTGTAAGTTCTTCTAGTGCTTTGATCTTGGATAGTTCATCTAGCTTCTTTTGCGTCTCTGTCAGCTCCTTTATTGCAACTAGTGCCTCTAGTTTGTTCTTAAGATCTGCCCGGCCTGGAAGTGTTGTCACTCCGGGTGCTTCCAATTCCTTTACCAGCTTCTCGAGCTGTGTCATCCCAGCTTTCTTAAGTTCCTCTATTGTCAGCTTCTCAAGGCTCGTGAACAACGTGATGCCACCCCTTTCCCTTCCCTTCACCAGCTTCCCCGCCGCTTCCACCTCCTGTATCTTCTCTTGCTCCAGTGCTCCTAGATTCTTCACCAGCTCCCGTATCTTCTTAGCTCCCAGCCTCTCTAAATCCCCCAATTCTCCAAGCTTTCTGATTTTCCCCAGTGCTTCCAGTTCTGTGATCTTTACTAGCTTCCTATCTAGGTCCACTAACCCCAACTCATCCTTCAACTGCTTCAGTGTTTCCTTAACCTCAGCTAATGCCTTAGACCTCTCCCCAGGCATTAGGTCATCCAACTGACCTAGCGTCCCCAGTGCCCAGATCTCTTCGAGTTTACCTGCCACTGCTGCTATAGCTTGTGGATTCAGATTCTTACGTACACCTTGCTCATCCAACTGTGTTAGCTCCTTAAACTTCTCTCTCCACCTCCCCTCCATCAGATCTAGCTGTCCTCCCAATGCTCTAATCTTCTCAGTCAGTTGCAATCCCCCTTGCACATCTAATTCCCCAGCTTTCTGCCTCTCAGCCAATCTCTTAACTTCCTTAACCTCAGCTAATTCCCTCAATCTCTCTTCCAATCCCAATTCCTTCAGTTCCCTTATTGCAGCTAGTTCTTCTAGTGTGTCCTTGAGTGCCTCGAGCTTTTCTTTACTGTATGGCCCCAACTTCCCCTCAAGCCTTTTCACCAGCTCACCCAGGCTCTTCTCCTCTACTCCTTCCGCTTTTTCTATCGCCGCTCCCAAGTCTCCCAGCGCCTTTATCCCCTGCGACCCTACCTGTGTCACCACTCCCTTCTTTGCCGTCTTTACCTCCTCTATCTTCCTAGCTTCTAGCTGTTCTAGGTCTCCTGGCTCCTTGATTTTCTCTATATCATCCTTAAGTCTCTCCCCCACTCCCTTTATTGTTTCTAGTTCTTCTAGTTTGCTCTTGAGATCCTTCACCCCCTGCACCAGCTTCTTTAGCTTTACTGCCGCCTTTTCCCACTCCTCCTTTGCCTTCTCCTCCTTGGCCCCTATCTTCTCCCACTCCTTAACCACCTTCTCCAACTTCTCTATCTCCACCTCCTGTATCTTCTCCTTCACCTTCTGGAGCTCCTTTACCTTTATCTTTTCTATTTCCTTAAGCTTCTCCTTCAGCTCATCCCTTTCCTGCTTTACCTTATCCCACTTCTTTATCTCCTCTAACTTCTCCAACGCCTCCTTCACCTTTTCCGGCTCTTTGCTCCATAGCTTCTCTCCCACCTCCTTCTTCACCGCAGCCTCCAGTCCCAACTCGTTGAACCCCACCTTCATCACAACTTCCTTCATCTTCTCAGTTGCTAGCTTCTCCAAGTCCCCTTTTATCCCCTCTATCTCCTTCTCAAACTCCCCCTTCGCCGTCTCCACCTCCCTTATCTTCTCTTTCTCCATCTCCCCTATGCTGTCCTTCACCTTCTGGATCTCCTCAGCCTGCAGCTTCTCAAGTTCTCCTAACCACTTAAGTTCTCCAAGTTCAGCTAGTTTACTTACTTGCTTTTCTAATTCATGTTGTAACTTCACTAACTCATCAGCTCTACTTAGTTCTTGAATAACTAGTCCCTCATCAACTCCTACCATCTCTCCCATCAGGAATGTATCACCATCAGCACTAGGTACTGCACTACCAAGTACTGCACTGCTAAATACAGCCCTTACAGGACTAGCTGTTCCTGCTCCTATACTATCTACTACTTCCTTCCTAAACCTCTTCACATCCCCCATAGACATCCTACCCAATGCACTGGATAGTAACTGACCCCTCACTGTATCTAATGTTAGATCTCTACCTAGAAGAAATGCTGTGTTATCTCCCCCCTTAATAACAAACCTCTCATACCCTACTTCAACTTCAACCCTGGCGCCTCACTCCCTACCACTTCTGCACCAGTTCCTATACTAGAGCGCTCTTGTTGCACCACTATTTTCACCACATGTGTTACTAGTGCCACAGTGAGATGAACCCGAGAAGTGGTAGAGTAGAGGTATGCTGTGTAGTTGGTTGGGTAGTTAGGTGTGCTGGGCTGGGTGGTACGAGTTAGGGATGGCCTGGGTGTAGTTGATGGGTGTACTAAGTTGTGGGGACGAAGTCAAGTGATGCTGTGTAGGTAATACGCAGGGATTTGGGTGAGGTATGAGTGATGCCAGGAACCCAACTGTGTAGAGTGCCGGTTGATGTGCACCGCTATTCCTACCACATGTGTTACTAGTGCAACCCGAAATACCAGTACTTCCTCTTTTGTTTTCCTCATTGAACTTACATCATTATCCATACAATGGGCAGGTGTGTTGATAGTACCAAGAGCTTTGAATGAAGGAGATGGAAATGCTGTGTAGTTGGTTAGGTAACCAGTTGATATGGGAATGAGTTGTGAGGTGCTGGTAAGAAGTGGGAGGATTTGGGTGTGGACCTTTAACTGTACTTCAGGGACAACATTAGGTAGTAGAGTTTGGGGCTGATGGCCAAGTTTAGACACGGCTAAGGTTACCCAGCAGGCGTTGTACACGCATGCTTGGTAGTGTCTCACTGTTTTGCCT
The DNA here is from genome assembly GCF_000024505.1 of Anaplasma centrale str. Israel. Lineage (NCBI taxonomy): Bacteria > Pseudomonadati > Pseudomonadota > Alphaproteobacteria > Rickettsiales > Anaplasmataceae > Anaplasma > Anaplasma centrale. Next base: position 272,692 of record NC_013532.1, read on the forward strand.
AGTAAATGTTCGCACCAATGCAACCTTCAGCGAGACACAAATTTGCGCGCGCATACAAAGGCCTGTTAGCCGAGACTTTTTGCTCTCTGCATTTTTGGAGTCACGTGTTGTTAATCAATTTCCTCTACGTCACTGGCCCCTGTGACATTGTGCCACTTGTCGAGGAACTTTGAATGAAGCCCCAGGCCGCTTTCATGTCGCTGCATGCACTTTGCGCGTGCAGCACCCTAACTACTACCTTTTTGCCCGTAATGGGCGTGCCATCTTGCCCGGTGCTCCATTGTATGCTGTGGAATATTTCGATAACTGTTCACAGTCGCCGAAACGCTGCAACGAACTTTTCTCAATGGTTTGGTGGCCTGCGCTCGTTCACATCTGCGCGGGCAAGCCTTCCAAGTAGTGCTGTCCCAGGGCGTACAGCTCAGGGTTACCGGATCTTGTACTGTGTGATACCAACTGAACCACACGGGCAGTGCGCACAGCCATTTGCGAGGGATGATCCCCATAGTTTTGGCCACACACGAGAAAGGTACCGCCTACATGTTGTGTCATAAGTGGCGGAGTTCGATACCTGGTGCACTGTCACCCTGAAGCGTAGAGATTTTGATTGTTTACTAGGGAGAGGAAAGTGACTTGTTGTTTGTTATTGAAGCGTTTCGGAAGTGCTATGTGCGCCGCAGCGCCGAAGGTATTGTTGTTTTTGGTGTTCCTATTTATTGTTGATTCGGCCCACGCCGGCAGTAAGGGTTCTGGTAGTAAGAGCACCGGCAGTAAGAGCACCGGCAGTACGAATGTCGGTACTGCTAACCAGTTTCCTGCTGTGGGTGGTAATACAGGCCCAGGTGGTGGTAATGTAGGCCCAGGTAGTGGTAATGTAGGCCCAGGTGGCGGTGGCGGCGCCAACGATGATATGGTTGCCGGCAAGGTCATCTGCAATGTAATCAGTTTCGTCAGGGCTATAGGGTTGCCAATCATGACTGGGGTGATATTAGGCTCTAGCATCATGGCAATTTTCGGCAGATTGGCGTGGCCTGCAATAGCCATACTAGTGGTGTTCACTGGGGTGTTCTTTGGAGCAGATAAACTGGTTAAGAAATTTGCTGATGGTGTTGGTCCGACGTCCGTATTTTCGTGCACATAGGCGTGTACGTATCTGGGCGCGATTGTGTCCACAGCAGTGTGATGCGTGAAGGCTCATGCTTGTAGTAATAAGGACAAACGCCCACGCTGCCGCCCTGCACCCCCGGGGCGGCAGCAAACTGCTTTGCGATGAAAGCGTTGTGCCATTCTGCCCCCTGGAGAAAATACCTCGCCATGAGGATGTGCACTCGGCACCTGTTACGCGCGGCTTTGCGCCACCGAAGCCGGCATTACAACATCTCGACGAAGACCAATATTATATATAATACGCGTATAGTCGGGGGATGGCTCATTACCGATAGTAGAGCGCGTAACGAACTGTATACACCCATACCGTATGCAAACGTTGAACACAAGGCCCAACCCCCCTCCCCGAGGACTCTTTGCTTTGCACGACTTTTAGTATTCACTACACCCAGCATAGGTTGCCGCTAGGGCCGACCCATGGCGGATATTGTACCGCACGAATGGTGTAGTAAAGCAACTCCACCACGTGAACGTGTGTTGCTATAACCTACTACAAGCGTAAGAAATGACAAAATTACCCGCATAAATACATATTTTATTCGGAAAAGTCCCTAAGGATCCTGTTATTTGGGAGGGAGCGTACATAATTGCGCGCTAAACAAGAATATTAGTTAATCCTAAATTAACCTATTGTCTCATAGAATGCAAACAAGGTGAGTTGCTCACCGTATGCTAAGTGCACCGTGGAGGTCATGAAAGCGGATTTTAGTAAACTTATAAATCTGCTCGCATAAGTGGCATATCGTAGGGGCTTTTCCGTGGTGTGTGGGATAGTTCTGAATGGGGGTTCAATAATGTCATGGTTTGTAAAATTTTTCTTTCAGGCAATAGGAGCATGCACACTACTAGTTGCGCTCAGCATCGGTACTGCAGACTGCGCCCTCGCAAACGGCAAGCCGGCAGTGCAACAGGATGATAAAAAAGATGTGGCTACAAAAGTGATATGTAATGTCATTCTTTTTGTGCAGAAGTTGGGGTTGCCGATCATGACCGGCGTTATCCTAGGTGCAAGCGTGATGGCGGTTTTCGGTAGGCTAGCATGGCCTGCTATAGCAATGTTGGTTGTATTTACCGCGATATTCTTTGGCGCAAGCAAGCTCATCAGCAGATTTGCGCAGGGGATTACCGAGCTAGACGCTGATAACTTTGACTGCAAGTAAAACTTATTCGGGAATGCGCGGCAGTGACGTACTCGATGCCGATAGTTCTGACACAACTACCGCAACAAGATACCAATGTTGCCAGATGCCTTGACGGGACACTATAGTGTCCCGTGGGCGTCACACGTGCTGGGTTCCAGCGCTCCCTCAGGCTGGTATACATTCTGAAATTCGCGATACACGCCGTAGACTTGAGCGATATACAATAAAATTGAAAAATTCATTAAGCATAACTGTAGATAGGTTACGCAGATTGTTATATAAGGTAGACAGGTAAAGTCTTTAAGAGAAGTGGGATGTTAAAAGCCTTTTTAACAACGGTATCTGTGTTTATTTTTACGCTAATATCGTTCAATTCTGAGGCCTCAAGTATAAATGCAATGCAGGGTTCATCCAATGCGGCAAATGGCGAGGTGGTGTCTAAAGTTATATGTAATGTTGTGGTATTTGTGCAGAAGTTAGGGCTGCCAATAATGACGGGGGTCATACTGGGCTCGAGCATTATGGCGGTTTTTGGTAGACTTGCATGGCCTGCGATAGTGATGTTGGTGGTTTTTACTGCGATCTTTTTCGGTGCCGGGAAGTTGATTTCAAAATTTGCAGGTGGTATTGCAGAGCTAGGTGCTGATGACTTCGACTGTAGAGTGCTTGCTGGTACTACGATATAGCACACTTGTTGACGTTCAGGCTTTCTGAACGCCGGTCAGGTTGCCTATTTTTGGTTCACGGAATGTTAAGCATATGAATGTAGTACTCTGAATTATGCTTGGTGCGTGAGGTTTTCGTGGGTGTTTGCCGGTGTCTTTCATAGATGATTTTATGCTCAGGTTTCGCCCAAAAAAGGGTGATGCTGGTGAAAGTTCTGGTGAGAAGGACTGTGTAACTAAAGAGGTGCATACTCCCTCCCATACGGGGGGGACGCATTCCTACGCGGAGTTCATAACGCCTGCCTGCCACTACAATGAAGACACGCTGCTGAACAAAAGTGGGGGGCTGGTACAGATAATACAAATAGAGGATTATGCCTACAGTTCGGGTTTGGGGTCTCTCAGAGATGCCATACGGACGGCAATAGCGAATGTGCAAGATCCAGGAATTGCATTCTGGGTATACACCGTAAGGGAGGAATGCCAGTTTGAACTTGATTGGCGCAAGACTCAGGACTTTTCCGACTCGTTGCACTCCGTGTACCGGTCCTCCATAAGCTCAAGGCGCACCTACGCTAATGAGGTGTATATTGCGGTGGTGACTCAGCCCATGCGTGAAGGGCTAGAGCGCATGGTGAGTGCATTGACATTCGGCATCGTCAAAAAAAGACACAAGAGCTTCTTGGCCTCCAAAGTGCAGCAGTTATCCAAGGTGACCTCCGCAATGGTGGCAGAGCTACAGTGCTTTTCTGCCAGACGGCTTGGGGTAATCCGCTGTGATGACGGAAGATGGCGGTCTGAACTGCTGGAATTTCTGGGTTATTTGGTTACCTTAAGGCGTGGGGAGCGCTTCTTAGAATCCCGTGACAGTGCGCACACGATAGCTGCGGGGTGCGGCCTGACTGTCGGGTTCAACACGTTGAAGGTTTCAGACGAAAGCGGCTCCAGATACGGAGCAGTTCTTGGCGTCAAAGAGTACGCTGGTGAATCTCTAGACGCAATTGACATGTGTTTGCAGCAAGAATGCGAATTTGTCATAACAGAGGTTATACAGTTTGTGCCGAGTACGCAGGTTAAAGATGCGTACAGGAGACAGGCCGAGATGCTAGAGATAAGCGGGGACGCAGAGCTTGCAAAAATTGCTCGCCTAGAAGAGATCATGTCTGCGAATGAAGACTCAATCGGGGACTGCTGTAAGCGGAAAGTGAGTTGCATGATCATCTCGAACAGTGTGCCATCCCTCAAAAAAGACATAAAAAAGATGGTTGCTGCATTCTCGGCATTGGGTGCAATTGTGGTGAGGGTTGACTTGGCCCTGGAAGACGACTTTTGGGCCAACATGCCCGGCGGCTTCCGCTACGTTCTTGGGATGCGATTCGCAATGGTGAAGGCTGCATGCACCTTTGCCATGACGCACCACTTCCCTTCTGGGGCACTTAAGGGTGGAAGATGGCAAGAGGCAATTACCCTGTTTTTCTCCAACCAGAACCTACCGTATTTTTTTGGCTTTCACGCGGGAGAGAAAGGACACACTCTGTGTCTTGGGCCGCAAGATTCACACATGACCCTGCTGATAAATTTTATCATTTCAGAGTCCAGAAGGCTGCGTGCAAAATCTGTAGTATTTGACTATAGCGGAAAGTCTATAATTTTTGCCACTGCAATCAACGGGCAATACAACAGGATAGATGACAGGCAAGGTAAGGTAACTCAGTTCTTCAATCCGTTCAACGTGCATGATACACAAACAAATCGCGAAATAGCCGTTGGGGTTGTAGAGAGAATGGCTAGCCCGCTTGGGCCGCCCAGCGCAGAGATTAAGCTGGCAGCCAGAGAGGTTGTTGATAGGATATTCTCTATTCCTGTAGAGTCTCGTACGCCGGAAAAAGTTCGGGAATGCATAGAAGAATTGGGGGGAGCGGCACGTGCCTGGGGTACCAAGGGAGCGTTTGCGCATTTAATATCAGGCAGGAAAGAGATGGTGTTGGATGCGGAATTTTTGGCGATAAACGTCGGTATGCTTGCTGGCAAACAGGAATGCATAGGTGCCGTGTTGTATTTCCTTTTGCGCTCCCTTGAAAGCCGCTTCAATGGAGAGCCGACTATTCTCGTAATGTACGAAGCTTGGATCATGGATGTGGTGTTTCCTGATGAGAGCGAGTTCGATGCGTGGATGGAGAGGCTTACCGCACTGAACGTTGTGGTGGTGTTTGCGGCGGAAAACATGCGTGCCATCTCTGCGAGCAAGCTCATCAGATATGCTAGCAAGCACATAGAAACGCGTATTTTCATGCCTAACGTCATTATAAGCAGCCAGCAGCATATCAGGATATTCGGTCTCTCAAAAGAAGAGGTGGATGTCATGTTGCAGATTCCTCATCATGAGGGGCACTTCTTCATCAAGCAAGGCAACTCCTCAGTAGTTTTGGAGTTGAAGCTGCAGGATAAAGAGACAAGAGTGCTGTCTGCAAATAGGGCAACAATAAAACTCATGTACGAAGCCGTTGCGGAAAAGGGCAAGGATTGGTTGCCGGCGTTCCATGCAAAGTGCGATAAGGTCGCGCAGCAGTAGCACGTGCTTCTCAGAACAATGGTCCGAGAAATCCAACAGGTGTAGGCATTTTTGTGCTGCAGTGGGTAAACCATCTGCTGCTTTGCAATTACCCTACACCTACCAACCTCGGTAATGCAGCAGCGCATCTTGTTGCACCACGCACAGCCCCCTAGGGCTGCTTTATATGCTACATATGCACCGGATAACGATCCGAATTCCGCGCGCACCGCGCACTTCACCGTATCTGAATCTAACTTCGCATCATAATCCGCCGGAGTACGTGACCGTGCAATTACTTGGCAGCCAGAATCCATTTGCGCCACCAATGGGCAACGGCGTGTATGTTATATGTCTTGACGCATACAACATATAGCATATTTCTGTCATATAGGAAGCTTTTATAGGATATAACCCATATACCCAATATATCTTCCTAGGAAGGGTGTGTAATATTAGGATATGAATAGCTATTTTTAGTTGATATTAATCTTTATTTAAAGCTATTCATGTGAACTAGTCTTGGTTGACTGAAATATACTAAAAAGAAGGTACCCGTATATATTTTTCGACTGTATGTTTGTAATTAATTCGGAGCGGCGTACAAATAGCCGCCTATGGTTGGGGTTTTGGGTACATTTGGTGTGCATGCTGTGCTCTGCCATGGTGTTTTATGTCCCACGCATGTGTGATTCTGCAGGGGGCGTTGTACCCGATGAGTTCCGTGAAGTGCCAGGTCGGAGGAATGCAGACAGCATCTTCGCCGTGCCTGAAATCTTGGTTGTGTTTAGGGCACCGATGATTGGTCACAATATTGATGCTGAAAAGGTGAGAGTAGAAAGGTGGGAGTACATGCAAAGGCCGCTCGGCTATGTTGCCGGGTATGTACAACGTAACGCGAATAACGAACTACAGATGTGCGCATGCACAAAGTGGACTAGCATTTTAGATGATAATTTGGCAAGAGAGCTGGAGCTGAAAAGGACACACCAAGAGGGTGAGCTAACAAACTTTGATGACCTCTCACTCGACGACAGGGTGAAGCAGGCATGTGAATATATGAACACTTGGCGGGGCTGCGTCAACATTATTGCAGTTACCCCGGAAGTGCCAGGGTTTTGCAACGCCTTTGCCAAGGAATCGCGCATTCATGTTGTGCCAATAGAATTCCGCAGGCAGTCCTATTTCATGCCCGGACTTCGCGTTATTACCGAAGACGGAGGCGTAAATAAGGTACAAGATTTATACTTGGGTGACAGCCGCACACACTCACCTGTGCGCTCGCGCGGACCAAAAATTATCGATTGTGGAAGAATGACAGGCGGACTGCATAATTTATCAAAGGAGTGCGCTGATTTTCCTGTTGAGACCCAAGACCCCGAAGAGTATGTGTCCGCTTTTGGGTATAGGTTACATAGGCATGATGATGAGATCTGCATTGAACGCGTTAGCAATGCTGGCAGGGTTGTTGACTGTGTGCCAGCGCCGGGTTTACAGCGGCCTTCCATAACTTCGGTGCCCGGGAACAAGATGCAGATAAGATTTAACCCGTGCAAAGATCTAAACGGCAATGATACAGGTTACTGCAATTTAGCCATGGGTCCTGGCGACAAAGATAGTGCGGCGGAGTTTGCCGTGGCGAGGCCGAAGTTTGATGTAAACAGCTATGACTTTACACTAAAATACGTTTGTGATGAACCTGGTGTTGAACTCAAAAACTGCAAGCAACTCAGACAGACTTATGATGAAGACCCCAGAGGCAATGTAACTTGTCTAACGGGTTTGCAGTTTTCTCCCAAGAAGTTTTACGTCAGGAGGGACCACAGGCACTACTGGGTTAGCGAGCTGCCTAAAGTCCTTGTGGCCCGCAGCCTGGACAAAGCCAGTAAGAGGAATCTGTTGTGTGATGACAGTAGATCGCTGGACCTCTCTAAAATGCGCCAGGAAGATATTGATCGCATGAGAATCAGGGGGCGTTTTTTCCGCATTGTGCCGCAGGGAAGCGGCGGCACCGGTGGCGATGTACTGTGCAAGGATAACATGCTTTACCTCTATGACAATGATAGGGTGTTCGATCATGAAACTCCCTCCATGTGCAGTAGCTCGAGCAAATATGGGGTAATCAGTGGCCATTGTAAAACCAGGTACATGAGCGAGGATTACCATCAACCATTTTTTCTGCGGGACTCTGAAGAGGAAAGCACGAGCTCAATTGTGCCTCTAAACCTCCTAATGCAGGGCATGTGCGTGAGTAACTTTCCCGAGTATGTGTATAAGTACTATACGGGGGGCTCTCCCTTGGCTGCTGGGTTGAGTCCTGAGGAAAGCAACAAACACCTGCTGGAAATTAGTCGTGATAACACCGAGTGTGATTTTATAAGGATAGAAATGTGGGGAGGCGGAGAATCTGGCTCATTGCGTGGAGGCGCCAAGGTTGGCAAACCTGGCGAGTACGTAATGGGGGTCCTCAAGGTGAATCCGGAAGAGCGCAAATACTTAATAACTAGCGTCGGCCATGGAGGCGCCGCCTTGCTTGATGCCAAGGGCAACAGTAACGCTCAGAGCCCAGGCGGAAATACCACGGCTTTATTGTGTGACGATGTTGGTGGAGAAACGTGCAGCTTGAGACTGACAGCGGGTGGTGGAGGGCGACCTGGCGGCACCTCGTCGTCTACTGGATATGAAAAACTTGTACACTACAGAGTTGCCGAAGGGCGCGCAAAGATTAGGGATGATGAGGTCTTTGTGCCGTATCAGAACATAGATTTTGCCAGTGGGCGGGCCAGCATGCATGATGTGGGATGCGTGAGTAACTCGCCTTCCAGCGGCAAGCGTGCTGCAATAGAGGTTCTTGCGCCTAGTAAATATATGGGTGCCGGTGGATGCGCCAGGGCGGACGCTAACGTTGTGCAGAGCGGGGCACACGGCATGATTAAGCTGACTTGCGAAAAGTGGTCTGGTGATCCCGGTAAAGTGAAAGAGTGGGAAGGGAGTTTTTGCAACAAAGAGGTGCTTGAGCTTTTGAACCTGTTCAAGAAACATGCCGCAGATCGCAAGTTAAATGAGGAAACGAACACTTTCTTTGCTGACGTTGCCAGCATGCCTTTTTGTCGTGGAGTGACTGGGTTGCCCAAATTGCCCCAGGTATTAGATGCTCTGGCCGCAGTAGTGAAAGGCAATGATGTGACAAAAAAGAACAGGAAGGAGGCTAAGGCTTGGATTACCAAAACCCTGGCTCCCCTGAGCTCCGTTCTGGACAGCGATTATAGAGTTGTCAATGCGTACGTCACGGCACAGAAGGCATTGAAGAAAACAAGCACGGGAGGCAAAAAGGAGTTTTCACAGGGTTTTGAGGAGCTGATAAAAAGTAAGGTTTCTATCATTGCTGACAGCAGCGAAGTGCTGGAAATGCTCAAGCGCTTGAAAGACTACACCGGTGGCCAAAGCCTGAAGTCCGATTATATTCTCGCCGCTTTGGAGAGCAAAGAGTTTGCCGAAGATGTGGCAAAATCCCCTGACTTTGTTGAATGGCTTGAAAGCACTGTGAAAAATATTGGAAGCAAGCAAGGTCTGGCATTTGAAAATGAGCAAGAAGTAGATGCTTGGGTCGGGGGAATGGTTGCATCGCTCAAGAAGGCGCTGACGGATGATGTTGAAGTGGCAAAGGCGTACGAGAGGGTTATCAGTAAGCTGGGGGGGAGTATAGATGCGAAAGGACACGAAAGCATCGTAGATTCCTTCATTGAGGGCTTTAAGGAGCTGGCAGTAAAGGCGACCTCCACCGTTCTTGACAGAGTGCTAGAACTTCTAGAGCAGCTGAAAAACCATGCGGAAGTACATGGGGTGAAAAGTCAAGGGGTGTTCAGGAGGATCGCGAAAAGCAGCTTTCCCAGAGCCATATCGGGGCACGAAGAATTTATTGCCGGCTTGGAAGCGGTTGCTGCTGTGATCAGTGCTGAAGATAAGGTTTTTGACAACGCGAAAGATATTGAGACTTGGGTAGAAAGTTCCATAGCTCCTGTAGTGAAGGCGCTAAACAAAGAGGGCAAGATAGTCGAGGCATATGCAAATGTGCGTTACGACGAAACCCGTTCTAAGCGAGCATACGATGAGGATGCAAAGTCTGAGCTTATTACCAATTTCAGAGATCTGGTGCGGAGCAAGGCTGTAGACAGTAACTACTGGATTGTTGAAGATGATGGGGAGCGCACGCGCCGGATAACATTGGAAACACATGTAGACCCAGTTAATACCGGATTAAGTGCACGTAGGGTACTGCATGCGCTACGCACGGCAGCCCAAGAGTACGGCATACGCGATGCAGAGCTGATTTTTGATGTGTTTTTCCGAAGGGCGTACATTGTACTCAGAGTTGAAACCAATCAACATCTTTTCTCACTGCTAGAATACGTGGCGTATGTTTCCCAGTCGGAGAGAGCCCCTGACTTGCGCAAACTCAGGAGTTTTCGTTCAAGTTGGAACCAAATGCTGGAGCGCATTCCTACATCGGACTTGTTTCCCGAAGAAGTTGCACGTGCGCTTTCGAAAGAGGGGCGGCACGCCGCACTGGCAAGGTTTTTGAAAGATGCGGATTACGTCAATCGTTATGTCAGGAACAAGGTGTTTGAAGCCCTAAAAGGTATCTTGGACGCGAGTTTTGTAAAACACAGCGCGAAGAAAACCGAGGGAGAATATAAGATGTTCGCGAACACGCTTGAAGCTATGCTGAAGCGTACCAAAATTTGGGGAAGGTATAAGGACCTAGATGCCACAAAGCGAATGGCTTCTGGCACTTTCGCCAAAAATGCTGCTGGTAAATCACGGTGCCTTGCCTGGGGGCTGAACAACATTTTACTTATTATGGAGGGCGTTGCAATTGCCAGAGAAAGCATACCAGATTTTGACAGTTCGCACGCCTTTACCAAGCAAATGCTGCATACGCACACGTATCGGTACTTAGAAAAATGCCTCGAGCTTCATGGTGAGAACACGCCGTACGACGGGGATATCCGCAAGGTTGTGGAAGGAGCCATGTCTGACTTACTTGGCCAGGGGAATTATAAAAATGTGACTGATCAGGAATTTGTGAAAGTGCTCAACCAGCTACAAGCGCTGTCTACTGAAAGTGGGCCATGTCCAGAGACTGAGTCGCAGTTTGCATCTAAGGGTACATGTTGTGGGGTCCGCATGATTTCCCATCCTGCCTTTTTGAAGGTTGCTAATAAGGAATTCCGCAATGTTGTGAAAGATTTGGTCACGCTGCTTAGCTCCTGGGACAGGGTGCAAGCTTTTGATAGGCTGTGGAGCTGGTACTCGGGCAAAGCCGCAGATGTTCTAAACCGAGCATTTGACAGCAGTGCGGAGCACAAGAGGGTGTATAAAGAGCGTGCAAAAGCAGAAGCCGAGGATTGCGACAAATACATATACTTTGAACCACTTGGTCTATCTCTCTACGACCAGGTACAAGGTATGCTATATAAAAGACTCTCCGCGCTGCGTGAGAAGAGCAAGGACGCAGATGCGCTGCAGCAAGAGCATGACTTCGTGCTGGAGGCATATGATTTAATGAGCGACATTGCAAGGCATGCTGGGTATCTCCATGGTGACGGGGCTAGTCTAGTTTTCATGGCAATGCGGGACATGCAGTTCGTAAATGCTGCAGGGGGTACGCCTGTACTCTCGTTTTTATCAGATCATCTAATGCCTGCACTGAAAGGAGGGGTCAAGACCTTTGCCACACGTGCTGAAGCCGATGCGTGGATAGGTGAAATTGAGTCTCACATGGAGAAGTTTGCGCAGGATTCGCGGTCTCTGAATCTGCTGATTATCTACGGAGATCTCTATCTTGAGCAACTTTCCTTAATCGAGAACATGATGCTGCCATTCCACATGCGGGGCCAAGTCTACGAGTTGCTAAAGGGCCCACAGGGCGCCCACATATCGGAGCTTGTCAAGCGCCAGAAGAAGAGCATTGAAGAATTGTGCCTTGAAGCACAACTTCACCCTCCAGTGGATGATGTATCACATCCTCTGCTAGACGAGCTCACCATCTATGATCGCTCCTCACTCACACGTGCGATGAAGTTTGCGGGGATGGGCGTACCGTACATTCCCATGGTTAACTTCTATCATACTGTTAGGGAGCTACTGAAGAGCAAGGTAAGGGTAGTATCGTGAGCGCGATTTAATTTTCCATCGCCATCACATCCAAACCTAGCAGTTATCTACACACAGAACAGCGGAAGCACTAAGAGAAAGTGAGGTAGGGCAGCGCCCACACCCTAGAAAGTGAAGAGTATGTGCTGGTGTACATACAAACCTACCTAGTCTTGATATCTTTACTGAACTACAAGCTACAGATTTCTAGTAACTACGACACTAATCAATCTCAAGTTAGGTACACTACCATTACCTTCACGCCTCGGTTGTATAGTGGATTAAGCAAATTTTAGCGTTGCTGAGTTACCGTACGTGGGCACGTGTTCTGGTGGGTTAGTGAATGTTGTTTTGGGATAGGTGGCGCCATGTCATCATTATCCTGGCGCTTCTCTTGTTGTGCTTGCCAAACGCAGTTATGGTTCAGGGTTCTGCAGCAGCCGCCTCCGATTCATCCACTGCTGAAACACCCGCCTCTCCCGCTCAGAGCCCTGCATCCGCCTCCGATTCATCCACCGCCGCAGGATCCGCCTCTACCGCTTCGAGCCCCGCAACAACTTCCGCTCCAGGTCCTGAAGGCCCACCCGGTTCAGGACCAGGTCCCGGACTTGGGGGAGAGCCTGGTATGGGGGGTGAGGGCGAACAGAGCGGCCCCCTTGGTGGTGCGTGCTGGCTCACAAAACAGACTGTCAAACCGGTAGGTAGGGTCCGAAGCAGTGGCACGAATAATGCGGTACCTGCCGGTGCGGGCATAGACGTCTGTGCAGCTTGGCCAGCTTGTGATACGTGCTCACGCATGTATGAGGGAGACTGCAGACACGTGTATCCGTCCTTCGTCATGGTATACAGCGCGCACGACGATACCAAAGGTGCAGAACAGATCTGTGCATGTAAGGTGAAGTCATGCTACCTGCCCTGGGATTCTACAGAGTGGGAAAAAAACTGCTACCAGCAATTAGGATGCTTCGACAAGGCAGTTGCCACGGAGGCGGGGCCATTCTGTAATGTACTGCCCAGACACCACCGGCCCACAACCGTCAGGTTTGTTCCGCTGGAATTTTCCAAACAGAGCTATTGGATTCCAGGATTTGTCGCAATAGTCGAGAGCTGGGAACATAAAGACGGTGTCATGACCAAGAAAGTGAGTAAGCACGTAATCCACCCGGGCGGGAAACAGCCTGAAACTACATCCGGTAATGCTTCCAATGGCAGTCAAAGTGTGGGGACTACAACTGCTAGCAGTCCAGGTACCCAAGCGGCAGCAATTGCAATGAGTGATGTGTCCCAAGAAAGCCAGCCTGCGGCAACAGGCAGCCAACCTACGACGGCAAGTGCGTCTACGGAGGAAGAGAAGCAAAAGCACACATGGCACACCAATGGCGCGAGAATAGATGAGGAATCCAGGAATTACGACTTTGCCGACCATGGGAGCACATACTATTTGAAGGCACGCAGGGTGCACGACACTGTTTGTATAGGATACTACGGAGAGGATGCGGAGAGGAAATCCGAAATTTCCGGTGGATGCGTTCCCATTCCAGCAATGGAGCCCCCACTGGTATACCAGGCTTTCAAAGTGTATGATGATAAGCCTTACACGGGCCATTATAAAATACCGAATAGAAGCAATCTTTTTGCGGGTGAGCTTCGTGAGTGGGCATATACGTGTCCCATGGCAGTTTCAATCGCGAAAAATCACGACATGCTGCAGAAGGAAGGGAATACAGGAAAGTACAAAGTTGATTTTTACTGGGGTGGATACAAGCTGTGGCCAGACTGTATGGCTATTGCTGTAGATAAGCGTCAGGGGACCTGCAACTGCTTTGCTGGCGAAGAGAAGTTTGGTGACTGCGACACAAGGTGCAACGCCAATACCCCCGAAAGTGTGCCAACCTGTATTCTCGGTTTATATGAGGGCAGGGAGCGTATAATACGGAAGGAGAAAAAGCTAACAAGACGAGAAATAAGTTCCGAGCAGAGTAGGGCGGAAAGGAACATTAAGCGCATGGTAAAGAATGCATTTGGCCGCAGCTGTGTCTTCGAATACAAACAATGCGTTAGATTTAACGGAACAACGTGCCACGATGAGGAGGAGCGTTCCGAAGACTGGAGCGGTAAATATTATGACAAGCCACGAGACATGTTCGTGGGTTATGCAACCACGCAATTTGCAAGCGGGCAGGGAAAGAAGGACGAGCAGCAACACAAGGAAAAAAGCAGCGCAAAGTTTTTTGGGGTTACCGCAGACCCGGCACTGCGAGAAATGAAGGGATATTGTGCTGATGTTGAAGATAGAGAGGGAAAGAACAGAGTCTGCTGGTACCACACTACTGAGGGTGCAAAAGCCAATGTTCTATGCGTGGCCGGTATGGGGTCTGATATTCCTGCATATGAGATCCGGAGCAAGAATGATGGCGGTGTAGCGCGTACTTGGCTCAGAAAGCAACCGAAAGTTTTGCGGCGCTATGTCCTGGTGGACGTGGGAAATGACACCAGAAGGGTGGCATGTGATGATAAGTATTCTGTGGTTCTGGATTCCTTGGGTCAGGATATTCTGGACAAAACGACGGTGCGAAATGGACAGTATATATTTCCCGCAGAATTTCTCGAACGTAGCTTCGTCAAGGGTGGCAGTGACCCGTGTTCTAGTCCCGATGCCAAGATAGTATACTATTACGAATCTGGCGGATTTACCTCTGACCCCGGTGTTCTTTCTAGATGTAGCCACCCAGTTACCCAGTACTATGGCTCTGGGAAAGAGGTGAAAGGCTGTGCATATGAGTACGTAAGTATGGATGACTATCGCCCACTCACATTCGGTGAAATTGCACCTGCACACGACGACGCCGCGCCTGCGGCAGCTGGTGCTGCCCTGGCGCGCGACAGCGCTGTGCAAGCGCATGCAAACGTGGCGGTTCAGTCAAGCGCTGTGCAGGCTGACAGTGCGACGCAGACGACGACTGTAGACGAAGTACCGAAGAAGAAGCCAACTACCGAACTCGAATTGAGGCCTCTCAACCCATATGACCGCGGATTGTGTATCGACAACTTTCCTAGACATTGGTACGAGCCGAGATACATTTTCAGTAGTGGAGAACAAGACGAGGTGAGGAATACGGATGATCCGACTGTTATCAAGGACTACGTCATGCTTAAATTCAAAGCCGAAGACAAAAACCAGCCGAGGGGATGCAATTTCTACCGTATTGAAGCATGGGGGGGCGGTGAGGCTGCTGCGACGACTGCGATGGGTGAGCGCAGATCTGGAAGGCCCGGACAATATTCCATGGTGGTACTGCGCAACCCTAACTGCACGGATGAAGGGTGCAAAGCTTTTTCGGAGAACAAGGGTAGTAGGAATGTCAAGGACTTGGAGCTCTCCATTGAGGTTGAGGTTGGGGAAGGAGGGAAAAGCGGCAAGAACAAAAAGAACCCCACAACAGGAGAGAATCATGACCTTGGAGTGGGCGGCGACACCATAGTGAAGTTTTGTGTCTGTGCAAGTGGCAATTGTACAAGCGCGTCAAGTGGTCAAAACGCTAACAGTAATAGTAATGGTAAGCGGTGTTACACAATCATGACAGCAGTGGGGGGCGGCAGTAAACGTGCCGGAACTCTAGATGAGAGCGCCATTAAGAATCTGGTGGTGAGCTATCGGACTATCACTGGAGATGTGCTGGCAGACGACGATGGAGCCACTAAATTGCTGCTGGAAGGGCGCGCGATGTTTACGAAATTCCCGCTGGAAATGAACTTTCCGCTGTATGACCAGGAAGGCAAGATAAAGGAGTGGCTGGGTTTGATCGCGGAGCATTTTCGTGGTAGAAGCTTGCCCAGGGAGTTATGCACGTGGAAAGACATGTATTACATCTATCGCAGCTTCGGTGATTTCTTTATTCCGGGTATGGGGGGATGCTGGAAAGATGGAGAAGTCAAGCCAGGGTTTGGCGAGAGCGGAGCCGCGATGATTACCTGTGAATTGTGGGGTGACACAGGAACTCTCCCCACATTCGGCGATGGAAAGAAAACGCCTGGTGGCGCACGGAGTACCGGCGGGCATCACCCTGCACCGTCGACTGCCGCCCCACCAGCTGCCGCTAAACCCGCTGTTACTAAAGCCGAGGCTACTAAGCCGGTTGCAACCGGGGCTAGGGCGCCAAAGCCCGCTGAATCTGCACCCAAAGTTACTCCTAAGAGGTGTGACGGCTTGCCGCAGGGCAGTTGTGAGGAAGTCAGCGGCAAAGCGCAAATAAAAATAACATATAAGTACTGTCCATGGTGGGCTAGGTTCCAGACTAGCTCATGGGAGGACAGTTACTCCTGTACCGGAGGCATAAAAACGTATACTGACTGGTTTAATAGTGTGCAGGCGTTTGAAGCGTATAGAAATACTTGGGTGAGGGTGAAGTACATGTGGGGCTGCGACGATAAGTCGTGTGTGCATTACAGAGAGGGCTACACCAATTGCGGGAGTGGTAAAAACTATTGCAAAGATAAAAGATAAAAGAAGGCGTTAACCCAGCTCAGGGTTTGTGGGGCATCTCTATAAATTGGTAATGTGTGTAGATGTCTTACTCGATCTCAAGTTAGGTACACTACCATTACCTTCACGCCTCGGTTGTATAGTGGATTAAGCAAATTTTAGCGTTGCTGAGTTACCGTACGTGGGCACGTGTTCTGGTGGGTTAGTGAATGTTGTTTTGGGATAGGTGGCGCCACGTTTTCGCTGCCGTGGCTGTAGCGCTTCTCCTATCCGGTACGCCCTGCACAGCGGGAGCCGCCGCTGGCTCCTCTACTCTTGCACGAAGAAGCTCCGATACCGCGCGTGAGTTTAAGAATACTCCGGTCAGCACCTGTCGGCTCGGTGTCCAAGGTGTGTCCTTGGCTGAGGAGGTGTCAGACACCAGCTCATCAACGCCACTGCTGGCTGCTAAGCTGAAAGTTTGTGGGGCGTGGCCGGCCTGCGGCACCTGCGTGCGCATGTATGAGGGGGACTGCAGGTATGTGTTTCCCACTTTTGTAATGACGTATGGCGTGAAAGATCAGACTGGGCCGGGAAAGATCTGTGCGTGCAAAGCGCTCGCATGCAATCTCCCCTGGGATCCTAGTGGCTGGAACAGAAGTTGTATGCAAGAGTTGGGGTGCTTTAATAAGCCACTTGTGCGCGATGCTGGACCCTTCTGTAATGTGCTACCCGGTCGCAAGAGGTCAGCTAAGGTCAGGTTTGTTCCGCTGGAATTTTCCAAACAGAGCTTTTGGCGCCCGGGATTTGTGGCAATAGTCGAAAGTTGGGAACAAGATAGGGAGAGCAGCAAGGTGCTCCACCGCAAAGTCAGAAAGCATATAATCAACCCGGGCAGAAGCAGCCCGGTCTTTGAAGGCATTATCGGCCAGAAGGATGAGTATGAATGGCATACAAAGGGTTGGAAGGATGTTAAGGAAGAACAGGAGTGGGCGATTTCCGAGCAGGAGAAGAGCTACTCCTTTTCTGATGGTGGGGTTACACACTATTTGAAGGCAAGGAGGGAGCAAGATGCCGTATGCGTAAGGTACTATGGCAACGACGAGGCCATGAGTACCGAGCTTTTTGAAGAGTGTTTGCCGATTCCGCCCATGGAGTTGCCCAGGATCTACCAAGCCTATAGCCTCACGGATTCGGTGGGGCGGGGCTATAAGCGTGACGAGTATATTGTGCAACATTGTAAGAGCAGCGCCGCCAGCAGAACTGAGTATCGTATCAGTAACAGTAAATCTGATAAGTATATGGTTCAGTTCATCAGGGGCGAGAATACAGTAAAAAGTGCAGCAGAGCGCCTTGATCTGAACAACAATAGTCGCCAGGATGAGTCCGACCGGGCGTTCGTGCAACACCTCAAGAAACACACAAGCGGTACTAATACAAGCGGCAGGTGGGTGGTGTCGGATGAAGACGGTACATGGGTGATACATGAAGAGAAGATTGTAGAGAAAGAAGATTCTCCAACCCTCGCCGAGTGGTACAGACAGCACATCACCAATACAGACCGCATAACCAGATCTTCTGGGTTCGACACGTGTGAGCGTAAGCTCAGGGAATGCGTGCAATTCGGTGGCAAGAGTATGTGTGTGGATATCGACAACAAGTCGAGTGATAGCAGAATATCAAGTACCTTACAGCTTTTGCGCGGGACTAGCAGCCAAAAGTGGAAAACTGACACTAGCTACTACAAACACCCTGTGGGGGCGTTTTTTGGGTATTCCTCCATAGATTTTATGCATCAGAAAATCACGGAAATAGCAAAAGAACACGGTGGTAATGCCAACAAGGTAGAGTTTGTCGGTGTTGCTGCGGGTCCGAACCGCGAACTTGGAGGTGTTTGCGATAAGACGAGCGATGATAGCGGTGACAGCAAGTGTGAGTATTACGTGGTGAAGACCGGTAAACCCAGGGTCATGTGTATTACGGGTATAGGATCGGGGACTGATATCTCTGATTACGAAATTGCTAATAATGCCAATGATGGGGGTATATCCCGCACGTGGCTCAGGAAGCAGCCTAAAATGTTGAGGCGCTACGTGCTGGCAGGTGAGGGTGACGATGCGAGGAGGGTCGTGTGTGACGACAGGTACTCTATGAATTTGCAGCTTCTCAGTCAGCCTATTTTGGACAGCATTGTGGTAAAAGATGGGCGCTTTGTGGTGCCCAAGACGCTATCTGGTGGAACCAGATCAAGTGGTGGTAAGGGCAATCCTTGCGCACGTGCTGATGCAAACACTGTGTACTATTACGAGTCAGGCAGGTTTACCACTGAGCCGGGTAGCCTCACTGGGTGTGCTGACCTAAACACGCAGTACTATGCACCGGGGAAAAAGATCGAAGGTTGCACATACGAATACGTAAGCATGGATGACTACCGCCCAATATCGCTCGGAGGGCGCGTCAGTATGGGGGCGGGTTACGACTTGCCATCTAGGGTCCCTGCCGGAGATAAGGCTGCAGAAGAGGGAAGCGACCCAGCGGTTAAGTTACAGCCCCTGAGCCTTTATGATCGTGGTTTGTGTATAGATGACTTTTCCAGGTATTGGTATGAGCCGGAGTACAAAATTGAAAGCGAGAAGGTACAAACAGTTGCCAAGGAGTACGTGGTACTGAAGTTTGAAGCTTCCAGCGGGAACCGTATAACCGGAACTTTGCCATCGCAAAACAACAAGTGGTGCCAGTTCTATAAGATTGAGGCATGGGGAGGAGGCGAAGCTGCTGCAATAACCGACATAGGTGCACGCAGATCCGGAAGGCCGGGCCAGTACGTTGTCGGGATACTGCGCAATCCCAGCTGTGATGGCAACTATAACTGCGACGTGTTTGCTCATCACAGTAAGCAACATGGAATCAGGATCAGTGACCTGGAGTTTTCGGTCAAAGTTGATATTGGGGAGGGCGGCGAACATGGCAAGCCTAAGAAGGAGGAAAGCCACAAACAACACCCAGTTAAGTATGTTCGAACTCCAGACTCAAAGGATTACGGTGCCAATACAGGTGCCGGTGGTGATACGGTAGTGAAATTCTGTGTGCAGAAAAAAAGCTCCGCTAGAAACCAGAACGGCGCTCAAAATGGCACGCAGCACAGTCAGCAAGATAGGGAGCAGTGCTATGAAATCATGCGGGCTGTGGGTGGAGGGAGCACGCAGGCCGGGGTGCTGAATGTCAAGGCGATTAAGGACTTGATGGTCAGCTACCGCACTATCACTGGAGACGTGCTGGCAGGCGATGATGGGGCTACCAAATTGCTGCTGGAAGGGCGTGCAATGTTCACGAAGTTTCCTCTGGAGATGAATTTCCCACTGACGCGGGAGAAAGAACAAGTGTTGGAGGTGAAGGAGTATTTCGAAGGACGCAGCCTGCCCAGGAGCTTGTGTAAGCGAAGGCTTAGGTACTCTAAGTGGCGTGAGAATGAGGTCTTTGTTCCGGGTATGGGAGGATGTTGGGACCAGGATGGTGATGCTACGCCCGGCTTGGGAGAAAGTGGTGCTGTTATGATCACCTGTGAGCAGTGGGATACCGTAGGGACACAAGAACTTGCGCCTGATGAAAGGAAAGACACTGAATCCGAAGAGGCATCAGGGCGTAGTCGAGAGGAAAAGAAACTTGGTGAAGCTGACGAGGGGTCGTCTACCGAGACGACGTGGAAGCCTGGGTCTGCTGGTACGTCTGGTGCTCAGCGGCCTGATGCGCAGAAGTCTAAGGGACAAGAACCCAAGGAGGCGAAGCCGCAAGGGACTAAGCCCGGGACGATGCCTGAGGGAGCAAAATCTGCTGCGGGTGAGACCACAGCAGCAGGAAGACGCACCACCAGGTCTACTACAGGTGGGGCGGCTGCTGGGTCTGGGGTTAGGCATCTGAAAATTGAGAAACCTAAGCCTGCACCAAAACCCAAACCTCAGCCTAAGCCTGCTCCGCCAGAGTGGCCGGCGAAGAAGAAGTACCTGTACTGTCCGTGGTATGCTTGGTGGACCATAGGTAGCGGTCACTACAGTTGCATGGGAGGCCTGCAGGAGTACGAAGAAGTGTTTAAGAGTGAGGAGGACTATGAATACTTCCTGGCTAAACAGTTCAAGGTGCGGCAAATGTCCGGCTGCGACGATAAGCAGTGCATACACTTCGAGGAGGGTTACACGAATAATCGCTACTCTCCGGAGCGGTCTTGGTGGAAGAAAAAGGAGGAGCTGGACAAGAAATATAAGCGGGGAATGTACAGCAAAACAGGGCGGTAGAAGTGCCTGGTGGGATGTACGGGTTTTTGATAACACATCGGGTTCTGGTACTGCGCATAGGCCGGATAGCGGCTGGGTCCCTAATCCGTCCGTGTTTCAACCTCGTGTTTAGGCGCTGTCACATCGTTTTAGTGTGGGGGTTTGCCGCGCGTGCATTTGTGTATTGGGTATGTACGTGGCACACTAGGCCGCTGCCCTTAGCTGACCGTGTGTGGTGTGCGGAGGGTCTCCTACAACAACAGCCCCTTTGTGTAGAGATACCACAGGAACCTTAGCAGAATACAGATCAGCAATACTCTGAATTACTGAACATACTGAGATCAAGATAGAAAATGCCATCAGTGCATATGGGAGGAATGCGCAAGCACAAGCGGCAACTGTACCAGCAGTAGCCGCAGCACCCGCAACACTAACTCCGAGGAGAGTACCTACACCATCTACAACAGGTTCAAGGAAGCTCCATATACTAGCAACCAAGCCGTTACCACCTGCACCAGCAGCAGCTGCAGTACCTGCAGCTGTTATACCATCACCTACAGCAGCTGCTACACCATAACCTACTGCCTCCCCCGTTACGGCCTGAACCACACCATAACCTACTCTCTTACCAACCTCTGACATCTTAGGATTAGGAGTTACAGGAGTAAGAACAGGTTGTAATGATTGAACAGTAACTAATCCTTCTTCCTTTACTTGTTTAACTTGCTTACAAGATCTAACTAAATCCCTTATAGAAAATCCTGTTATCACTGCCCATAATACTGCAGCTACGCCAGCCATTGCAACCATCCATGGACTTGTTAAAGCAACAGTCCCTGCAACACACAGTGCTGCTATAACACTACATACCATCAGCAGCATACCCATATTCATGAGCACCCCAGACACACCCTCAACAGCACTCTAGCCATGGAGGACAGGGCTGTGTGTAGGTGGGGGGATAATAAAGATCAGCACCAATTTGAACAGCAGTACATACTGAGACTAATGCAAAGAATGCTATCAGCACATATGGGAGGAATGCTAGGGCTGTGTGGTTGGGACATAGATCAGCGATGGTTTGAATGATTGTGCAGATATTGACCAATGTAGAGAATGCCATCAGTGCATAAGGAATGAATGCTAGTGCTGGGTGGTAGCGCAGAGGCCAGCCTAACTCCTGTATAACTGGGCTTCAGTAAATGTGAGATGGTAGCACACAACCTTATGGAGAATACTGCGATAGTATTGGGAGACTCAACACATCCTCAACAGCTGCAACCATCCATGGGCTACCAACAGCCCCTGCAACACACAGTGCCGCTATTGCACCTATCCTTCAGCAGAGACTCCGCTGCAGTCGCGCTCGGCTCAATCTTTTTTACCTTTCTTGAATCACTGTAGATGCCAGTGTTACTAGCTTATCACCAGTAAATGTCATGACCTTTACCAAGTGAGAAGGTGGTTTTCCTGACGTTGATACCGCAGTGGTAGGTTGTTGTGGTATGGACGCTGCTATCCTCTTCCAGTATCCCTGAGACAGCGCTCTTTGTAAAGAGGTCCCTCCCAGGGACACTTTGCACCCGTCAAAGTCCAACTTTTCCCCTTTTTTGCCACATGTCCGCTGATACCGAGGTTCTACCTCCACCTTCCCAGCTGCATGGACAGACACAGCAACCTCCTGCTTGGTTGGTGAGGCTCTCTTAGGCAGCCAATGCACTGTCAGTACTAATACACCCTCTGTCACTGTATAATCTCTACCGGAACCTTGCACTATCACATTACGAGGTTGGTCAGTATTGTGACGGACTTGCATATCATCATTGTTCACTGCACTGACGAAAACAGAAGTGCGTTTGCCGCCGTCATCCCAAGTGATATGATTGCCTGCAGTGATGGAAGCCGCTGAGCATTGCTGATGCTGTGCGGGTTGTGGCACTTTGGCTGCAGATTGCTGCTGATAAGATCGCGACCCTGCAGCAGTCACCCCAGCTGGTGCACCACTCCTGTAACTTGTTGCAGAAGTATGTGCTACGGGGTGTTGCTGATGGTCCCTATATTCCACGCTCCCCCCCCCCCGAGATGTTTCACCTTGTACCTCGAAGCAGTACGCCCAACTATTGCAGCTACAGCAGACGAATGTTGCACCAAGCAGGAGGGGAACAGTCACTATAGGTACAGGCAACCACCTGGCAATTTTCCAGAAGGGACTTCGTGCTGGCTTTTCTCCTCCATTACGCCGGCGAATATACTCCTGTGCAGCAGCTAGAGGAAGGACTGTTAGTAATGCACCTAGGGCAGCAAACTCTAAGGGGACCAAAGCCCATGGGAGGGGAGTATTTTTCACCATGGTGCAAATATCCTGCCGCCACATTCCCACTGCCTCCTGGATGTATAGTTAGATCTTGTGTGCTAGTAGGTGCAACCACCAAAGGGGTGGCCTCCATAACACGTAATGGGGATTCTATATCCCTACACTTTCAGTGCAAGCACTGGGCCACAATCTATCACACTGTGGTTAATATTGCAACAGTTTTACAACTGCCAGATGTGAGATCTACGTATTTCTAGTTGCCAGTCTGCAACGCAACATCATACATGTGTGGCAGCATAGCAGCTGTGGGACCGTCAATCTTGCTACTTAAAACTTCTTCCTGTACCTCATTACAACTCAT
Source organism: Anaplasma centrale str. Israel (assembly GCF_000024505.1). Classification (NCBI taxonomy): domain Bacteria; kingdom Pseudomonadati; phylum Pseudomonadota; class Alphaproteobacteria; order Rickettsiales; family Anaplasmataceae; genus Anaplasma; species Anaplasma centrale. The sequence goes on from NC_013532.1 coordinate 295,778, forward strand.
CTTACGCACCCAGGCTATCACACCATAAAGTAGTAGTGCTGCAGGTGGAGCAACGGCACCCAGCATTGCATAATTCCGCATGAGAAAGGCTGCACTGCAAATCATCACAGCACTGATGGCTGCTACGAGTGTTGTGTGTTTTGGATCTGCAGCTGTAGGTGGAGTGCATGGCCTGCTGGTCATGTTTCTATCAGCAGGGTTGTTATGCTTAAAATCGCTGTGACCGCGGGTAGGGTCATCATGCGGACTAGCGGGTGCGCTCTTGGGCTGTAGGGAGTTGCCCTTTGAAAAAGTGCTGCGTGCTCGGTCTGCCACCTGGTGGGAAATACGTTGCTTGCCACGAGGCTGGGAGGAGGGTATCCGCGCCAAATAGATATCCACCGCAATATGTATCAGCAGGCATAACGAGCATGCAACAGATAGTGCTATGAGCGCATGTGGTAGGTACGCAGCGGTACTGACGGTGCCTATGATGCCAGTGGTGTGTGTTGTAGCTGCTGCGGTTCTGGCAGCTGTGGTCATGCCCCAAGAAATGGCAAATGCTTCGCTGGCCTTAGCAGCAAAGGGCACTATTAGTGCAGCCACTGCCGCGGTTGAAGTTGCTGCTATTGCGGTTATGCCGGAAATTTTGATAGCGAGGTTTGCGTGTTTTACCTGTGTGACTGCTTTATCGGTTGCCGTCTTATCTTCCGGTGGTATTGCCGGCATTGTACTGCGGTTTGCGGCTCTAGCGGCTATTGCTGCAAATAAAGCTGTGACTACCGCAGAAATTACAGCGGCTGCTGCGGCAACTATGGCGACTTTTGCTGTACCAAAAGCGTCAGTGCTATAAACGTCGGCCCCAACAAAGGCAACTGAGGAATTGAAGATTCTGGCAATGGCGACCCCAACAACAGTGGCAAGAGCGGTGAAAGTGGCGATCATGGCGAGAGATGCGACGCTATTGGCAATTTCTGCTATGACATCCCCGTGCTTACTCCCACGTATACGTTGCTGTCTACGTGTGTTGGCTGCCGCTTCAGAGTGGGGAGTCACAGAAGTGAGAATAGGCTGTAATGGCTGGACTGCTGGTGATTCTTCCTTCCCCGCTTGTTTAACTTGCTTGCAAGATTTGACTAAATCTCTTACCGAGCAAAATACGATGCACGCTGATAACAACGCTACTGCGGCGCAAACAGTGGCGGCATTGGTGGCAGAAAGCGAAAATATCCTTGCAGCTGCACTGAAATACATGAGCACCGCAAGAAAAACCGCAAGAATGCTGAGGGATGCTAGCAATATACCCATACTTATGAGCACTCCAGACACAGCATGGGCAGTGTTTGCCACTGCAATATGATGTGCATGCTTTGTACTGAGACTCGTCATTCTTCCTAACTAGAATCGCGCAAGCGTGATAGACTCCAACTTAACCAACTCGTCATTGTAATCAAACGTAAAGACTTCCACAAGGCGAGAGCCAGGCCTCCCAGTTGGTTGGGGGGGGGGGGAGAAGAGTGGATTGCGTGTGGGGTGGGTTGGACTGCGCGCGTAAGTGGGACTTTCCCCGTTTCTCCGGTAGTTTCCAGTGGCCGAGAGCAGTGCCGTTTGTAGTGGGTTGGAGTGGAGTGAATGACGTGTGGAGCAGGACTGGTGTGTGAGGTGGATGGCGTGTGTGGAGTAGGGCTGGTGCGTGGAGTAGACTGTGCGTGTGAGGTGGTGCGTGCAGTAGGCTGTGCATGTGCAGTGGATCGCGTGTGTGGAGCAGGGCTGTGTGCATAAAACTGGCACGTGGAGTAAGACTATACAACTCACTGCTCAACTTTTTGTGGGGTTGTTCCGGAGCATATATAAATGAGGCCTTTGCGCGGTGCATGCCGGAATTTCCTTTAGCGCTTGTATGATTAGCGCTCGGAAATGATAGCGCGGCTCCGTAACATCATTGTCTGTAGTATGGATTTCTTAACCCTTCCGCATTAAGACATGCGGCTTTTGGTAACGCGCCGTCTATGTACCATCGTGCAGCAAAAGCCGTATGCGTGTCTATTCTGGGTTTTGTACTATCCTGTGTGGTAAGCCCGTGTGTGTATGCAGCGGGACCCAGGCTCATAAACTTTACCAATCCCCATATTGCCAAGAGCAAGGCTGGGGCGGATAATTCAAGGGAGCAGTTTTTTAACCCAAGCGTGCACTTTTGCCATATGCGCCAGTGCGTTTCTGCCGGTCCGGGAGCGAGCGTCAGAATACCTGGGTACCGTAGCCGCGACATACAGACAATGAGGGACTATTACACAGCGATTACCACGAGGGCTATGCCTCCCGTCCTGCCGAACGCTATTGAGTACTGTGGGTCAGTATATTTTGATGAAGAAAGCGGAGACCTATGTGCCTGTGTCTCGGAATATTGTCACAATAGCATGTACGCCATGCATGGCAACATTAAGTGTAAGCATTCCGCCTGTAGGCCCTTGATACCTGCAGATGCTCCAGGCTTTTGTGACTTTTTGCCTGGGAGGAAAAGTGTGAAGTTTGTTCCGGTATCGTTCGCCAACCAGAACTATTTTCGTCCAGGTATTCGGGTTGTAAGCTACACCGATGAGAATAAAGGTACGTCCCCTTCTGTTGGGCGTAATTTATACCTGAACCTGGAAGCTGGGGAGACCAAAAAAGAGTTTACAGTGACTCTGCTGGGTAGCACCTACGTCATTGATGTTGAGAAAAAAATGCGCGAAGACGTGATATGCGGTACGTACAAGGAAGGAGGCGTGAATGTATACACAGAGTGCGTGCCCACGCCTTTTTTACCCAAACCCACAGTTTACAGGGTGCGCAACAAACGCAATGCAATCGGGGTGAAGTTTCCCGGGTGTCGCAACGAGAAGAAGTGTGTTTTTGAGTTACGGGTAGGCCAAACAATGACCTTTCCTGCCGCGTTGTCGGCTATAATCCCGGTTGTGTCAGATGATTACATGTTTGAGCAATATGCCAAGTGTCCGAAGAAAGTTGTATCTGACCCCATGAAGGTTAAAGTGGTGCGAGCTGGGCATATGTTGTGCGGGGATGGCTCTAAACCTGAGCTCTTATACCTGTCGGGTGATAAGAGCAACCTCAGGTGCCTGGTGATTAACCAACAGTTTGCTCCCAGCGCGGGGGTTTATAGGGATATTGGGCTTAAATTTGGCACCTATGGTGGTGGAGTATATTCAGTAATTACATACTGCACGGAGTGTGCGCTACACATGGCTCAATATCGTGCCATGATCAGAACCGAACAGGGACGTGTCAGCATTGCGGATTATGCACGGCTGGCTGGCAGGTACGCAGAAGGGCGCGAAGTACTAGACCTGCTTGTGGGAAAAACTACGGTTGACTTGGGGGCTGGTGAAAGAAGTTTGGTCAGTGAAGGGTGCGCCGGATTTCCTGACATACCGCTACGGGAGAGGCAGGAATTGTTGGATGCGCTAATTCCTGGCCCGCAAGGAATTTTATATCTACCGAAAGATGATATAAAAAGGATGGGTATTGTGGGTAACGTAGAGAGATTCTGCCCAGATTTGGACAAAGTGCCTATGCGGTATTCAGCCCCCCTACATAAACACAAAACAGCGTTAGATGCGCAAACCATAGAAGTTGGTGATCCGTACGAACAAGGCCTATGCATACTGGCATCAAAGAAAGCTAAAATACATGCCGCAAGCGATTCGTACACCGGACCAAGTGGCCAAAGAGAGATACACAACATACCGAAATACCAGTACGCAAAAAGTGGAATCTTCAAGGGCTGTCAGTTTTTGAAAGCCGAGCTGTACGAGATGGGTGTGAGCGAAAAGGCTGTGCACTTGGTCAAAAACCTTGCCCCGCAGGACACACTGACTGCAATATTCAATATAAGACATAACTCCAGTTCTATGCGGTTGCAAACCCTACTGAAGCTGTGTGTAGGCCCCGTGGATCTAACTGATCTGACAAGCCATGAGAGCAGTGACTGCATCATATTGCCGGCTGAGAGACGTGGCAGCGCTCATCCTACCCCCTACAGAATGAGTACAGCATATAACGCGGGCAATAGCAGGCTTGAAGTTCTCTACAGTAGCAGCCTGCCGTATGAATTGCCTGCAGATCTGCCAGACTCTGGCATCATAAAACTGCACTGTGTTGATTAAAGCGAACTGCATTGTCACACAGGGCTGAACCATCGCGTAATTTTACAGCCCCACCACAAGTGTTGGTGAAAACCCAGCTCTTGCGTTGGGTAGCCATGGGGCCAACCACAATATACGATAGGCACTTGCCTAATAATCGAGAATATTTACGTGCCCCATCTTTCTGCGCTGCCTAGGTTCTAATTTGCCATATATGTGTACGCTACTATTCGAATGTGAGTGTGTTTGGTAGACTGCGGCCGTGTCACCAAAAACGTTTTTTGTGACGCAAGGCGCAAGCAACTGCACTTTCCGAAGCGGCAAGCCACACGCCGCGCGCACTAGCTGCTCAAATTGGCTAACATTGCACGCATCCATGCTCCAATGGCCGGAATTATGCGGGCGTGGCGCTATCTCATTTACCAACAATGATCCGTCTGTTGTAATAAAAAACTCAACAGCTAAAATTCCCACAATGCCAAGCGAAGTTGCTATGGTGATGGCCATCTCTGCCGCCTGCTCATGCACGGAACGCTTGACTTGTGCGGGGACGATTGATCTATCCAAAATGCCGTCAACGTGATAGTTTTGGGCAATTGGAAACAGCTCGTGTGATCCGTCCGCTGCCACAGCAATAATCAGGGAGATCTCTTCGTGAATATCGACAAACTTTTCCAAAATATAGCTGCGGCTCCAATCTAGGGATGACGCCCCGGCGATATCGCTGCTGCTTTTTAGCGTGTACTGCCCCCTGCCATCGTATCCTAGCTCTGCGGTCTTGAGTAGGCATGGGTAGCCAATGTCGTCAATGCTACCTAGAAGTTCTGCGTGGCTGTTCACTACCGCAAAATCCGCTACCGGGATGCCAAGATTACGTATGTGCTGCTTTTCTCGTATCCTGTTTTGCGCAATATGCAGTGCAGCTCTGCCCGGATACACGGGGACTTTTTCTGCAATGATGTCTATTGCACTAATGGGTATGTTTTCAAATTCTATTACCGCGAGGTTAATTGCAGATGCAAAATCCGACAGTTTGCTGCCATCACTAAAACTCCCAATGGTGGAGGTGTTGGTAACGAAGACTGCTGGGTCATCATGGTGTTCTGCAAATACGTGGGTCCTGTAACCCATTTTTGATGCGGCTAGGGACGTCATCTTACCGAGTTGTCCTCCGCCCATGATGCCAATGATGGTACCAGTGTGGACATATGATTTTGGCATGTGATAGCGATTGATGTAGAAACAAAAAGCAACTATAATTATACCGCTGGGGGGAGATACTTCAATTAGGGTCTGGTGGACCACGCGTTTGTTTTTCGAAGTTGTGGGGTGGTGCTGCGCTATGACGACGCCTAGATGTAGTGGTGCGACTGGTCTGATAGAAGTTGAGGTAACACCGAGCTACCTCGAGGAGCATTCGATGCCGCACGAGAATTGCTACATATGGCTTTACAGCGTCAGGATCAAGAATGTCAGTGATTCTACTGTACAGCTGTTGAAGCGTAGCTGGAAGATAATAGATTCTAAAGGCATGATAAACGAAGTCAGCGGGTCTGGTGTGGTGGGCCGTCAGCCCGTGCTAAAGCCCGGGGGGTTTTTCGAGTACACTAGTGGTACGTGCCTCAGTACGCCGTCCGGGGTTATGAACGGGTGGTATCAATTCGTGGATGAAGACAAGGCGCAGGTCTTCTATGTGGACGTGCCTACTTTCTCGCTTGATAGCCCTTATGATATCGTAAGGCTTAACTAGGCCACTTCCGCTGGTGCTGCTGTGCGGTAGGCGCGGCGCACATCCGTCTGTTT